>CANIFC010000014.1 GCA_947466695.1 Oxalobacteraceae bacterium | reverse complement strand
TCGCGACCAAGGCCTTTAACGCAATGCAAAACCGCATTCGCCAGCATATACAGCAACGCACCCACATGCTCGCTGCCATTACCCACGATTTGCAAACCCCGCTGACCCGGTTGCGGCTGCGGCTGGAAAAAGTCGGTGATGCCGAATTACGCGATAAGCTCATAGAAGATCTGTCGGCAATGCAGTTCATGGTCAAGGAAGGTCTCGACCTGGCGCGTAGCATCGATAGTAACGGGCCCTTGAAACCGCTCGATATTGATTCGCTGTTAGATAGCGTCTGCGCTGACGCCAGCGATGCCGGACAAGATGTCAGCCTTGAAGGCAAGTCCAAAATTACCATCATGGCCAGGCCACAGTCACTGCAACGCTGCCTGACCAATCTCATTGATAACGCGGTTAAATATGGCCACCGCGCCAGGCTCAGTACGGAAACAGCCGAGATCGCCGGCAAGAAATTTTTGCATATCCTGATACAAGATGGCGGCAACGGGATTCCGGCGGATGAGCAACACCGGGTATTTGAACCTTTCTACCGGATCGAAGGCTCGCGCTCGAGGGATACCGGCGGTACCGGCCTTGGCCTGACGATTGCCCAAAATATTGCGCAACAGCACGGCGGTAGTCTGCAACTCAGTAATTTACCCCGGGGCGGTTTGCAGGTGCGGCTGATTTTACCCGTCAAGCCAGCATGATGCGAGGCGACCGGCGGACTCGCTGAAGGCCAAGCAGTCTGCCCCGCTCAGCCAATTGCATTGCAGGCGGCTGGAGCGGCCTTCTTGAGTGAAATATATCAGGTAAATCGTGCGTCGCATCACCACGAAAATACCGGCAGGCTGCTAGAATCAGGGCAATTCAATTCGCTTTGGGAAATTACCTTGATTAGTCTACAGTTAGGCGATGTCGGCCACATCATTCAGCTGGCCATTGCCCCGGTATTCCTGCTTGCCGGCGTTGGCACGACCCTCATGGTACTGACCAACCGGCTGGCACGTATCATTGACCGCTCACGCGCTCTGGAAGATTTAATCCAGAACAATAACAGCGCCAAACAAAAACCCGGACTACGGCAAGAACTGCACGAATTATATGAGCGGGCGCACCTGATCAATCGTGCCATTACGCTTGGCACCTCCTGCGGCCTGTTAATTTGTCTCGTGATTGCCAGCCTGTTTCTTGGCGACGCCATGGGATTAGGGCTCGATAAACTGATTGCAGCCCTGTTTGTCGGCAGTATCTTGTCGCTGGTAGGAAGCTATGGTTTTTTCTTGCGTGAAATTTTTGTCGCCACCAAGACATTGACCAGACAGCGACAGTTTGGCAGCGAAAAAGAACGCAGCTAGAGGGCAGGTGGATTGCGGACAAGCGCATCGCAGTTAGCTGCGCTCGTATCTTCCAGGGCACGTGTTGTAGCAATGAAGTCGTGGCACGGTCTTTTTGCTCCATCTCTGCATCGCTGCGGAATATGCGCACAGGGAGCAAAGCGAAGCATCGCCCTCAGCTCAGTGTTTTATAAAAAATAGTGGTAGAACAAACGCTACCATGCGGCCACAGCGCATAACCCGGAATCCGGCCGCACAGGTTCCAGCCCCAGCTCTGGTATAGGTGCTCGGCATCACTTCCGGTCGCGGTATCGAGTACCAGCAGCGTCTTGCCGGCATGGTGCGCGCACTCTTCTGCGGCCTGCATCAGGGTAGTCGCAACACCACGGCAACGGGCGCTACGGTGCACCAGTAATTTGGCAATATCGCCACGGTGAGTCTGATTTTCCGCTTGCGCAAGCACCAGCTGAACCGTTCCCATGATACGACCGCCCGCATTTCTCATCACCAGCAACATGCGCTCTCCGGATCCGACAGCGTCAATCACTCCCTGCCAGTAAGCGTCAGCCCTGGAACGGGACAAGGGGCTCATGAAGCTTACCGAAGCACCGCCCTCGACACAATCAATCAGGACCTCGCTCAATGCAGCCAGATCGGCAGGATTCTCCAGCATGGACAATTGCTCAATAGCGAAGGACCGGTTCGACGCAGTCAGCATAATTTATTTCCTTCTTGTGTCATGGAATGTGGGAATGTACAGATAAAAATTGATCTGTTTTTGCCTGCTTTTATGCACCGGCCTTACTTGAACCATGAAAGAAAAAACGCATCCGGCAACGCCGCCTGAGGCTTATCCAGCCAGCGAGATTCGTCCTTTAATTCTTTCTTTAATTGAAACTTTTCAGGATCATACCGTATTATCAAAAAGCCAGTGCGCCCGGCAAGAAAGTAAGCTGCGAGCTGGCTTTTATACGTTGGAAAATAAGGCTGCTGTTACTAGAGTACTCAAGTTTTTTTCAGTAATATCCTGACCTCGTCCATTTTATCGAACGCCTTGCCGCTTGCGATAATGTGCTCCAGCGCCTTGCGCGCTCCGGCCATATCGCCTGATTTGAACAAGCCAACCGCCAGATGATAATGGATGTCCGTCACCTCAGGGGCGAGACCCAGTGCTTTTTGAATCAGCGGCAAACCTCTGGCAACATTGCCTTTTTCGATCAGGATCCAGCCTAGCGTATCCATGATATCAGGGCTGTTCCCGGCTAATTTATACGCTTTTTCGGCATATTCCTGAGCCCGTGGATCTTTTTCTTCGGCATAAGCCCACGCCAGATTATTTAACACCACTGCGTTGTCAGGAGCATTTTTCAAGATGATCTGCAGTTGTTCAATATAGGGCTGTTTGCTCTTGACCGCCATCATCGACGTATTGGCAAAATACAGGCGGGCGGTATCGTCCATCGGATGTTCCTTGAGCCATTGCGACATCCGGCTATCCGCCTCTTTCGCTTTGCCGTCAGCGACCAGTGCATGATGGATCTTGCTCATGGTCTGGCCGTTGCGCCCTAGCTGAAAGGCTTTTTCATAGGCTAAGCTTGCCAGTGTATTTTTTTTCTGCATTGACAGGATATCCCCCTCCTGTAAAAATCCGGCAGGCGACTTCTCATCCATTTTTTGTATTTTTTTACTCAGCAGCAAGGCCTCATTAAAATCACCTTGCCGTGCGTATAAAGCGGAAAGTCCGACTTGCGCATCGAGGTATTGCGGATCGATCCTGAGCGATTTTTTCAAGGAGTCAATTCCCGCCGCGAGATTATCCATCGATACATGAATGGCGGCAATCTTGAACTCCACTGCCGCCATCTCGGGTAACAGCGCGGCGAGTTTGCCATAGCTCTCAAGCGCCCCGCTCTTGTCTCCGGCAGCCAGCTGCGTCTGCGCCAGCAACTCCATGAATTCTGGCGCCGCGAGATGACTGGCCTGGGCTTTTGTGACCATCACCAGCGCTTTTTCTTTCTGTCCATTTTTCAAGTAGTAGCCGGCCAGCAATTGCATCGCCTGTACTGAATCGGGATTTTCGGTATTGGCCAGCTCCAGCCAGGTTCTCGCCTCTTCATTCTTGTTCTGCACCACGGCAAGACTGGCCAGTGCAATCATTGCCTGCAGATTTTTCTTGTCTTTTACCAGTACTGCCTGAAAGCGTTTTTTGGCCGCTTCAGGTTTTTTATCCTGCATGTCAAGTTGCGCAAGATTGGTCACTGCCGGCAGGAACGTCGGTTCTAGCAACACCGCTTTTTCAAAACTCGCCCGTGCGTTGACGATGTCTTTTTTCGCCATGTAAATACCCCCCTTGAGATTTTGTATCAGGGGATTACCGGGCTGATCTTTTTCAACCGCTTTGGCGACCGCTAGCGCCTTGTCATTTTCATTCATACGCAAGTGCGTCATGATCAGCAGGGCTCCGGCTTTAGGAGATGTGCCACCCAGATCAAGCGCTTTTTCAAGCTCGGCAACGGCGGAACTGTTCTCGCCCTGGCCAAGCTTGCTCACTCCCAAGGCCGTCAGGTATTCGGCCGATTTAGGCGCCAATGTGCTGGCCTTCTCGAAATACTCCGTTGCCTTGACAAAGTTTTTCAATTTCAGGTGCGACTCTCCGGCCAGTGCATATAACTGGCTGTCATCGCTTGTCGTCTTGAGCAAGGGCTCAAGCAGAAGCACAGCGCCACTGGCATCGCCTTTGTTGATCATGCCGCTGATCAAGAGTTTCTGCGCGTAGATATTGGCAGGATTTCTCGCCAGATATTGACGCAGGAATTGTTCCGATTGCACAGTTGAACCCAGTGCGGCCTGCACCGCGCCAGAGAGCAAAATACCGGGCATATAATCCGGTGCCAGACGCTGTACCTGTTGCAGGGATTCCCATGCGGCGGCGTGCTTATTCTGGCTAAAATCAAGCAGAGCCTGGGTATAAAAACCCAATACCGGATTCGATGACAGCTTTTTGGCGGCAGTAATATCCTGTTGCGCCCCGGCGTATTTTTTCTGGCTGATTTTCATATCGGCTTTCGCCAGATACGGCGCCGAACTATCGGGTTTTATTTTTAACGCCTGGTCAAAACTGGCAATCGCTTCATCAAATTTCCCCTGTAAACGTAGCAGGTTCGCCTTGAACATGCGGGACTGAAAATCATTGGGATTTTTGCTGATGGCAGTATCAACAAAACGGTTTGCCGCTTCAGCATCGCGCTCTTCCATCGACAAGCCGGCCATGCCAATTAAGGCATCGGCATAATCGGGATTAGCCGATAAAGCAAAGCCAAAGGCCTCTTGCGCTTCCATTTTGTTCCCAAGCGCCATGAACGCATTGCCACGCAAGCTGGCCAGTTCCGGATCACTCTTGATACGGCTGTCCTGTGCGGTTTCATCGAGCACCTTTTGAAACTGGCCTTGCATCAGCAAGGTTTTTGCCAGCTCAGGCAACATGTTTGTCGCACTCAGCCCCAGGCTAGCCGCTTTACGCAATTCTTTTTCCGCCGAAACGGCATCGCCGGTGTCGAGATAAATTTTCCCCAGCAGGTAGCGGGCATCCTTGTTCTCTGCGTCTTTCTGCAAGGCATTTTTCAGTTGAATAATCGCGGCTTTGCTATCCCCTTTTTGCTGATACTGGCGGGCTTCCGCGATAAATTTTTCAGTAGTTTCCGCTTTACTGCAGCCTCCCAGAGTCGCCAGCATGACAAGCGCACCCGAGACCAGTACAACAGAAAATTTATTCTTATGAAGCGCCATATCTACTCCTTGTTGACTCAACTAACGTCAGGCAATATCGATGAATACCAATGAATGCCGATGATTTCAGAAAAAAGTAAACAGCTTACCTATTCCCAATTATGTCTTTAAAGCTAGTGTATTTTACATGTAACTAATAATAAAACGCCATGTCAAAATATAAACAAAAAAGTAAATTCAGAGAAATAGTGATCTGCTAGTGAAAAGCGTTGCCGAGCACACGCCGGATGGTCGAAAAAAAAACATTAAGCTGCTGCCGGCCGATATGCCAGCATGCGCCGGACAGGCCATATACGGTGCGCAGGTTAAACGCAAGCAAGCCCCATCGCTCGCGCCGGTGTGACATCCAGTCTTGCTTGTAGGCATCGTCACCCGTCATGTAATCGACCTCAGCGACATGATCGACATCGATCACCTGCTCCATCAGGTAGGCCGTGAGGATAGAACCGACCGACAGGTTGGCATAAGCCTCGTCGTAGGCAAGTTTATAAATGGAGGCGACGTCCTGAGACACAATCCAGAGCTGGGCGGCAACAGGCCGGCCCTCGAGATAGGCGATGCCCAGCCGCAAGTGGCCCAGCTGCGCGCAGGTACGCATCAGGCCGGCGATAAACAAAGGTGATGCTTCGGCAGATTTCCAGCTCGAGCGATAGACCAGTTCATAGTCGGCAATGGCCTGCTCCAGTCCGGCAAGACCGTCAAACAGGCAGATCTCGAGAGCGAGGCTTTTTTCCAGCTGGCGGCGCTTTTTTTTCAATGTATTTTTCAGCCGCGAGGGCAAGCCATCGAGATACTCGGCAAAAGTGCGGCCATTGACCGGCAGGTACCAGTTCCCGAAACAAAAATACTCCTGCACCGCCATTCCGGCATGTTGACACGCCTGTTTCATCTCGATAAATTGCGCGCTGTCCCTGTCCATCGGATGCAGGTCAAGGCTATCCCAGCGCGGCGTCTCGCTGAGAATGGAAGCGACCAGCTGCTGCATGTTTTGCTGACTGTCCGCGAGCGGAGGATATGTCATCAGGCGTACCAGGGAGGTGTAGTAATTTGCTGCGGCACACAGCTTTCGCGGCATGCCCCATCGGCTACCGGACTTGCGCGAACAAAGCGGTAACAGCAGCTGAACCTTGCCCTCTTGCGCAATCTCGTAAAGATACAGGTCATGCTCCTCACTCAGCGAGTGGGTCCATAAATTATTGAGCCACGCAAAGCTGGTGAAAAAATCCGCCTCATGATTGACACTCTCAAAGCTACGCAGGCAAGAGTCAGGCAGAGAATCAGGTAGCGACTCGAGGCTGTGATGCAGCGTGATTTTTTTCACTGGAACAAGCGGTCAGAGCCGACGCAGACAAACTTGCGGTATCGTATCGACAAAAACAGCAGGCGCCCTGCCTGGCAAAAATTTTCGGAGAATGTCACGCGTATTTTTCACCCGACAGGCTACTCTTGTACCACTCCATCGCCTCATGCAAGCCTTCTGCAACCCGGTGGGTCGGTTCATAACCGAGCAGGCCTCTGGCCTTGGCGATATCCGCTTGCGAGTGCCGCACATCACCGTTCCTGAAACTGCCATAGCTGGCCTGATGCTGCTCCACGTGCGGAAAATCCTCTTTCAGCAAGGCCTTCATCATGTCGTACAACTGATTGAGGCTGGTACTGTCATTGAGCGCGACGTTATAGATTTGATTTCCAGCATCCGGATTGTTACTGAACGCAGCCAGAATATTGGCCTGCACCACGTTTGCCACAAAGCAAAAATCACGGGTAGTTTCGCCGTCGCCGTTAATATTCAAGGTCTGGTTTTTAATGAGTGCGGCAACCCACTGCGGAATGACGGCTGCATAGGCACCCTCAGGATCCTGCCGCGGGCCAAACACATTAAAGTAACGCAGGCCGATCGAATCGAGCCCGTAACAGCGGGCAAAAACATCGGCATATAATTCGTTGACATACTTCGTGACGGCATAGGGCGATAACGGCTTGCCGATGACCGCCTCCACTTTGGGCAAGCCGGGATGGTCGCCATACGTCGAACTTGACGCGGCAAAGACAAAGCGTTTAACCCTGGCGTCGCGCGCGGCCGTCAGCATGTTGAGAAAACCGGTCACGTTATTTTGGTTAGTGAGTATCGGGTTCTCAATCGAGCGTGGGACCGAGCCCAGTGCGGCATGATGCAGGACATAATCGACACCCTCGCAGGCCCTCTGGCAATCCGCCAGGCTAACCAGGTCACCTTGAAAAAAAGTGAAATTTTTCCAGTAAGCTGCGCCGACCAGTTCTTGCACCTGATCGAGATTGTGCCGGTAACCGGTGGAAAAATTATCGAGCCCGACCACTTTCTGGTTGAGCTTGAGTAAGCTCTCCAGCAGGTTCGAGCCGATAAAGCCTGCCACGCCCGTGATCAGCCAGGTAAATTGCGTTGTCTGCAAAGTCTGCTGAACTTCTTGATATTTACTCATTTTTTACTCATTTTTTACTCATTTTTACTTGTTTTGTGCGCGTTGTCGATGAAAGACGAGGCTTAAAGACGCCACACGGTAAAGCCTGCGGCAGCGAGATCTGCGCGGTCATACTTCGATTTAATGTCGACAAAGCAGGGATGGTCGGTCGATTTCGCCTGATAGTCAGACAAAGGACGCGCCATCAGCGCATCGTGCGAGACCGCCGCAATCGTGACGGCTGCGCGCGGCAGGGTTTCCCAGGTATCGACCCTCAGGCCATATTCATGGTGCGCTTCATCGGCATCGGCCAGCGGATCATAGATATGGACGTCGACGCCGTACGACTGCAATTCAAAAATCATATCCGCCACTTTGGAGTTGCGTAAATCGGGACAATTTTCCTTGAACGTCAAGCCCATCACATTCACGACACAGCCTTTCACGTGATGACCGGACTTGATGATTTCCTTGACGACTTTCTCTGCGACAAACTTCGCCATCCCGTCATTAATCCGGCGACCAGCCAAAATAACCTGCGGGTGATAACCCAGCATGTCGGCCTTGTGGGTCAGGTAATAAGGATCAACGCCGATACAGTGGCCACCGACCAGTCCCGGACGAAAATTGAGAAAGTTCCATTTGGTGCCCGCCGCTTGCAACACTTCCAGCGTATCAATACCGATCATGTCAAAGATAATCGCCAGCTCATTCATCAGGGCGATGTTGAGGTCGCGCTGGGTATTTTCAATGACCTTGGCGGCCTCGGCAACCTTGATGCTGGTCGCCCGGTGTACGCCGGCAGTAATGATGTTTTCGTAGAGGCTGGCGATCTTGTTCAGCGTCTCATCGTCGTCACCGGAAACGATTTTCAGGATACTCGTCAGCGTGTGTTCCTTGTCGCCGGGATTGATGCGTTCAGGAGAAAAGCCGACATGGAAGTCTGTTTTCCACTTCAGGCCCGAATGTTTTTCCAGCACAGGAATACAGACTTCTTCCGTAGCGCCGGGATAGACGGTCGATTCGTAGATCACAATGGAACCGCGTTTCATATGCTTGCCAACCGTCTGGCTGGCACCGATGAGCGGCGAAAAATCGGGATTATGGGCCAGGTCGACCGGGGTCGGGACGGCGATCACGATAAAGTCCGCATCGGCCATAGCGGTAGGATCGGTGCTGACGCTCAAGTGGCGCGCGGCGCGTAACTCTGCTGTCGAGAGTTCTCCGGTAGGATCAACAAACTCCTGGTAACTGGCAATTTTTTTGGCAGAAAGGTCGAAACCAATGGTTCTCATCTTCTTGCCAAACTCTACCGCCAATGGCATTCCCACGTACCCAAGTCCCACAACGCTGACGATAGTCATACAATTTTCTCTTTAATGAAATTAAAAATACAGAAATACAAAATTTGATAAAAATTGCCTGGTCATCTGCAAAATAAGTGGTCAGATCACTTGCCAAATAACTTGCCAAATAACTTGCCAAATAACTTGCCACTAAACAGCCAATGGCACCCTGCGCTACAGGCTGGTTTAGCGGTGCTTCATTACATTTTCTTTTGCAGTAATTCATGCACAAAATTGACCGGAATCGCGTAGGTAATACCGCTAGGATGCGTGATCGCCGTTTCCTTCAAGCCTTTGACAAACACCATATTGATGACAGCGAGAACTTGTCCGGTGGCCGGATCGTAGACCGGGCTTCCGCTATTGCCGGGATAGGCGGTGGCATCTAGCTGAAAGACCGGAAACGCTGACCGCCGCAGTTGCGCTACCACCTTAGGATCAAGCCTGCGCGAATCAAGGCCGGGCTTGGCCACCGGCGTAATGGCAGCAACAAAACCACGATGGCTGGCGTGATGAAACCCCAGGCTGATGGCCAGGGGAAAACCGGTGAAGGCGATAGACTGCCCTTCAACAACTTTGCTGGCGTCACCCAGTTCCAGCGCCGGCAAAGGCGCTCCGGTGATCCGTAAGCGCGCCAGATCATGTTCTTCATCAACGGCAATGACAGTGGCAGTCCTGAACTCTGTCACATCACCGCTGCCGGAAAGAATGCCGAGCACGCCCGGCATGCCGTCACCAGCCTCTTTCATCGCACCATTCACGACATGGGCATTGGTGATGATGGTCAGGCCGTCATCAACGGCGAATCCGGTGCCGGAAAAAATGACGGACGGACTACGAGTTTTCTGGAACGTGCCAATTGCCACCACCGAGGGCTTGACCGCTTTGACAGTGGCAGAAAATTCTGCTGCTCTCAGCGGTGACATCAGCAAAAAACCGATGGCAAGAGCAAAAAAATGATGACGCTGGATCGATTGATTCATGGCAGTGGAGATAAAAATATCCATCAGATGGAAAAAAGTGGTCGCTTTAGGTAAGTGCACAGCGCATTCAGCGCGGTACCATGCTGCTACCGGCAGCCGTCAATGCGGGTCGCGGCCCCTACACCCGCAAACTTGGCCCATGGAATGTTAAGAATATCCCTAGTGTAATGAACTTTGGTCTTTTTTGCATCTTATTTATCATATAGATAATGAATATAAAGCAATTTGTGGTCACCAGGCAGTTTTGGCCGATAGCTGCTGCTTACTACTTACTGCTTACTGCTTACTGCATAATCACAGGCTAATTGCTGGCTACACCAATATTTCCACTGCCCGTGCATGACCCAGAAAATCTACCGGGCTCGCGGTCAGGCCATAAGCTCCCGACTGAAAGACCACGATCAAATCGCCAGTTTGGGCTTTCGCCAGTTCCATCTGGTCCGCCAGCAGATCCAGTGGGGTACACAAGGGACCAACGACAGAAGAAAACTCGCGCTCAGCTGCGTTCATCTTGTTACCAACGGCTACCGGATAATTTTTCCGGATCACCTGCCCGAGATTGCCTGAAGCCGCCAGATGATGGTGCATGCCCCCGTCAGTCACGATAAAAGTTTGTCCGCGTGACTCTTTGCGGTCGATCACCTTGGCCACGTAGATTCCCGCCTCTCCCACCAGATAACGGCCAAGCTCGAGCACTACCCGCGCTTGCGGCAAGGCTGCAGTGATCAATGGCATCCAGTGCTGCAAGTTGCGGGTGATAGGATCGAGATCGAGCGGCAATTCACCCGGAAAATAAGGAATGCCAAAGCCACCACCGATGTTCAGAAAACGTAGTGCCCGCGGAGCGTGTTGCGCCAGTTCGATGGCCAGCTGGAAGGTCTGCGTTTGCGCTTCCACGATGGCGGCGGACTTCAGGTTTTGCGAACCACAAAAAATCTGCAGTCCGTAAAAATCCAGGTTCAGGCTGCCAATCCACCTGAGTACCTCTGGCACCAACTCGGCATCGATACCAAATTGCCTGGCGCCACCGGCCATTTTCATACCGGATGACTTCAGCTCAAAATCAGGATTGACCCTGACCACGACCCGGGGAAGATAGCCGGTCACGGTCGCGAGCCGGTCAAGTCGCTCCAGTTCAGAGACGGATTCAATGTGAATCAGTACCTGCGCCGCGATAGCCTGAGCAAGTTCGGCGTCCGTTTTTCCGGGGCCGGCAAAACTGATGTGCTCAGGTACCAGGCCGGTATCGAGCGCGCACCGGAGCTCTCTTCCCGAGGCGACGTCAAAGCCGTCGACCAGCCCCGCCATATGCTGCACCAGCGCCGGCATGGGATTGGCCTTGATCGAATAATGCAGACACATCTCAGGCGGAAGAGCCGCGCGTAACTGCGCAACCCGTGCGCTCAACAAGACGCGGTCGTAGGCATAAAAGGGCGTACTACCGACCCGTTGCGCCAGCCGGGTCAGAGCGATACCACCAACGAGCAGACAGCCATCATGAATCGGAAACTGCGTCTGCGGTGCATGAACAGGTTTTAGCATAACGAGAGAAGCCGGAAAAATTGAGGGAAACAATAGGAACACGGATATACCGTCGCGCAAGCGGATTCGCGGGCTCGCTGGCAAGGACGAGCAACGTCATTAAAAAGGATCATCCCAGCCCCCTTCCGGTTTCAGTCGTAATGAAAAAACTGGAAAACCGCGCTTTTACTAATTGACGGTCGATTTTTCCGTTGGCATTCCGCGGCAAATCTTCTGGCACAAGTTCGATATGGGAAGGCATCATGTAGGCCGGCAGCCTGGCCTGGCAATAGCGCCGGATCGCCTCGGACGTAAAACTTTCAGCGCTGTTTTGCCGCACCACCAGCACAATCGCCTGGCCCGTAACAGGATGCGCAACACCGACTGCCACCAGCTCGGTCACCTCACTAAAATGGTCGGCCACCTGCTCTACCTCGGTCGGGCTGATGCGGTAACCCGACACCTTGATCATGTCGTCATCACGGCCGACAAAATATAAAAATCCTTCCTCGTCCTGACGCACCGTGTCGCCCGACCAGACCGCAATCTCAGTCAATGGCAGACCAAGGGTGTGCGGCAAGACGGCCAGCGGGCGAAACCTTTCACTGGTTTTTTGCCTGTCATTCCAGTAACCGAGCGCCACCAGCGCCCCACGGTGAACCAGCTCGCCCTCTTCGCCAGGTGCACATTGCCTGCCGTCTTTATTAATGAGCAGCAACTCCGCTCCCGGTATCGCCTTGCCGATCGAGCCGGGCCTGCGGTCCAGCTCGGCAGGGTCCAGATAACTCGAGCGGAACGCCTCGGTCAGGCCGTACATCAGAAAAATTTTGGCTGCGGGAAAATGAACCCGCAAGGCATCAAGCGTACTTCCTGGCATCACGCCACCGGAATTGGTGAGATAGCGCAAGCTCGTGGCAGAGGGCCATTTTTGCTGCGCCAGCATAATCCAGAGCGGTGGCACAGCGGCGAGCCCGGTAATTTTTTCCTCTGCCACGGCACGTACAATATCTTGCGGCATCAGGTAATTCATCAGCACGATGCAGGCACCCACCCGCAAGGCGGTGGTGAGCTGGCTCAGGCCATAGTCAAAACTGAAGGGAAGTACCGCCAGTATCCGGTCGCTGGCGGTGTTCTCCAGATACCCGGCAACGCTGGCGGCGCCCGCCAGTAAATTCCGGTGCGACAGTACGACGCCTTTAGGCTGGCCGGTACTGCCCGAGGTATATAAAATCGCCGCCATGTCGGTATCGATACAGCGGTGCGCAGTGATCACAGGGCTCAGCGCCATGGCCTGTGCCCATGTCATCACAGCGATGGCACCACATGACGGCAACAGTCCGCTGGCATCGAGCACAATGACCGTATGCAGCTCAGGGCAAAGTGGCAGGATGTCCTTAAGCGCCTGCAGGCGGGTCGCCGAAGTCACCAGAATTTTGACATGACAGTCAAGCAGGATGTAGCTGACCTGCTCCGCTTTCAACAGTGGATTAACCGGTACAAAGGTGGCACCGCAGGCAGAGGCGGCGAACATGGCGACCACGGCCTCAGGACGTTTTTCCAGATAAATGGCGATACGCTCGCAGCGACCCGCCTGCAACCGGAGATACCCGTTAGCCAAGGCGCTGACCTGGGCAGACAGGCTGGCATAGTCAGTATCTTGCCCCAGATAACGCAATGCAGGCGCCTGCGGCGAATGGCGGGCGCTGTCAACCAGGAGCTGATGCAGCAGACCGGTCATTGCAGGAGCCCTGGGTAGCGGAAAATACTCACTTCAGGACAGTGGCGAAAGCGATGAAGGCAATCCATCACAATCGCGGCAACCGTGCCGTTGCATGCAACGCTGCGTAAACAACTGCCTGTGCCGTTATTTGCCGGATTATTTAATCGCATGACGGCTCAGTAAATCGTAAAGGGTAGGACGGCTGATCCCGAGCAACTCGGCGGCCTTGACCATGTTGCCATCAACCCTGGCCAGCGCCTTGACGACCGCTTTATGCTCGGCGTCATCACGAATCTGGCGTAAGTTAATCACCTCCTCTTCAACAGGCTGACCGGACAGACCCAGATCGTCGGCAGAAATCTGCGGCCCTTCCGCCATGATGACAGCGCGTTTAATACAGTTTTCCATCTCCCGGACATTACCAGGCCAGGTATGGTTTTCAATCAGGATCATTGCCTCACGGCTGAAGGTGAGCCCCGTCCGGCCCTCCTTGATATTGAATTTATTCTTGAAGTGATGCGCCAGTAACGCAGCATCACCGATGCGTTCAGCCAATGGGGGAATAGTGATCACAATTTCGCTCAGGCGGTAGTACAGGTCTTCCCTGAAACGCCCCGTTGTAATGAGTTCCTTGAGATTCTGGTGCGTCGCGCAGACAATGCGCACATCGACCGCAATTTCCTTGTGGCCGCCAACGCGCTCCACCACACGCTCTTGCAGAAAGCGCAGTAACTTGGCTTGCAGGGACATCGGCAAATCACCGACTTCATCGAGAAAAAAGGTCCCTTCATTGGCCAGTTCAATTTTCCCCAGGTTCTGTTTGACAGCACCGGTGAAGGCGCCTTTTTCATACCCGAACAGCTCACTCTCGAGCAGGTTTTCGGGAATTGCGGCGCAATTGATCGCCATGAAACGCTTGTCCGCTCTCGGGCTCAATTGGTGCAGGGCCCGCGCCAGCACTTCTTTACCGGTTCCGCTATCGCCTAGCAGCATGACCGAAGCAGAAGACGGCGCGACCTTTTCTATGCTGCGGCAAAGCTTGAGCATGCCGGGGTCACGGCTGATGACGCCTGACATAGGCGAGCTGGTCTGGATTTTCGACAGACGCCGGTTATCCGACTGCAGCGCATGCAAATAAAAAGCGCGCGCTACAACCAGGCCGAGCAAGGCGGGATCAAACGGCTTTTGATGAAAATCATAGGCTCCCAGGGCGATGGCCCTGACCGCATTTTCGCGATCCTGGTTGCCGGATAAAACGATGATTTTGGTATCGGGCGCCAGAGCCAATATCTGCTGCAAGATCGCAAACCCTTCAGTGGCACCGTCGGGGTCTGGCGGCAAACCCAGATCCATCGTGACCACGGCAGGTTCGTGCCGGCGCACTTGCGCCAGCGCACTTTCACGGTCGCCCGCCAACACAACCTCATAGGCGTCAAAGCTCCAGCGCAATTGCTTTTGCAATCCCAGGTCGTCTTCGATAATCAGCAGCTTCTTCTTTTCCTGGTTCACAACAGGGCTCTCTGTAGTTAAGTTCATGCCAAAATCTCTTTCGTTTCAGTACCGTGCGCTGACAAAAAGAAGGTAAACGTCGTTCCGTTTGCCGGGCTGACAGAATTGCTCGACACTTCAAGTGACCCGCCGAGCTCTTCAATATATTCTTTGGTCTCAAACACACCGATTCCCATCCCTGCAACTTTGGTTGAAACAAAAGGACTGAACAGGCGATGGAGAATAAAGTCTTCCGTCATGCCAACGCCGTTGTCCATAATCTCGACCACGGCATGATGGTTTTGCTGACTCAACCTGACCCTCACCTCACCATTTTTTGGCGTCGCGTCGATGGCATTTTGAATGACGTGACCGATAACACGTTCCAGACGTTCGCGGTTAGCGCTGACCCGGATATTTTTTTCCAGAATTTCGAGTATCGGTTTCGGTTCATAGGGCGACTTTGACGCCACCGCGCGGCGTAACAGCTCATCGAGAAAAATAGTCGATTTATCGTCAATTGAAACGCCACGGCTCAGCTTTTGCAGTAAGACCTTCATTTTTTGAACCGAATGGTCGACCGTATCGAGCATGTCTTTCTGAAACTCCGGCTTATGCTGATGCTTTTCCGCGTTGGAGACCAACAACGATAATTGTGCGACCAGATTTTTCAGGTCATGCACCATGAAAGTCGACATCCGGTTAAATGACTCAAATTGTCTCGCCACCATTAAGGCATTTGCCGAATCCTGCTGCGCCAGATAACTGGCTGCCTGCGTGCCGGCAATTTTCAATAAATCCAGTACTTCCCAATTGAGCTTGATGGGACTTCTGGCTTGCGCCAGCACGACAAAACCAAATAAGCGTCCTTGCAGCATCAAGGGCAAGACCAGCCAACCCCGTTCGTAAGCGCTGAGCCAGGCCGGAATGGGAACGCCGTCATACATGCTGGAATCCAGGTCAACATTGTGTAAATCGATCACCCATTGTTTTTCCTCTAACAAGCGGCAGAAACTGCTATCCATAGGCTGAGAACAGCCATCAAGCCGCATGTTCCACTGACTGGACAATTCGCAGAGGTTCGAGTCCTTGCGAACATAAAGTGCGGCGGCAGGGCTTTCCACCAAAGCGGCCAGCGCACGGATCGCGCGCTCCGCAAGATCAGGACCTGGCATGGACAATGTGCGGGTAAAGCGTATCCACTCATCCCTGTAGTCATAATTATAATTATAGAAATGTTTACTGATAAATACTTTTAACCATGCCCGCACCGAGCCGGAGAAAAGTAGCACAACGAGCAGGATGATGGCGCCAAACAAAAACACCACCTGCATGACAAATCCCCAGCTACCACCAAAAAAACGTAAATAATATCCGGCGGCGGCCATTGCCAGCAGGTAAAGCGCCGTCCCGAACAAGGTCGTAGAATGCAGCACGAGACTGCGCGACACTAAAATTCCCTGTGACCATTTGGGATTTCGAATCACGGAAATAGCGAGGAATGGCACAGTGAACGCATCGACAACCCCCCGCGCAAGCCAAATATCACTATTTATTTTTTGAAACAACATGGCATCGCTATACAAGTAAAAGTCATAGACAAATAAACCACCGATGGCTAAGCAGGCAAATTTAATACCCCAGCGTCCTTTATCCGGCATATTTCTAAAAAATTGCTCGACTAATAACATGCCAATGACGGAAACCGCTACACGACTTGTCGCTCCGCTCAATAAACTCATAAAACCGCCGAAAAAATAAGGAAGAGGCAGATCGCTGGCGACCTGACTAAATACCGTGGCGAAAAATTGAAGCACTAAAAAACCGCTAATACCCAAGACGTAAGGCTTGACTTGGAAAAGTACGCTCAAGTGCCATTTTTTGGGTGGTGACAACAGGATCAGGAGAAAAATAATCCAGCCAGCGCTGCGAAGTGATTCCAGACTATTGGCAACGAGTGACAGCGCCGTATTGAAATAGGCGTGCAAGGAAAAAATTGTAGCCCAGGCTGCAGTGATGAAACTGGCAACCGCCATCCAAGCCCAGTGCGACCGGTCACGCCAGATTGTCACAAGCAAAATGGAAAGTATAAAAAAAGCCACTGCAGCAACGGCGTAACTCAGAAACGCAACACTAGTGAGCATCGAGCTTACTTTCTAAAAACTAATAAGATAATAATTTAATAAAATTACGTTCACTATTCATTGAATCAAAAATAGAGCCTGACAATGGCCAAGGATGAATGAGCGACCCTGAGTTACTGCGCCGGAAAAATACACCTGCGTTTATCTCGCACCCTTGCCCAGCAACACCACCTGCACTGTTTCCAATAATATTAAAATATCTAAAAACAAACTATTATTTTTGACGTAGTACAAATCATATTGTAGTTTTTGCAACGAATCTTCAACTGATGCCCCGTAGGCATATCTCACTTGCGCCATGCCGGTAATGCCGGGCTTGATACTGTGTCGCATATTATAAAAAGGAACATCTTTACATAATAAATCGACAAAAAAAGGTCGCTCAGGGCGTGGTCCGACAAAACTCATGTCCCCTTTCAGCACATTGATAATTTGCGGCAACTCATCGATACGTAGCTTGCGGATAATGCGTCCGATCCGTGTCACCCGCGGGTCATTTGCACTCGCCCACTGAGGATTGCCAGCACGTTCTGCGCTAATTCCCATGCTGCGGAACTTAAGCACCATATAGTGGCAACCATTTTTACCAATGCGCTCCTGGCGATAAAGGATGGGACCGCGGTCCTCCAGAAAAATCAACAAGGCGGTCACCAGCATCAAGGGCAAGGTCAGCATAAAAATAAAGGCGCTCACAACAAGATCAAACAGTTGTTTGCTGAATCTGCGCGAAAAACTTTGATTGAATCCGTCACCGAACACCAGCCAGCCGGGTTGCAGCGATTCGACCCGGATCTGGCACGCCTCCCGCTCAAAAAAAGCGGCAGCGTCGATCACTTTTACCCCGTTTAATTTGCAATCGAGTAAATCCTGAATAGGGAATTGCCCCCCACGCCGGTTCTGGACCGCCACCACAATTTCATCGGCATGATGCATCTCCGCCAAGGCAGCTAATCCGGTGCCGGCAGGTAAAATGTATTTTTTCAGTACGAAAGGATCATCGTCAGCAACAGAGACAAATCCAATAATGCTGTACTCATGGCGAGATGAATTGCTTAGCGCCAAGACATGACATTCCTGCGCCATCTTGCCAGTCCCCAGAAAGATGATGCGCGACCTTAACAAGCTCGTTTCTGAGGTCTTGAAAAAAAGTACCCTGATCAGCAATACCCCAACTGCGGTGATGGTAAACACCAGTCCCATGACGCCACGCCCCACATAGAGGTCTGGAACTACATAAAAAATGAGGGTAATAAACGCCAAAGCCAGCGCAAAGGCTGGCATCAGACGCAAAAGTGTATTGCGTATATTTTCACGAAAATTAATTTGGTACATACCCAGCGCACTGAGACAAAAAATCATCGTCATCGCAAACGTCAACGCTGTAAGAAAAAAATTCCCGGTACTGGTATAGGCCGGAAAATTAAGATAAGCCATGCGGATAATGGCGCCCAGATAGACCGCAGCGAGTGAAATGCCAAATTCAAACAACAGCAGGATAAAAGTAATTTTTGATACATAGTGATTCGCAATTCTTAACATTGATGCTCCATGCATACGGCAACAGCTAGATATCGGACTGTGAAGAACAGCGCCTTAACTTGTCATAAATCTCCGCTCTACCGGCTAGGAATAAAAATGCGTAGAGAGAAAAATAAGTTTTTTAAATTAATAAATTAATAAATTAATAAATTGTTACTATTATTATGAAAATAATATTGCCCTCTAAAGCATCGACCGAAGGCTGCACAATAATTATTTAAAAATCTTCTCTTTTTAGAATATCATTAAAGCAATATGTTTTAAAGATAATATTTAAAAAATATTGCAAATATTGTAAAAATTAATAAAAGACAGCAAATTAATGCAAAGATTGTTGTTATTTTGTATTATTAATTAATTAATCAATTGCGCACCATGATCCGATAGCGCTGTGTACATGCGCACAACCACAAGTCAAAATTTTGTGTTTTTAGAGGGGAGGGGAAATCAGTGTAGTGAAAGCTCAATGCGCTCAATCGTGAGCTTTCAGGCATTCACCGGATAATAATATCGCGCTCACGAGGCAAGCGCAGGAGCTGGCAAGTAAGCTGATAAGCGGGCTGATAAGCGGGCTACAGACTGTGGCAGCAGACAATCATGGCAAGCATCCATGGCTCAAAAATTGATACCCCGCTTGAGCTCTACAGGCTGGGCCGCCCCCTTATCCCAAGCTATCAGAATAAGAACCGTCATACGGTAATGCTCCAGACAACAGACTGGCAGCCCACCGGTGGCGCGCGGAGGCGTCTTGATATGGCCGCTAGCAAAGCGAAAAAGACTTGAGCGACAATCATTCAGGCATCACCAGCGCACTGGCAATACGCTTATTGGATCGGACGCATTCTTTACTTTTTTTGGAAACGGCTTATTTTCCGATGCAAAAGCGAGAGAAAATAACCCCGAGTAAATCGTCTGAGGTAAACGCGCCGGTGATGCTGTTGAGACGGTCCTGGGCGAGGCGTAATTCTTCTGCGAAGAGGTCCAGCGACTGATCATTTTGCGCCGCAAAACCGGCGGCGAATTCGAGATGCTCACGCGCCTGCTTGAGCGCGATCAGATGACGTTCACGCGCCAGATAGAGTGATTCGCCTGTTTGCTGCCAGCCGGCGATGCGTAATAATTCGCGGCGCAGCAAATCGATGCCGGTATGTTCCTGCGCCGACAGGTAGATCTGGGTGGCGTCATCCATCTGGTCGACACTGGCCTGATGACCCGACACATCAATTTTATTCCAGATGCAAATGACCGGCACCGCATCAGGAAACCGCGCGACGATGGCCTCATCGGCACGGGTCGGGCCACGGCTGGCGTCGAGTAAATGCAGGATGACGTCGGCTTTTTCCACTTCAGCCCAGGTGCGCTCGATGCCGATCCGCTCTACCGCATCAATGACAGCAAGCTGCTCGCCGGATTCGGGTTCATCATGGTCGTGGCGAATCCCGGCAGTGTCGATGATATTAAGCGGGATGCCTTCGATATGAATCGTCTCTATGACCTTGTCACGCGTTGTTCCGGCGATCGGCGTCACTATCGCCACATCGTCTCCGGCCAGCGCATTGAGCAATGACGATTTACCGACATTGGGCTGGCCAGCCAGCACCACATTGAGACCGCTGCGTAACAAGGCACCCTGCGCGGCCTGTTCAAAAACTTTTTGCACCGCGTCCCTGATCAGGGATAACTGGCCGCGGGCATTGGATTTTTCCAAAAATTCAATTTCCTCTTCCGGAAAATCAAGGGTCGCTTCCACCAGCATGCGCAGGTGCACCACCTTCTCAACCAGCGTATGAATCACCTTTGAGAATGCGCCTGACAGGGATTGCGAGGCCGACTTGGCCGCCGCTTCGGTCGACGCTTCAATCAGGTCGGCGACCGCTTCAGCCTGCGCCAGGTCCAGCTTGTCGTTCAAGAAGGCGCGCTGGGTAAATTCACCCGGCTGCGCCAGCCGCAAGCCGGCATCCCGCCCCGCTTCGAGGCAACGCGTGAGTAACATTTGCATAACGACCGGGCCGCCATGACCCTGTAATTCAAGGACATCTTCGCCGGTGTAAGAGTGCGGCGCATTGAAAAAAATCGCCAGTCCCTGATCGATGACGCTGCCGTCCGACTGGGTAAAGGGAAGGTAGCTGGCGTGGCGCGGCTTAAGTCGTGTCGCACCAAACAGGGCCGTCACCACCGGTGCCAGGTCTTTGCCGGAAATACGCACTACGCCGATACCGCCGCGCCCCGGAGCGGTAGCGATTGCGGCAATCGGGGTGCTGTCATAGGACGCTGCGTGTGAAGATGTATCGTCGCGGGAAGTCGTATCGTATGTCATGAGAATTTTTTACCTTGCTGGCCTTCGAACCAAAAATTATAGCGCTTGTCATAAAAAAAGCCCATGTCAGACACGGGCTTTTTGATTATGAACAACAGAACATCAGGGTTTCGGTGCCGCCGGAATCAGTTTGTTGTTGATGACCCATTGCTGAGCGATCGACAACACGTTATTGACAACCCAGTACAGTACCAGTCCGGATGGGAAGAAGAAGAACATCACGGAAAAAGCCAGTGGCATGAACAGCATCATCTTGGCCTGCATAGGATCTGCCGGCGCCGGGTTCAGCTTGGTTGTGATGTACATCGAAATGGCATAGATCACTGGCAGGATATACCAGGGATCAGGTGCGGTCAGATCCGTAATCCAGCCCACCCAGGGCGCGCCGCGCATTTCTACGCTGGCCTGCAACACCCAGTACAACGACAGGAACACCGGCATCTGGATCAGGATAGGCAAGCAACCACCAAGCGGGTTGATCTTTTCTTTCTTGTACAGTTCCATCATCGCCTGATTCATTTTTTGCGGTTCGTTTTTATACTGCTCACGTACCGCTGTCATTTTTGGCGTCACCAGCTTCATTTTTGCCATACTGCGATAACCTGCGGCAGACAACGGGAACAAGGCCAGTTTAATGGCGATAGTGAAGACAACGATGGTCCAGCCCCAGTTGCCCAGGAGTTTATGGATCACTTCCATCAACCAGAACAGCGGCTTGGCCAGAATCGTCAGGATACCGTAATCCTTGACCAACTCGAGTCCGGGAGCGACTTTTTCCAGACGATCAGATTCTTGCGGACCCGAATACAAGCGCGCATCCATCATGACACTGGCGCCAGGTGCGATGCTACCCATAGGCAAGATGCTGCCGACGGCATACAGGTTGGTATCCACTTTTTTGGTAAAAATCTCACGCTGCGCCTTGTCTTGCGGAATAAATGCAGAAACGAAGAAATGCTGAATCATGGAAATCCAGCCGTTGTCGGCCTTGGTCGCATGACTGTCTGAACCTTTTTCAATTTTTTCGAAATCGAGTTTTTGAAACTTGTCCGTTTCGGTATAGACCGCAGGCGCAAAAAAGTCGCCGCTACCGGAAAACATTCCGCCACTTTCAGGCTTGGTGCCATCATGCAGCAGTTGCAGATACAGCGAAGGCGTCACTGGCGCGGTCGTGTTATTGGTCACTTCGTGCTTCACATCGATGACATAGTCACCTTTTTTAAAGGTAAAGGTCTTGGTCAGCTTGACGCCAGCCTTTTCCGCTTCAAGCACCAGTTGCACCTGATTGCCTTCACCCATCACGCGGATGCCAGGCTTGGCCACAAAACCCGATTTATGATTTGGGAAATCACCACCCAACAAACCGGTCTGTGCCAGATAAGTGCGCTTTGCATCTTCGTTGAACAGCACGACATTTTTAGTATGGTCTGTGTTGTCCTTGTGCTTGAGTAATTCCAGACGCTTGACTTCACCACCGAGAGTATCGATATCAACCTTGACGAGATCCGTGATGATGGTGATGCGCTCGCTCTTGAAAGCGCTCACGTCACCGGCGGGTGGCAAAGCACCAGGCACACCGGTGGCAGTGGCATTCGCCGCCGCAGTCTTGGCCGCATCAGCTGCGGGGGAAGCGGGAGTAGTGCCACTCTTGCCCTGTTGTGCCGTTGAAGTAGGGAAAAACATCGATTGCTTGCCAGTATGACGCATCCAGTTGTCCCAGAGGATCAACAGCGACATCGAAAAAACAACCCACAGGACGGTGCGTTTAATATCCATTTGTGTATTTCACGAAGATTAGGAAAGTTGAGAAGAGTGACCCGCATCAGAGGCAGGAGCAGATGTTTGTTTTTCAGCCTTGGGTGGAACATTATCCACACCACCCGGGTGCCAGGGATGGCATTTACACAGGCGTTTACCCGCCAGAAGGCTGCCTTGGCAAGCGCCATACTCACGAATCGCCTCGGCGGCATACTCGGAACAACTGGGATAAAAACGACAACGCTGGCCCAGCATGGGACTGATCATCAATTTGTATATACGCAGTAATAGCAGCAGCAAGGATTTCATGATGCGGACTCAACGGGATTTTTTTGCGACGCAAACAGGCGCACGATTTCCACCCGTAACTCACGCTTGAGCTGGGCGGTAGTGGCAGAACCTGCCTTGGTATTCACCGGTTTGGACAAACGCACGATGCAGTCGACACTGACCAGTGAGGCAGTGCGAAAAATTTCACGGGTAACACGCTTGATGGTGTTACGGGTGACCGCACGCGGAGCGAACCGCTTTGCCGCGACAACACCGAGGCGGGCGTGTGGCAAATCGGTCGGTCTGGCATACAAGACAAAGTGTGCCGTCCTTTGCACAGGGCGCAAACGAAAAACGGATGAAAACTCATCCGTTTTTACGATACGCCTGACGCGTGCAAAATCTCCGCTGGCGTTGGTCATGTCGGTTGCATTGATCATCTTGGTCATCTGGCTATTGTCACGCCATCAGCCGAAGCTGCCGCTGACTACAGCCAGAAAGGATCAAGCTGCCAGGCGTTTACGACCTTTGGCGCGACGTGCATTGAGGACAGCGCGGCCGCCGCGGGTTGCCATACGTGCACGGAAACCGTGGGTGCGCTTACGACGAACTACGGAAGGTTGATAAGTACGTTTCATGTTGGTCTCGCTATTTGAGCAAATTGATTAAATCGGAATTACGGGTAATAGCGTGAAGTGCGCGTTGCTGGCATTTTATCTAATAATTGATATTAATTATTATATTTAACAACATAACAATTACTATTTTATTGCCAACTTAATTTCTTGCTTTATTGCTCATACAACTTCTTGCACAATCAATAAATTAAAATACACTTTCTCACACTCTATTCACACCATTACTACCCCAAAACCGCTGCTTATGGTATGTTGCATTTAAGGCAAATTATGCACCATCCAACAAAATAGGGCTAGGGAACCCTGAATTAGACACGACTTTGCCTACTCCTGTCAATCCATTTGACGCAAATTTAATCAGGGACATGCTTCCCTTTATAAACAAATTTACGTGCTACCTGTGGATAACTATTGCTGGCGAGGGTAGAATAGCGGATTAGTGTATCCGTTTTATTTTGGCAGTTCTACAACTTTGCCAGATTAGTACGTTCAACGTATTTGCAACAGCCAGGCAATCGTCCGCAACAAAACACCATCATTTTACGGTCCACACGCAAGCATTTTGATACTGAGTATTCATGGATAATTTTTGGCAAGCCTGTTCTTCTCAACTCGAACAGGAATTAACGCCGCAACAATATAGCGCCTGGATCAAGCCCCTGGTACCTGTCGATTACGAAAACGGCCGGTTACGTATCGGCGCGCCCAATCGTTTTAAACTCGATTGGGTAAAAACGCAATTTGCCGGCCGCATCACTGAATTGGCTGTGCAATATTGGGACGACACGATCGAGGTGCAGTTTATTATTGATCCGCGCATCAATAAAAAACCGGCGCCTAGCGTTCCCGTTTCGGGACCTGCAGCTACACTGGCAGCTTCAAATACACCCGCGTCGGCGTTGACCCAGTCGTATGACGCAGATCGTGCCGGCACTTCCGACATCTCCTCGTTTTATTCCGATCCGGCGCCGCTGGTGTCGCCGCGACGCGAACAAAGCCGGATTAACTCCGAACTGACCTTTGACAGTTTCGTGACCGGTAAGGCAAACCAGCTGGCGCGTGCCGCGGCCATACAGGTCGCTAATAATCCCGGTGTGTCTTATAACCCGCTGTTTTTATATGGTGGTGTCGGTCTGGGTAAAACGCATTTGATTCACGCCATCGGCAACCAAATTTTAGTCGACAATCCGAATGCCAAAATCCGTTACATCCACGCCGAGCAATATGTGCGCGACGTAGTGACCGCTTACCAGCGCAAGGGTTTCGACGAGTTCAAGCGTTACTACCATTCCCTCGATTTGTTACTGATCGATGATATTCAATTTTTTGGTGGCAAAAGCCGGACGCAGGAAGAATTTTTCTATGCCTTTGAGGCCCTGATCGCGGCCAAGAAGCAAATCATTATTACCAGTGATACCTATCCCAAAGAAATCACCGGCATGGATGATCGCCTGATCTCGCGTTTTGACTCGGGTCTGACAGTCGCGATAGAACCGCCCGAACTGGAAATGCGCGTCGCCATCCTGCTCAAGAAAGCGACCAGCGAAGGCGTCCATTTTTCCGATGACGTGGCTTTTTTCGTGGCCAAGCATTTGCGCTCCAATGTGCGCGAACTCGAAGGTGCCTTGCGCAAGATTTTGGCGTACTCGCGCTTTCACGGTAAAGAGATCACGATTGACGTCACCAAGGAAGCGCTGAAAGATTTGCTGTCGGTGCAGAACCGCCAGATTTCGGTCGAGAATATTCAAAAGACCGTCGCAGATTTTTTCCATATCAAAGTGGCCGATATGTATTCCAAGCGGCGTCCGGCCAATATTGCCAGACCGCGCCAGATTGCCATGTATCTGGCGAAAGAATTAACACAAAAAAGCTTGCCGGAAATCGGCGAGTTGTTTGGTGGACGCGATCACACCACGGTCCTGCACGCAGTACGCAAGATCACCGCGGATCGCGGCAAAAATCCCGAATGTAATCACGAGCTGCATGTGCTGGAGCAGACGCTGAAGGGCTAGTTGTCAGATGGGCAGGGCAAGTCGTCAATGCCCTGGATTGAAGACTTCCGGAGTCTTGCCCTGAATAGCACGATGTTCAGCGTAACGCATCTAGAAGTACGTAATTTGGCAGTAAAAAAGCAAAAAATGAGCGCAACAGCACGTTGCTAATCAGCGTCCGTCAACCACCATAAATTAAGCGAGGATTTACTCATGCAATTGGTAAAAACCCACCGGGATACGTTGCTCCGACCTTTGCAAATTGTGAGTGGTATTGTCGAGCGTCGGCACACTTTGCCGATTCTGGCCAATATCCTCATCCGCAAGAACGGCGAAAAAATCTCCTTCCTGTCGACCGACATCGAAGTCCAGATCACCACCCACGCCAATATCGGCTCGGGTGGCGAATCCATCGCCACCACCGTCGCTGCACGTAAGTTGCTCGACATCCTGCGCGCCTTGCCAGACGACAATGACATCTCCATCAAGCTCGAAAACAAGAAGATGACGGTGCAATCGGGTAAATCACGTTTTTCCCTGCAGACGCTGGCGGCAGAAGAGTTTCCTACCGTAGCTCAGGCAGAGCAATACAACGCCAGCGTCAGCCTGCCGCAAAAAGCCTTGAAGCACCTGTTCAACATGGTGCATTTCTCGATGGCGCAGCAAGATATCCGCTACTACCTCAACGGCCTGCTGCTGGTCGTCGATGGCAAGAACGTCATCGCCGTGGCCACTGACGGGCATCGTCTGGCCTATTGCCAGGTCGAGGTAGAACAAGAGTTCGAGCGCCAGGAAGTCATCATTCCGCGCAAGACCATCATTGAACTGCAGCGACTGCTGGAAGACAAGGACGAACTGGTCCAGCTCGATATCGCCAACAACCAGGTCAAGCTGACGTTTGCCGACATTGAATTGATTTCCAAACTGGTCGAAGGCAAATTTCCGGATTTCAATCGCGTTATCCCGAAAGGCTACAAGAACAGTTTCACGCTGGGCCGCGAACTGTTGCTGCGTTCGTTGCAGCGGGTCGCCATCATGACGTCGGATAAATTCAAGGGTGTGCGCTGTGTCATTTCACCAGGCATGATGCAAATCCTGTCCACCAATGCCGACCAGGAAGAGGCGGTAGAAGAAATTGAAATTGATTA
Source organism: Oxalobacteraceae bacterium (assembly GCA_947466695.1). Lineage (GTDB taxonomy): Bacteria > Pseudomonadota > Gammaproteobacteria > Burkholderiales > Burkholderiaceae_D > Undibacterium. The sequence goes on along the minus strand of CANIFC010000014.1, from coordinate 4,002 downwards.
CGGAGGAGACAGTGTCGATATCGGTTTTAATGTCACCTACCTGCTTGATGTCTTGAATAACCTCAAGTGCGAGCAGATCACGATCGCGCTGGGAGATTCCAATTCTTCCGCACTGATCACCATCCCGGAAAATACCGACTTTAAATACGTCGTCATGCCAATGCGGATATAGCATCGATAGCCCTCGCGCCAGCGCGGGAGGGCGCTGTTTCATGACACCGGCAGACACGAGTCGTCACCGGCAATTACCATTAGCAGTCATTAGCAGTCATTAGTAATCATTGGCAGCCATTAGTCACCACAGTACATTAGCAGTAAATACAACAGAAGGTAGCCATGTCAGAGAACACCCAAGACAACACTCCAGCGCAACAAGAATCTTATGGCGCATCCTCCATCCAGATTCTGGAAGGACTGGAAGCCGTACGTAAACGCCCCGGCATGTACATTGGCGACACCTCGGACGGTACCGGCCTGCATCATCTGGTGTTTGAAGTGCTCGACAATTCGATCGATGAATCACTGGCCGGCCACTGCACCGAAATCAACGTCACTATCCATAGCGATAACTCGATTTCCGTCACCGATAACGGCCGTGGCATTCCAACCGGGATCAAGTGGGATGACAAGCACGAGCCCAAGCGCAGCGCCGCCGAAATCGTCATGACCGAGTTGCACGCCGGTGGCAAGTTCGATCAGAATTCCTATAAAGTCTCTGGCGGCCTGCATGGCGTCGGTGTCTCTTGCGTCAATGGCCTGTCGAAACTGCTGAAGCTGACGATCCGTCGCGACGGCAAAAAATACGCCATGGATTTTGTCCGTGGCGTACCACAAAACCGCGAAATAGAAACCATCAACGGCGTCGTCGCCTCACCGATCAAAGTCGTCGGCGACACCGACAAACGCGGTACGGAAGTGCATTTCTGGGCCGATGAAGAAATCTTCACCCACGTTGAATTCCATTACGAGATCCTCGCCAAGCGTATCCGCGAACTGTCTTTCCTCAACAACGGCGTGCGCATCAAGCTGGCCGATCACCGCACCGGCAAAGAGGAAATGTTTGCCTTCGAAGGCGGCACACGTGGTTTTGTCGAATACATCAACAAAACCAAAACTGTCCTGCATCCGACCATTTTTCAGGCCACCGGCGAGCGCATGTCCGACCAGGGCACCAACATCAGCGTTGACGTCTCAATGCTATGGAATGATGCCTACAACGAGCAGGTACTGTGCTTCACCAATAACATCCCGCAACGCGACGGTGGCAGCCATTTAACCGGCCTGCGTGCAGCGATGACCCGCGTCATCAACAAGTACATCGAAGAACACGACTACGCCAAAAAAGCCAAAGTTGAGGTCACCGGCGACGATATGCGCGAAGGACTCACCTGCGTACTGTCGGTCAAGGTACCTGAACCAAAATTCAGTTCGCAGACCAAAGACAAACTGGTCTCGAGTGAAGTGCGCGGCCCGGTGGCAGAGATTGTTGCCAAGACCCTCAGCGACTACCTGCAGGAACGCCCAAACGATGCCAAGATCATTTGCAGCAAAATCGTGGACGCCTCACGCGCCCGTGAAGCCGCCCGCAAGGCACGCGAACTGACACGCCGTAAAGGCATCATGGATGGCCTTGGCTTATCGGCCAAACTGGCAGACTGCCAGGAAAAAGACCCTGCCCTGTGCGAACTCTACATCGTCGAGGGAGATTCAGCGGGTGGTTCAGCCAAGCAGGGACGCGACCGTAAATTTCAGGCGATCCTGCCACTGCGCGGTAAGGTCCTGAACGTCGAAAAAGCCCGTTTTGAAAAAATGCTCTCAAGCGAGCAGATCACTACCCTGATCGCCACGCTGGGCACCAGTATCGGGCCGGACGAATTCAATGTCGAAAAACTGCGCTACCACCGTATCATCATCATGACCGATGCCGACGTCGATGGCGCCCACATCCGCACCCTGCTACTGACACTGTTTTACCGCCAGATGCCACAACTGGTCGAGCGCGGCCATATCTACATTGCCCAGCCGCCGCTCTACAAAGTCAAAGCCGGACGCGATGAACGCTATCTGAAAGATGACGTCGAAGAGGCCAGTTACATGCTAAGCGTCGCCCTGACCAACGCTGCCCTGACCCCGAGTACCGGAGCCGAGCCGATCACCGGCGAGCCGCTGGCAGAACTGGTACGTCAGTACAACCTGGCCAACACCATCATGCTGCGCCTGGCCCGCGTGATCGACCGCGCCGCCCTTACCGCCATCATGACCGGCGTAACCCTGAAGCTTGACACCATGGCCAATGCCGAACAATCGGCCCTGGACATGACCGCTGCCATTGATGACCCGGCAGTCAAAGCCACCGTGCGCACCGACGAACTCTCCGAGACATTCAGCCTGCGTATCGAACGATTGTTCCACGGCAACATCAAGGTCAGCAGCATCGACTTTGAATTCACCCAAGGCGCCGACTATCAGGTTCTGTCCAATGCCGCCCTGACCTTCAAAGGCCTGGTCGGTGAAGGCGCCTTCATCCGCCGGGGCGAAGGCGAGCGCATCCGGGAATCGGCAGTAGACGATTTCCACCACGCCATGCTGTGGCTGCGTGACGAAGCGGAACGCAACGTCACCAAGCAGCGCTATAAAGGACTGGGCGAAATGAACCCAAGCCAGCTGTGGGAAACCACCATGGACCCAACCGTACGCCGCCTGTTGAAAGTACAGATCGACGACGCAATCGCCGCCGACCAGATCTTCACCACGCTCATGGGCGACGATGTCGAACCACGCAGAGCCTTCATCGAATCGAACGCACTGCGGGCGGGTAATATTGATATTTGATGTTTTGTAGCTGTACCCGGAAACTGGCAATTTGAGAAGCATTCATTGGCAGAAGGTGTTTTTTCGTCTGGTATAAAAAGTGAAACGATGCTGCTTTACAAGTAAAGCAGCATCGTTTTATTTTTTATACGGTCTCTTTTCCTTTCATTAATATCGGCTTATGGCTGAGCCACATCTGGATTTTTGGCTATTAATGATATTATAAATGCCACAAAGCACGAAAATTTATAAGCTGCTTCATAAAAGAAGAAATGTTTTTGTATTGATAGTAAAGAGTAGTAACATTTACAATCATGTGTTTGTTGCTCGCTACTTTGGTTGAGTGCTTTGAATTGACTATACCCATGACATGAGACATTCATGAAATTTGCCTCAATCGCTCAGGCTGCTAGCCGCTCACAACAGCTGGTGACGCCGTGTTGGCTAAACCAGCTGTTGGCTGGCAAGTCGGCGACACCGCCGTCAGCAGGCTGGCAGCTATTTGAGATAGGCAATAACGCTGAGCTGGCGTATGCATCCGGCCATATCCCTGGCGCAGGCTATCTTGATACCAGCCGCTTCGAACGGGGGCCGTTGTGGAACAAAGTAGCTGATGCTGACCTGTTGCAATTTTTGCTGAGCAAGGGTATCACGCACAGCAGCTGCGCCATTGTCTATGGGCGAAATAACTTGGCGGCGGCAAGGGTCGCACACTTGTTGCTGTACGCCGGGGTCCGCGATGTGCGTCTTCTCGATGGTGGTTTGGTTGCGTGGACTGCGGCTGGCTTGCCTCTGAGCTGTGATAGTCTCGCGGTGCAGGTACCGATCGCTCGTTTTGGCAGCGTCTTCCCTGCGTATCCGGAATATCTGATCGATACCGCACAGGCAAAACGCCTATTACACACAGCAAACGCGGCATTGGTCAGCATCCGCAGCCGGGCCGAATTTTGTGGCCAAACTTCGGGCTACAGCTATATCAAGGCCTGCGGCGAAATCCCCGGCGCACGCTGGGGCCAGGCTGGCCTTGACGGCGACATCAACAGTATGAGCGCCTTCCATCACGCCGACGGGCGCATGAAATCCGCTGTTGAAATCTGCCGCTTCTGGCATGAGGCAGGCATTCATCCGGGACAGCACAACGCCTTCTATTGCGGCACCGGTTGGCGCGCCTCGCTGGCCTTCTTTTACGCC
>CANIFC010000013.1 GCA_947466695.1 Oxalobacteraceae bacterium | reverse complement strand
CGCGAGCTTCACCACCATTGAGCTGAAATCGAACCATCTCGGTACGGCGCGCCAGGGTAAGATCGACGTCATCGCCAGCGCGGTACATACGGGCCGCACCACGCAGGTATGGGACGCGGTAGTGCGGCATCAGGATAAAACGATCGCGCTGTTTCGCTGTACCCAAATGATTTTATTTCCAAAAAAGGATGCATGATGAGAGAAGGTAAAGCACAGCAAGACAACGAGGTCCTGCAACAGTGGCTGGCCTGCGAAGCGGTGATGCGCTCAAAAATGTCGGAGCCTGGCGTGGTTCCGCTGGAACAGATGAAACAACTCAGCGGCTTTGACTTTTTAAACGCCATCATGAATGGAGAATTTCCGATTTCCCACATCGGCAAGACCATGGATTTTTTTCCGGTCGAAAGCGAACCGGGCCGAGTGGTCTTTCAGGGGACACCCGGACGCCAGCACTACAACCCGCTGGGTGGCGTACATGGCGGCTATTTTTGCACCCTGCTCGATTCCGCAGTCGGCTGCGCGGTGCAGTCGATGCTTCCCAAGGGTATCGGTTACACCACACTGGAAATCAAGGTTAACCTGATCCGCGCCCTGAGCGACAAGACCGGTCCGGTACGTGCCGAAGGAAAAGTCATCCAGGTCGGCCGGCAAGTCGGCACGGCGGAAGGACGCATCATCGACGCCAGCGGCAAGGTCTATGCGCACGCCACCACAACCTGCCTGATTTTTCCGCTACCCTGAGCTGGCTGGATTAACAGAATTATCTCAATGATGCGTAACAGCGGGACGAGTTATCAAGTCTTGTCCCGCACAATCAATGTCATCTCAGACCTCGATGATCCCTTCAAGATACGCAACACATGTACCCGCTACATAGACGTACTCGGCGGTTACGCGACAGGTGAGTAAGCCGGATCGTTGTGACGCCTGCAAGGCAAGTAATGTAAATTTATTGAAATGCCTTGCCCATAACGGCGCTAGCCCGGCGTGAATCGATCCGGTAACCTGGTCTTCCGCACCACCATTGGCTGGCCAGAAATAACGAGACACAAAATCATGTGTATCGCCAGGAGCGGTAATCACCACATCGTATGGAGCCAACTCTTTGAGCCGCTCAAGATCAGGATCAACAGCGCGAATATGCTGTTCGTCCTGATAGAGCGCGAAATAGGCTTGCCGGTTGCGTAAAACCTGATCCGGCTTCAAGGAAAGCCCGGCAATCAAGGCAGCGGGAATCTCGGTCAATACTTCCGGTTCCAGATTCGGGAAGCGCATTTCGATGAGATCATGCTCCAGCAGCTCGACGCTCAGGTCGCCCACTGCCGGCGCAAAGAAAATCAGTGGCGAAGGCGTCTGTTTTTTCGTAAACAAAATGAAGGCACTTGCCAGCGTGGCATGACCACAGAATGCCACTTCTTTGAGGGGAGAAAACCAGCGGATATGAAACTTGTTGTCGTAATTACGTACAATAAAGGCGGTTTCGGACAAGTTATTTTCGCTCGCAATGGACTGCATCAGCGCATCCGGCAGCCAGCTTTCCAGCAAGATGACCGCGGCCGGATTGCCTTTAAATTTTTCCCTAGTAAAGGCGTCAACAACATACATGGCAAGTTTCATTAGAGCTCACAAAATGGAATGTGGAATTTCAAGGCAGTAAAGCGACAAAAATTACCATATCGCCCTATTTTCACAAATTTTAACAGAATAAAATATTGAAAATATTAATACAGCAACTTATTGCAATTACTTTTTTGTTCACCTTTATTTTGTCTCGTTGAGATCCATCTGCCGCGCATACGGCTAAACGATACCTGACCTGATAGAATGGCGGGATGGCCTCCGGGTCGAATTCTTTTGACCTCAGGCTGAGGTCGCCAGGTTCTAAACCAACGCAGTACATCTGTAATACACCCGTAATACGGCTCTTCACATTACTTAAGACGAGAAAAAAATGACACAATTAAAAGCCATTATGCAAACCAACAAGGGTACGATCAACATCAACCTGTTTGCCGACAAGACACCAATGACTTGCGCCAGCTTTGCCAATCTGGCAGCGCGCGGTTACTACAATGGTCTGACATTTCACCGCGTCATCAGCGATTTCATGATTCAGGGCGGCTGCCCTGACGGTACTGGAATGGGCGGTCCAGGCTACCAATTTGGAGACGAATGCACTGGCGACCTGCGTCATGACAAGGCAGGTATCCTGTCGATGGCAAATGCCGGTCCTGGTACCAATGGCAGCCAGTTTTTCATCACCCACGGCGCCACGCCTCACCTCAATGGCAAGCACACTGTCTTTGGTGCAGTTGTCAGCGCAGAAGACCAGAAAGTGGTCGATAGCATTGCCAAGGGCGACATCATCGAAAAACTGACGATCGAAGGCGATACAACTGAACTGATGGCACAAATGGCCGAGCATCTGGTCAAGTGGAATCAGGTTATTGACAAGCGCTTCCCTAATTTAGTCCCTGCTGCAGCGTAATTGCTGACTTGCCAGCACTAGTTTTGGCAATAAACCGCATGCATTTGCGGTGAAATGAAAAACGCACTTTCCATCGAATGGACGGTGCGTTTTTATTTGTTCGCATGCCTGTTATCCGGCGGGTGATCCGCTAGTGATCCATGGCAAGGTAAATTTCCTCTACCCGGGTTCTGGCCCATGGGGTTTTCCTGAGAAATTTCAGGCTCGACTTCATGCTCGGGTCGCTGGTGAAGCATTTGATGTCTATCATTGCGCCCATCTTTTCCCAGCCGTAGCGGGCTTCGAGTTGCGTCAGGATCGCCTCAAGGGTGATGCCTTCGAGAGTACGCGGTATTGGTTGATCGCTCATGTTTTTTCCTTTTGAGGCGAGATCATAACAGCAGCTGAGCGGACTACGCTGTGGAAAAAAATGCCGGCATGGTACTCGCGGGCTTCAGGGCGTGGCAAAATCTGTCCATGCGTATAAAAAACATTCAATCAGCCAATCTTGCCGCCCTTGCTGGCGTGAGCTCGGCAACATCTCCGGCATCCGGCACTACCGTGGCAAGACTGCATCCGCGCAACCGGCATCAGGGCCGTTACGATTTTTCCAGACTGATCAGGACAGACGCCCGTTTGGCGCCGTTTGTCAGCACCAACGCGCATGGCGAGCAAAGTATCGACTTTGCCGATGCGCTGGCGGTCAGGGCACTCAACCGGGCGCTGCTGCAAGAGAGCTACGGTATCGAGGGCTGGGACATGGCACCTGAAAGTCTCTGTCCGCCGGTACCCGGGCGCGCCGACTACGTGCATTACCTGGCCGATTTACTGGCCAGTTGCAACCGGGGCAGCGTACCCAAAAAGAAGCGCTTGCAGGTACTCGATATCGGAACCGGCGCCAGCCTGATCTACCCGCTGATCGGCTGCAGCGAATATCGCTGGCAGTTTGTCGCGACCGACATCAACCCGGCGTCGCTGGCCAACGCACAGCAGGTTCTTGACGCCAATCCGAAGCTGGCACCCCACATCACGCTGCGTCTGCAACCATCCGCTGATGCCATATTTAAAGGTATTGTGGAAGAGGATGCCTGGTTTGACCTCAGTATGTGCAACCCGCCATTTCATGCTTCGCTAGCCGAGGCGCGCGAGGGGACGCAACGCAAATGGCACAATCTGGCTAAGTCCGGCAGTGAAGCGGGCGCTAACGCCAAGACCAATAGCAGTCTCAATTTTGGCGGCCAGGATGCCGAACTCTGGTGTCCGGGTGGTGAACTGGCGTTTATCGAGCGCATGATCGGGGAAAGTGCGCAAATTGCCACCCACTGTTTCTGGTTCACCACGCTGGTATCAAAATCGGCCAGCCTGCCGGGGATTTATACGGCACTCAAACACGCCAAGGTGCAGGAGCAAAGAACCGTCGCCATGACCCAGGGGCAAAAACAAAGCCGCTTTGTTGCCTGGACTTTTTTAACCCCGGTACAACAGGCGGCCTGGACCAAATTACGCTGGTAATGGCATCAGCCGCCGCAGGCACTAGTCCTTTTTCTTGAGCAAACCGCCCAGTGCCGCGAATGGATTATGCGTAGCGTGCTTGAGCGCATTGCTGCCTGAGCCATCCGTACCCTGCTGATCGGCCTCCAGATAGCGCGAGTGTTCGTTGTCGTGGCAATAGAGGCAGAGTAGCTCCCAGTTGCTGCCATCAGGCGGATTATTGTCATGATTGTGATCGCGGTGGTGCACCGTCAGCTGTGACACATTGGCGTGGGTAAACTCACGGGTACAACGGCCGCAGACCCAGGGATACATTTTCAGCGACCGCTCGCGGTAACCCAGGGCGCGTTGGGCAGAATTGCGGTTGGCTTCGGCGACGATCTGGTCAAGCCGGTTATTGTCTGGTTTCTTGCTGATCATGTTCATTCCTTTGCGTATTTTTTCAAAACAACTTAAAAGCACTCAAAAGTACTCAAAAACGCTCGTAACCGAGCAGATAACGCCATTGCCCGACCGGCAGGCTGGACATCGGTATGCGCGCAATGCGGATACGCTTGAGCGTCACCACCGTCAGGCCGACCTTTTCACACATAGACGTAATCTGGTAGGGCTGCGCACCTTTCAGCGCGAACCGCAGCCGGGTTTCATTTTGCCAGCTCACCTTCACTGGCGGCAACGGCTTGCCGTTGAAACTGAGGCCATGATTGAGCAAGGCCAGGCCGTCAGGGGCAATGGTGCCAGACACCTCGGCAATGTACTCCTGCTCAATTTTCACCGCATCATCGACCAGTTTGCGGCTGATCAGCCAATCCTGCGTCAGCACGATCAGCCCGCTGGCCTTGGTTTCCAGCGCATCCGTGGCAGTAAGATTCGTGGTGTGTCGCTTCAGGAATTGTAGCCCGGAGCGGTTACCGTCAGCCATCGTCGCGGCGCTGATACCATGCAATACAGCGCTGGCCTCGACGCCGGCAGGCTTGTGCAACAGGATCGTCACCGGCGTGACAGGTGCCAGGCTCGCCTTCGGCATAAGGGTTACCTGTTGCCCGGGCTGAACCCGGAACCCCGGTTCTTCTACCGTCTGGCCGTCGACCTGCACCCAGCCACCGGCAATGTACATATCAGCTTCCTGCCGGGAGCAGGGAGTTTGGTCGGCGAGTTGTTTGGCAAGGCGTAGAGAATTAGTCATGGGAAGGCAATAATGCAATAAAATTAAAGGTAGGCTGATATTGTAACTGCCTCATCACATTCCCTATAGCGACACGTGCAGATATCTACTGCGTCTGTGCCGACCGGCGCCGGGCAGGAACAATAACGCGGCAATAAAACCAAATGATCCGCTCAATATTCACCCCCGATGAGACGCAATCGCGTGTTGTTTTTTAGAGAAATTCATCCTCAATTTCTTTTTTTTGACATGATCGCACCATCACATCGCCCTGATATGATGCAATGGTACGAGCAATCTGTGCTGCGATGCAATACAGATGGCAGCAGTCGCCGCCAAGGCAGCAAATTTTATTTTTTACGACCGCGTTTTACGCTGTCGTTGCACCAGCAAAGATCCGTTAAAGCGGTTGAACCAACATGTTAAGTAATCGTCGTTTTCGCAGGCCCCCGATCATCGTTCGTGCGTTACGAAAAATGCGCGCTCAGGTAGCCGCCATCCGTCTGACACGCAAAACGGGCAATCCTGCCGTCCCGCCAACACACCACCTGCCCCACCAGGAGCCAGTATTGCATCCATCTTCACCACGTCATCTGCCATCTGCATCTGCACCACCACAGCCATCACTGTCGTCGCCACCTCCTCCTCCTCCGGTTAAGCCACCCGTCACGCCACCACGCAGTGCCAGGCCACGGCGCATCTGGACGATTTTGCTGCTGCTAGTGCTGGCGCTCTTGTCGGCTGCCGCCTGGTGGGTCTGGCAGGAAACGCGCAATTATGAAATGCAGGCGCAATTTTTTACCCGGCTGGCAAAAAAACTCACGTATCAGGTTCAACCCGGACCCAGCCCAAGTAATGCGATCCGTTTTCCACATGACAGCCCTTACGACGAACGGACCGGATATGCCAACCTGCCCGATTTTTTAACCAAGCTCCAGGCCAGGGATTTCACGATCACCTCGCAGGCGCGTATTTCGCCCAAAATGGCAGAAATGGCGGACCGGGGCTTTTTTGCCACCTTTCATGAAAAAAATGGCGTCGGCCTCAATATTCTCGATTGCCGCCGGCAACACTTGTTCATGGCGCGCTATCCGGAACGGTTTTACCCCAGTTTCCCGGCTACACCGCATATACTCGTGGCCAGTTTGCTGTTCATTGAAAACCGTGAATTACTCGATTCGACATATCCCATGCGCAATCCCGCCGTTGAATGGGATCGCCTGAGCAAGGCAGTGTTTGACAAATCGATGAATATGCTTGGAAACGGCCACCGCTCGGCTGGCGGCAGCACGCTGGCCACCCAGATCGAAAAATACCGTCACTCCCCCGAAGGCCGCACCAGTTCGCTGACCGACAAATTCAACCAGATGGTATCGGCGTCGCTACGCGCCTATCAGGACGGTGAAGATACTACCAAGGTAAGGCACCAGATCGTGGTCGACTACCTCAATTCGGTACCGCTGTCGGCAAAGCCAGGCTATGGCGAGGTCAATGGCATCGGCGATGGCATGTGGGTCTGGTATGGTCGCGACTTTCAGGAAATCAATCTCGCGCTCAGCGGTGATCTGACCCGGCCCGACGCCGCACTGGCCTACAAACAGGCGCTCAGCCTGTTTATTGCACAACGCCGCCCCTCATATTATCTCGATGCCGGCGCTGCCGACCTTGAGCAACTGACCGACAGCCATTTGCGCCTGCTGGCCCAGGCCGGCGTCATTTCGCTGTCCTTGCGCGACGCCGCATTGCAGGTCAGATTGCATCCACTGGGCAGAACCAGTAATGCGGTAGCTGCCAACAATTCCTTTGTCAGCCGCAAGGCCAGCAATGCGGTACGGACCCATCTGGCCGGACTGCTCGGTGACTCCAGCCTGTACAGCCTTGACCGGCTCGATCTGAGCGTGGTCAGCACGCTCGACGCGCAGGCACAGCAAAAAGTGACCGAGGTGCTCCGCAATCTACGTGATCCGGCAACGGCCAAAGCTGCCGGGCTCACTGGCAAGGGCATGCTGGGCAATGGGGATCCCGCCAATGTCGTCTACAGTTTCACCTTGCTTGAAAAGGGCGAAAACGCCAATTACCTGCGCCTGCAAACCGACAATTATGACCAGCCGCTCGATATCAACGATGGCGCCAAGCTCGATCTGGGCTCGACGGCAAAGCTGCGCACCCTGGTCACTTATCTTGATATTGTGGCGCAACTGCACCAGCGCTACAGTACGCTTGATGCGGTGGCACTGTCCAAGGTCAGGTTTGATCCGAAGGACCGCCTGTCGCGCTGGGGTGTTTCGTTTTTTGCCGAAGGTGGCGCACGTGATTTGCCCGCCATGCTCGACGCCGCCATGGAGCGGCAATATTCCGCCAGCACCAGCGAGGGCTTCTTTACCGGTGGCGGCATGCACTATTTTGGCAATTTCAAGAAAGAGGACAATGGCCGCATCCTGAGCATCCGCGAGTCGCTGCGCCATTCTGTCAACTTGCCGTTTGTCCGCCTGATGCGCGACGTAGTGCACTTTTATATGTTCCAGACGCCCGGGTCCTCCGCGAGCCTGCTGGCAGACGCCGATGACCCGCGCCGCGCCGGTTATCTCAGCCGCTTTGCCGACCGCGAGGGCCGGGAATTCCTGCATCGCTTTTATGCCAAATACAAAGGCAAGACACCCAGGGAAGCCCAGGAGCTATTGTTGGCCAGCCTGCGCCCGACCGCAACGCGGCTCGCCAACGTCTATCGCACCATTGCCCCGGATGCGAGCCTGGCCGAATTCGAGCTCTTCCTTAATGACAATTTAGCGTCTCAAAATGAAATCAGCAGCGAACGCGCCAGCCGGATGTATACCCAATATTCAGTAGAAAATATGTCGCTTTCGGACCGTGGCTACCTCGCCACCATTCATCCGCTTGAATTATGGATGGTCGGGTTTCTGCGCAAAAACCCGTCGGCCAGCCTGACCGAAGTGGTCGGTGCCAGCGCCAAAGAGCGTCAGATTGTCTACGAATGGCTGTTCAAGACCAGCCGCAAGCACGCTCAGGACAAACGGATCGCCGGTTTGCTGGAGATAGAGGGTTTCCTTGAAATACACCGCCAATGGCAACACATGGGGTATCCATTTGCCTCAATGACCCCGTCGTACGCGAGCGCACTCGGAGCTTCGGCAGATCGTCCGGCCGCCTTGGCCGAACTCATGGGCATCATCGTCAATGGCGGTGTGCGCAAACCCAGCCAGCGTATCGACTCCATGCATTTTGCCAGCGGCACTCCCTATGAAACCTTGCTCAATCTGAATAAAAAAGAGCCGGGGGAACAGGTACTGGCGCCCGAAGTGGCACGGGTCGTGGCAGATGCGGTGCGCGATGTCGTCGCGCAGGGTACCGCCAGACGCGCCCGCAGCGCCTTTGTCAGCAAGGACGGCAGCCCGATTGCCGTCGGCGGCAAGACCGGTACCGGAGACCAGCGCTTTGAGGTGTATGGTGCCGGTGGACGGCTGATCGAATCACGCTATGTCAACCGTTCAGCCACTTTCGTCTTCAACATCGGCGAACGTTTTTTTGGCAGCATGACCGCCTATGTACGGGGCCCGCAGTCGAAGGACTATGACTTTACCAGCGCCTTGCCGGTGCAATTGCTCACGGTACTGGCACCTAGCCTGATGCCACTGATTGAACCGGCAGCAGCAAGTACGGCAACGAACACAGCGGCAGGTTCGTGCGGCGACTGAATCTACCGATGCCCTGATCATCAGCAAAGAGAACCAATACCATTACGGCACGGCACGGTATTGGCGATGGTCAGATATCGTCAGAGTAAAGGCCACCGGCAGCCATTTGCCGGTGGCTTCAGTCCCGGCGAGTGGTTTTAGAACGCACTCGCCAGAGTTTGAGTGGCACCGGCGCAAAACCGATGATATCGGTAGTTTATTTATATCAAAAAGAGTTCATTCAGTGAACAGCACTATTTTTTTGATGCTCAGGTCGGGCGCCCAAGCGTACTATCCGCCGGAACCCAAAGTCAAGCAGGGAAGCGACGCGCACTCAGGATTCTGGCGCATTGACCGGCTCCCAGTCAGCCGCCATTTTTTTAGCCTGCTTGATTTGCTGCGGACTCATCTGCGCTTCGATAAACGAACGGTAAGACACCGCCTGCGGATATTTATCGGCCAGGATCATCCACTTGAGCGCTTCCACCAAATCAGGCCTGACCGCTTTACCCTTGAAGTACATCAGGCCCAGCTGGTATTGCGCACTTGCGTTATTTTGCTCGGCAGCGCCGAGAAACAACTGATAGGCCTTGCGATAATCCAGCGGCGCACCGGTACCGGTGACATACAGTAAGCCCAACGTGTATTGGGCATCGGCATAGCCTTGCGCCGCGGCTTTTTCATACCACGGCAGCGCCTTGGCATAACTGGGAACCACGCCCAAGCCCTTGGCGTACATGCGCCCCAGATTAAGTTGCGCGCGGGCACTGCCCTGCCTGGCAGCCTGTTCAAAGAACCTCCGCGCCTGCTGCTCATCTTGTGCGACGCCCTGCCCCTTGAGATACATCAGCCCCAGATTAAACTGCGCATCAACATTCCCCTTGTCCGCCGATTTCTGGAACGCAGCTGCGGCTGCGGTATAACTTTCTTCGGAATACAGCGTGACACCATTGGAAAAATCATCCGCTAGCGTAGCGGCGCTCAGCAGCGCAAATGTCACAATACAGAAAGACCGTAATAAGGATTTCATGAAAACACGCTCGTTTCTATAGAGTAAAAAGTAGCTGCGGATATCAAGGATATTCCCGCATCCCAGCCTAGAGTTGCTATTTTAATCCGCTTTGCCACAGGATTGGCCGGCTACCCGTAGGCTTGCAGCAAGCAGCCAAGACTATCAAGGTCTCAATAAGAATTTATCAGCGCAGCGGGCTGCAGGCCGAACGAAAAAGCTATAATGCGCATCCAGATGAGAGGATTTATCATGAAAATGCGTACCAAAAGACGTCACCATAATTATCGCAATATCTACAATCACCAGTTAAGCCTTGTTTTAGAAGCGGCCTTTGCCGAATTCAAGGAAAGTTTTGCTGAACAAGGCGGCTCGCTGAGCAGTTCCTTTGAGTCCGTTATGCAGCTTGGCGAGAGTTACCGGCACTTCAAGAAATTTGCCATGCGCTTTGTCGTTGCCTGAGCGTAGCCGGGTCATGGCAGCTGCGTGATCGCAGCTGCACCGTGGTCGCCACCCGCCAGGCAAATCGGGTTCCGTCAAAGCAGGCAAATTCGCCTTGCCATTGACGGAACCCGATGTCCTACGCTGCAAGCCAGGTGGTAAACTACACTGCTACCCACCCTCTTCCAGATTTATATCCTGCATCAATTCGGTCAGCCGTTCCTGCCGGCAAGCCATCCGGCTCATCACCATGGCAGCCGCGCGCCATTGTACGAATAAAATTGTCCACTATCTTCCGGTGTCAGGCCATCAAGTACTGCCAGCATATCGGCGGCGGCATCCTGAGCCGGCCGGCCGATTTCGCCCCCCTTGAAAGGTTGTGACAACGCCGAACTGACTGTTCCCGGATGCAGGGCAATGACCACGCTGTTGGGCTGGCTACGCTTGATTTCGATCGCGGCAGTTTTCAGCAACATATTCAATGCCGCCTTGGAGGCGCGATAGCTGTACCAGCCACCCAGCCGGTTGTCTTCAATACTGCCAACCTTGGCTGACAAGCTTGCCATCACGCCGCGCTCCTTATCGAGCAGGCGGGAAAAATGCCGCAGCACCAACGCCGGACCAAAGGCATTGACCAGAAAGGTTTCCTGCATTTGCTGATAATGCAGGTCGCCAAGTTTTTTTTCCGGCTTGAATTTATCGGAATGCAAGATCCCGGCAGCATTGATAATGAGGTGGAACGGCCCTTCAGCGGCCACCGCCAAAGCCGCCTCACTGATGCTGTTTTCCTGCGCAAAATCGAGCGCAGGCTGCGAATGACGGTGTAGCGCAACGACACTCCCGCAACGCGGGTCTGCCTCCAGCAATGCCACGAAGGCGGCACCGATGCCACCCGTTGCGCCAATGACCAATGCCTTGAACTGGTCTGGAAATGAATTCATGATCGCTCCTATTTATTTAGCTGTTTAACTAGCTGCTCAACGACATTTTTACCTGCGTTTTGCTTGTCGTTGTCAACTGCATGTTCACGTTGATGGGTTGCTGTTCACGTCGGGCGCCGAGCGTCGGGCGCCGGGCTTTGTGCCTATACCCAGCCTTGCCGCCATAAGCTGCGGTCCTGTAACTCGCGCCAGCCTATGCGGCGTTTTTCTTGTGAATAGACGGACTCAATCTCTATCCATTCAATCTTGCCCGCCGGGTCGTCCGGCAGGATCACATGACTGACCAGAAAATGTTTTTGTTTCGCGACGACCTGCACCGAGGTCCATTTCGTCAGTAATAATTTCTTTGGATGAAGTAGATTCATGCTGCCTGTTCCTTAGTGAAGTGCGGCGGCCAATGGTGCGGACAAGAGACACAAAAAAATCCCTGTCCTGACCTTGGCACTCACCCATGGTAATCGATTACAACTGATCTAGCCGGTCGCGCAAACCGGTCGCTTGCGCCTGCAGCGCCACAACCGCTACCGGGTCCATTTTTCTCAGCTGAGGATAGACCATGCCGATGCGCGGATTCTTCGCCAGCGTTGCTTCGTTCCGGGCGAAAAAATCCCAGTACAGCGAATTGAAAGGACAGGCCTTTTCACCGATCCGCAGTTTTTTATCGTAGTGGCAGCCCTTGCAATAATCACTCATGCGGTCAATGTAGGCGGCACTCGACACATAGGGTTTGGTCGCCAGCAAGCCACCATCGGCATACTGGCTCATGCCGATGGTATTGGGTAACTCTACCCATTCAAAGGCATCGATATACACGCCCAGATACCAGCGGTGCAGCTCGGCCGGATCGAGCCCGGCCAGCAGCGCAAAATTACCGATTACCATCAGACGGTGAATATGATGGGCATGCGCGTGTTCGAGTGATTGTCCGATGGCGCTGGAGAGGCAGCGCATCTTCGTTTTACCGGTCCAGAACCAGGCTGGCAGCGCCCGGTCATGGGCAAATACATTGTGCTCGGCATACTCGGGCATGTGCTGCCAATACACGCCACGGATGTATTCGCGCCAGCCGAGAATCTGGCGGATATAGCCTTCCGCTGCCGCCAATGGCACCCGCTCAGCGCGCCAGGCCGCCTCCACCTGCGCCACCACCTCACGCGGATTGAGCATTTTGGTATTCAAGGAAAACGAGATAAGCGAGTGAAACAGGCGCCACGACTTAGTGCTCATGGCGTCCTGAAACTCGCCGAAATGCGGCAGCGCATGCTCGATGAATGCCGCCAGTTGCAGCAGCGCTTCGGCGCGGTTGAGCGGCCAGCGAAACTGCGCCGCATGCGCTTCGCCAAAGCTGTTGACGCCAGCGGCAGTGATGGTGTCCCACAGCGCGGAATGATCGTGCAGTGGACGAAAATCTGCCGGTTCTGCCGGCGTTCCCGGCCATGATTTACGGTTGTCATGATCGTAGTTCCACTGACCGCCGACCGGCTTGTCGCTGGCGTCGACCAGGACCTGATGCTGCACGCGCATATGGCGGTAAAAATACTCCATCAGCCACTTTTTACGGCCGGTAAAGAGTTCGGCCGCCTCGTCCTGACGGGTATAAAAATGTTCGCTACCGACCATCCGCGCAGTGATCTTCGGCGTATTCGTGGTGGATTTTTCTGCGTTCAAGTGACGGCAATAGTCGGCCATCTGCTGGTCCAGCCGCCATTCATCCGGCGCCTGATACTCACATTCGCTCGCCTGATACTGCGCCAGCAGAAAATCGAGATTGGCTGTCAGGGATTGAAGGTTGGCCGGATCATCGATCGCCAGATAATGTACCCGGTGACCGGCTTGCGTCAGCTGGCGCGCCAGATCACGCATGCCGGCAAAAATGGCAATAATCTTTTGCGCATGATGCAGCACATAATCGGTTTCCTGACGCATTTCCATCAGCACGTACATCACATCATCATGCTGATGCGCGAACCAGCTGTGCTGGCTGTTGAGTTGATCGCCTAAAATCAGGCGTAAGGTTTTGATCGCTATCATGCCTTGCTCCAGAGTGTACGGTAATGGCCTTTGGGATCGTAATCCTGCGCCTGTTTTTGCGGATTGAAGCGGCGCCCGCCGCGCGGATCGGTACCGCGGCCGGCGATATACAGCCAGTTACCCTGGTTGCTGTACACATCGAAGTCGATCAGCTGCGCTTCAAACCAGGCCGCGCCGGCACGCCAGTCACAGGCCAGATCATGAATCAGGTAGCTGGCGACAATCTGGCGCAACCGGTTCGACAAATAACCGGTTGCGGCCAACTCATGCATGCCGGCATCGACTATCGCTTCGCCGGTCTCGCCCAGGCACCATTGCCGGAACGATCTGGCGTGATGTCCGGGAGTCGCCAGCGTAGTGTCAGCCAGGCCTTGGGCGCGATAGAGTTTTACCCCGTACCGGCAATGTAAAAAACGGAAATAGTCACGCCACAACAATTCAAACCACAGCCAGTAACTGCCGTCGCTGGCACCGTACTGCGCTTCAAATTGCTTGAGCGACTGGCAGGCGCTGCGGGCGGATAAAGCCCCGCTGGCCAGCCAGGGCGAGAACTTGCTTGAGTAATCGGTCCCACTGAGGCCATTGCGGGTCGCTTTATACGTGTGCACCAGTTGACGCTGAAAGTAGCTGG
Source organism: Oxalobacteraceae bacterium (assembly GCA_947466695.1). Lineage (GTDB taxonomy): Bacteria > Pseudomonadota > Gammaproteobacteria > Burkholderiales > Burkholderiaceae_D > Undibacterium. Next base: position 16,815 of record CANIFC010000013.1, on the reverse strand, counting down.
CGACATGGGCTAAGGCGGCACTCTCCCCTCCTGCATAAGCGGCTGTCGTAAAAGGGAACGAAGACCTTTGGTCGGCAATAGCAGCAGCTACCCGCAGGCCCGGATAACGCTGCGGCAGCATTGCAGGTAGCGCGGGTAAAGGCGGAATCGCCCTCGGCAACGGTAGCGGCGAGGGCGCCAGCACCCCGGCTTTTTCCACCGCATGGCGAAAGGCGGTAAACATGTCCGGCAGACGCTGCACGTCAAATGGCAGGTCGGCGGGATCGAGCATGCTTGATTGCCAGACACTCTCAACGTGTAAACCTGCCGCCCGCAGCGCCACAAGCTGGGCCTGCTCTTCTGGTGCCGAGATCGTTTCGCAGAAAATCGAACGGGTTTCGCACAAGGTGGCCAGTGCCGGCAAAACCTGTTCCGGCGCACCGCTCAGCTCGATCAGCTCACTGCCTTGCCGCGCTAGCTGAAGGCGTAGATCAGCCAGCGTATCGGCCAAAAAATGCTGCCGGTGCGCACCGGTGCGCGCAAAACCCCAGCGCGTTTGCTCGCTGGCAGCCGGGTCATGAATAAACACGGGAAGCAGCCGGTCAACACTGCGGCAAGCCAGAGTAAAAGCCGGATTATCAAGCAAGCGCAAGTCGTTGCGAAACCAATAAATGGCCGTCTTCATGCTGCGCCCTCAGAGGATGAGCCCTTGCTGCCACGGCGACAGCGTTCAGAACAATATTTAACGTCGTTCCAGACTTTTTCCCATTTCTTGCGCCAGGTAAATGGTAAGCCGCACGTCACGCACAGTTTGGTAGGCAAATCGGATTTTTTACGCATTTTCATACAGCGTCTACCTCGGATCGGATGATGTCATTGAAGGGCATTTTAAAATTCCAGACTCAGTTGCGTACTACTAGAAATGATTTTTTCGCGTCCTGCCTGACGGCCTGAGCGCGGCTTCACGGCGCTTGGTTGACGCGACGCATGCTTGTCAATAATGGCCGCTTTCGCTGACCGCACGTCAGGCTGCGCGCGCAATGCGAACAAGCGCGCCTTGGCCTCGCGGGTGGCACTTTCCAGCTCCACCAGCGGCATCACAATGTCGCGTCCGGTCACAAGCCCGTAATTGGCCGCCACTTCTGGCGGCATGCGCCACGGTTCAAACAGCCAGGAATCGGGTACCTTGCGCATCGCCGGCAGCCAGCGCCTGACAAAGTGACCGTGCGGATCATGGTCCTGGGCCTGCTTGACGGGGTTATACACACGCGGCACATTGATACCGGTCGTACCCGATTGCATCTGCATCTGACTCCAGTGTATGCCCGGCTCATAATCGAGAAACTGTTGCGCCAGCCATAAGCCAACCGGACGCCAGTGCAGCCAGAGCGGATAAGCGGCAACCGAGACCAGCATGGCACGCATACGAAAATTGATCCAGCCGGTAGCGCGCAACATCGCCACGCAGGCGTCGACCATCGGCCAGCCGGTACGTCCGGCAACCAATGCCTCGAAGTGGGCCTGATTCCAGTCCGGTTCGCGCATGCCGTCGTAACCACGGTGCACATTCTGGAATTCCAGCGCCGGTTCACTTTCGAGTTTTTGAATGAAATGGCAATGCCAGTACAAACGGCTGATGAAAGCGTTCAGGCCTTGCCGCCTGCGCGTGTCCGACACGGGCAACTGCGCGCACTGCCGCTCCGTGGCGGCAACGATCTCGCGCAGGCTGAGGCAGCCGTAGGTCAGGTAGGGCGACAGGCGTGAGCAGGCCGTGGGCGCCGACAGCGGTGAAGAAATTCCACCCCGGTAAGTGGCGCTACGGTCCTGTAAAAAACTGTTCAGCACCGTGAGCCCGTAACTGCGCCCGCCGTGCTGACGTGATGGCGGATCAAAGACGGCAAGTCCGAGCGACTCCGGCGCAGGCAGAGGTGGCTCCTGCCAAGGCAAGGAGATGCAATTAAAATCTGGCATAGGCAGGCATCCCGTCGCCACATGACTGTTCCGGCCAGTGATCCAGTGATCTCGATTCTGCAGTCCCCTGATGACACCAAATTGCATATATTCATGCCATGCCACTGTGCGTGAACGACACCATTTGGCTACATCAAGATCACGCCGGTAGCTGTAGCCGTTACCGGTTTCCTCGTGCGAGTACAGGGCCGAAAATGGCTGCAGGACGTACAACTTCTCCAGGATGGCTGGCACAGCGCCGGTGACAACGTACAGGCGCCCGCCATGTTGCCTCAAGGTGGCATACAGCTCACGCAGGCTTTCCAGGATGAACTGATAATGCTGGTTTGCCGCATCGGGCTGCGCCCAGAGTTCAGGTTCGACGACATACAGGCACAAGACCGGCCCCTGCGACGCAGCCTGGCTAAGCGCCGCATGATCATGAAGGCGCAGGTCACGCTTAAACCATACGACGCTGTAGCTCATTACTGAAAGTGGTGAAACAAGGCACCTGCAACCACCGGATCATGAGAAACGGGTCACGGGCTTTGTCTGTCTTGAAGGGACTTCATTGTCCCATGCTTTTAAAAAGCAGTTTGAATAGCCCAAAATTGTTTTCAGCTAACGATTCATCCTTGCCGGCAACAGTACTATCCGGTACCAGGAGACAACGGACAAGGCCGGGCCGCGCAGGCCGGGCCACGCAGGCCGCGCCACTTATGCTGCACCGGCTTACCACGCCATTGCCACACGCAATCAGGCATGCTGAGGCAAAGCGTATTCCCCACTATTTTAGTGACGAAATATGACAGCACCATGAATGCGATGCGCGCCGCTGGCAACAGTCCAATCGCCAGCGTAAAAGTGCCACTTTCTCTGCATTGATCTTGCTTTCCTTTTATTACTCCACTAGCATGAGCGGGGTCTGTTTTTGTGTACTGTCCCAGACAAAAACTGACACTCCGCCACCAGAACAATCAACATATTCTTCCGACTACCCCCTATGCACACGCTGCCCGAACTGCGCGAACTGGAACGACTGATCAAGCTTGGCCGGGGCCGCCTTGAAACACAGGTCGCCTGCGAAGTGCAAGCCGGCAAGCAAAGCTATCCGGTTTATCAGATCGCACTGGGCAATCCTGATCCGGCAGTTCCCGCCATCGGCTTTTTTGGTGGTATCCATGGTCTGGAACGAATCGGCACCCAGGTATTACTGTGTTTTTTACGCGGCCTGATCACGCGACTGGCCTGGGATAAAAGCCTGCATCACCTGCTGGAAAACGTCCGGGTGGTTTTTATGCCGCTAATGAATCCGGGCGGCATGGCGCACAACACCCGCAGTAATCCGCACGGGGTGGACCTGATGCGTAATGCGCCGGTCGAGGCGACCGAAAGTGTGCCCTTTTTGCTTGGTGGCCATCGCTATAGCCCGCGTCTGCCCTGGTATCGCGGCGCCGCGGGTGCCCCGATGGAAAGCGAGAATCAGGCCTTGTGCAAGGCGGTGCACGCTGAACTGCTGTCACATCCGTTCAGCATCGCACTCGATTGTCATTCCGGCTTTGGCCTGCGCGACCGGCTCTGGTTTCCGCATGCCCATAGCGTGCATCCGATTGCGCATCTGGCCGACATTCTGGCGCTCGAAGAGTTGTTCGAACAAAGCCACCCCAATCACCGCTACCTGTTTGAACCTCAAAGCCTGCAATACCGCACCCATGGTGACATCTGGGATTACCTGTATCTGCAGGCGCAGCAGGAACCAGCCAAAACCTTCTTGCCGCTGACACTGGAAATGGGTTCGTGGTTGTGGGTCAAAAAAAATCCACGCCAGTTCTTTTCACGCCACGGCATGTTCAATCCGACCGCACAGCATCGCTTGCAACGGGTCTTGCGCGGCCATACCGTCTGGCTCGATTTTTTGCTGCGCGCCACCCAGGGCCATGACAACTGGCTGGCCACCGGGCCGAAACGGCTGCGCCTGCAAGAACGTGCTGTCGAACGCTGGTACCGGCCATGACGGCCACGACCGGCTGGGTGCTATTACGCGGCCTGATGCGCGAGCAGCGCCATTGGGGTGATTTTCCCGCACGCTATCAAGTGGCTCTCAAGACACCGCTGACCTGCCTCGATTTTGCCGGCAATGGTCACTTGCACGCGCGCACCAGCGCCAGCAGCGTCGCGGGTATGGTTCAGGACATCCGTAACCAGCTCAGGCAACTGGGAATAGCGCCACCTTATCGTGTGCTGGCCTTGTCGCTCGGTGCCATGGTTGCCCTTGAATGGGCAATGGCTTATCCTGCGGAACTGGAAAAAATCGTGCTGATCAATACCAGCCTGGCACCCTTTAATCCGTTTTACCAGCGGCTACGGCCAGGCAATTATCCAGCCCTGCTGCGCGTCCTGCTGACCGGTACGCTGGCGCAACGTGAGGCCTTGATCTTGCGCCTGACCAGCGCACACTACGGCAACGAACGCAAGGCCGCCATCCTGGCGCAATGGATCAGTTACGCCAGGCAATATCGGGTGACACGCGCCAACATTGTGCGCCAGCTGCTGGCGGCGATGCGGTATCGCGCCGGACCGGAACGCCCCACCGCCGATCTGCTGCTGCTGGCCGGACAGCAAGATTCTTTGGTCAATATGGCGTGTTCACAGGCACTGGCGCAGCGCTGGCATTGCCCGCTACGGCTCCATCCTGGTGCCGGACATGACCTGCCACTTGATGACCCGACATGGGTGATTGAGCAGATTACCGACTGGCTCGATGGGACCTCGGTGCAGAAGCTGTCAACCGAGAGCCCGGCGTAAGTGCCGGCGCTCTGATGACAGCCAGCACAGGTAAGGATGGCCGCACACATTTCATTTTTTCATTACCGTGAAGCGGCCACTTTATCGCCAATTAATGGCGTAATTTAGTCGTTTCATCGTTCTGCGCGCTTGTAATTGCAATGGGCGGTATCAAGTATCAAGTACATCATAAGGATTATTTCCCGGAACTTGACAATACCGGACGCCGGTTCAGTTCCGGTCACATCTGCGATCCCCCGTCCGCAGACGCTGCGGTTCTGGGACATCCGGAAGAATTTACAGCGAAACATCCTCATTTGTGCCAGCATGAAAAAAACGGAACGTATTCTTGCCAGCATTCTTGGCCTCATACATGGCGCTATCCGCACGCTGGATGAGCCCGGTGGCTGAAACCGCATCGCCAGGGTACATGGCAATGCCAATGGACGTACCCACCCTGGCCGTTTTTCCACGAAATTCCATTGGTTCACTGATGGCCGCGATGATGCGATTGCTGACATGTTCCACCTCATCCTTGCTGGCCGGATTGTCGAGCAGGAGAATAAATTCATCGCCTCCCAGACGACCCACAGTATCCGATTCCCGTACCATTACCTGAAGTTTTTGGGCCACGGCGATGAGCACATCATCACCGACATCGTGGCCGAGCTTATCGTTGACAAGTTTAAAGTGGTCGAGGTCGAGAAACAGCACTGCCAGAGGTCGTGGATCGCGCCTGGCCAGCGTGATGTGACGCTCCAGCCGCTCCATCAGCAGGCTGCGGGCCGGCAGGCCGGTCAGGGCGTCGTGAAATGCCAGATGCCGGATATTTTCATTTTTTTGCCAGACATCCGTGATGTCATAAAAAACCGAAACGTAATGTCCGGTTATACCGGCCGCGCCGGGAATGCTGGTGATCGTCTTATGTGCCAGAAAAACATCTCCATTCTTGCGGCGCTGCCATATTTCTCCCTGCCATTTGCCAGTGGCCATGATTTGTTGCCACATGGCCCTATGCGTTTCCCGCTCCTGACGGTTCGATTTGAGCAAGCTGTGCCTCTGGCCCATGGCTTCCTGAGGGGAGTAGCCAGTAATGTGACTGAAGGCTGGATTGACAGACAAAATGATGCCCTGGGAGTCGGTGACCATGACGGCTTCCACGATATTTTGGTACACGTTGGCAGCCAGCTTGAGTTCATTTTCCGCCTGTTTCAATAGCGTCACATCGTTGACCAGGATGCAAAAGCCAAGAGTATTGCCATGCATATCGATATCCGGGATGTAGTTAGCCAAGAAATAACGGACGCTACCATCGGTCTTTGTCAGGGTGCGCTCAAAATGCTGCATTTCGCCAGCCAGGGCAGCCAGCACTTGTGGCTCGTTGAGTGCATACATGGTCTCACCCATCAAACCTCGCATGCTTGCACCAAGGACTGCTTCAGCGGGCTTGTCAAAGTAATCCATATACGACTTGTTGGCGAACCGGCAGTGCAGGCTGTTATCCCAATAGGCAATCAGACCCGGCACTGCATCCATAATGGCTCTGATGAAACGTTCGCTTTTGGCGATGTCTTCGGACTGCTTGCGTTCGGTGATATCTTGCACCATGCCGCGCATGCCGAGAAGACCGCCGCCGGCATCCAGTATTACTTCAGAGCGGGTATCGACCCACATCCGGCTTCCGTTCATTCGCAGTGCAGGCAGTTCCAGCTTGTAACCCGTTTTTGTTCGGGCTACTTTCTCACCGGCTAGACGCAGCTCCAGCCATGCCTCAGGAGAGAACAGGACATCGCATTGTTGAAATAAAGGGGGGAAATCGCGGCCAAATATCCGGCACAGCTCTGGAGACGCTGTAACAGCATCTGTGCGAGCATCCCAGTACCAGCTCCCAATTTTTGCGATACGTTGGGTAGCCGCCATGTCAGCTTCATGCCTGATGAGTGCTTCATGGGATAGTTCAAGTGCCTGCATCCGGTTTTTTAAAAGTTGAGAGGCACTTGCCACGGCGCGGGCGATGTCATCGGCTTCGCGCAGATAAACTTTCGGTATCCTGATCGGTTCACCAGAACCCAATGCGACGGCAGAGGTGACAAGAGCCTGTGCTGATCTGGTAATCCGGCGTCCCAGAAACCAGGCCAGACCGATGCTCACAGCCAGAAGCAGGGTTGCGCCCGCGACAAACCATGCCAGGGAGCGCATCAAGGGTGCTTCCAGGCTTTGACGCGAAATACCAATGGCTACATTCCAGCCAGATACAGGTGAGCGGCTGTAAGCCGTCAGCGTAGGAATACCTTCACTGGTAGTCACTTCATGAATGCCTTCTGGCGCCTGCTGAAAATATTTTAAGAGTGCAGAGACCGCTTTTTTTCCGACGTACTTTTCAGGAGCATGGGTGCGAGCGGCAATGGTCCCTGAGCTGTCAAAAATTCCGACTACCCAATCGGAAGGAAACCTTTGACCACTCAGAATACCGTGAAGCTCTTGCGGACTGATATACACGTTTAAGGAATACAGCACCTTTTGATCCCTGACAACTGGAACCGCGATACTGACCATCGGGCGGCCAATCAGGGGGCTAAGAACGACTTCTGGGGCGGTGAGGCGTCCAGTTGAAAATACGCGTTGGATTTGCGCCGGATTGACACTCAGCGGCAAAGACTGCCCAAAAGGAAGCATGGTGTTAACGAGCTGCATTCCATTAATATCGTAGAGGACAACGGTTTGACCGATACCCGTTGCTTGCAACAACGCCAGCGCCCTTCGATGGAATGCGGCAAAGTCGTGTCGTTCCAGCGATTCAAAAGTTGCGAGTGCCTGCGCCAGAAGTTGTACTTTCGCCAGCTCAGCATCAACCGTCCGGGCCATGGCGCGTGCTGTCTGAATGGTATCGGTCCGGAGCTGTTCGCGTCTGTTTTTATAGTCAGAGTAAAACGCGAAGGCCACTCCTGACAAGACGGGAAGCAAACAGCCGAAGACCAGCCACAGAAGCAAAGTACGCACAGATGGCAGCTGCGTTGAACGTTGTGTCGGCGCAAGCGCGTGCTCAGGCGCAGGCGCAGGCTCAAGTGACACGGTAGAGATCGGCATTAGGAGTGTGTGTAAAGATTAACATGCCACATCATACTTGATTCCTTCAGGAAACTATTATTACCTGTGTCAAGATTTCGTCATGCCGGAATCGAACATGAGATAGATGCCGCTTTTGCTTTAACGTTGAAGCGCAAACTCCCTCCGATACGCTAGTCTCCTGACGTTTGAAGCTCTCCTGCGACGATGGATATTTCTTCAAACTCTGTTCCATCGCGCAGCAAGAACAAGGCATCCATGCCCCGCTCCTGCGCCAGCGTAACGCCGGCTTTTTCGCCCAGCACCAGCAACGCGGTCGCCCAGGCGTCGGCCAGCATGCAACTTGACGCGACCACTGTCACCGCTGCAAGCCCGTTGCGTACGGGCGCTCCCAGTGCGGGATGCATGGTATGCGCGTAGCGTTCGCCATCGAGCTCGACGAAGCGGCGATAGTCGCCTGAGGTGGCGATTGCCGAATCACACAATTCCATCACGCCCATCACTTCTCGTATTCCGGCCAGCGGTTTTTCGAGCGCAACCGCCCATGGCTGACCATCCGGTTTCATGCCGCGGGCGCGCATCTCGCCATCGATACCGACCAGGTAACTTGCGATTCCCAGACGGTCAAGGCAGCGTGCCAGCTGATCCACGCCGTAGCCTTTGGCGATACCTGACAAATCGAGCGTCACGTTCTTGAGCTTACGCACCCGCAAGCCAGTCTGATCGATGTCCAGCGAGTCAGTTGCCGCATTGCTCACCGATGGCGTCAGAGCGCAGGTTGGCATAGGCGGCGGCAGATCCTGATACGGGCCAAAACCCCAGGAATTGACCAGCGCGCCAACGCCGATATCGAAAGCGCCACCTGATTGACGACCAATATCGAGCGCCGCCTGCAGCACCGTGACCAGCGCACCGGGTACAGCCAGCCACTGCTGTGGCAATGCCGCGTTAAGCCGGCTCAGGTCCGAATCGGACTTCCATGTCGACATCTGCCGGTCCACCTGATCCGCGGCAGCAAACAGGCTGGCATTGATCGCATCAATCGCTAAGGTATCGCGCCCGGATGCAGCAAAAAATATGGCGCTGTAGCGCGTGCCCATGGTTGCGCCATTCACGCTGTAGCGTTGTAAGGCAGGCGTACTGCCAGTGTCAATAGACATCTTCACGATAGCGTCCCTCCGCTGTGAGCATTAGCACATTCAGGTTCAAAGGCGCCAGCACCTGATCGAGCACCTCCATCACATTTTTCGCCATCGCGCGGCTGCCGCAAATGAGTATCTGACCACCCTCTTCAATCAAACGCCGCATCTGCACAGCGTCTTCGCTGAGACTGTCCTGCACATAAGCGCGGTTCTCAACTCGTGAAAACGCAGCGTGCAATTGCGTCAGCCTGTAGTCGGCCAGATAATTACGCAGTTCCGGTTCATACAGAAAATCGGACGCCGGGTCGCGCCCGCCCCAGTACAGGAACATAGGATGATGGCCGGTGTTATTGCGGATAAATCCGGCCAATGGCCCGATGCCGGTACCGGCACCGATCAGGATGACAGGCGCTTTGCCCGAGGCTGGACGAAAGTGCGGGTTAGGCAAAATAAAGGCGTCAATATGGTCACCCGGCTGCAAGCCATGCAAAAAACTGGAACACAGACCTTCCGGATGCTTGCGCACACAAATTTCAAGGATGCCATCGCTGGACCCGCTGGCCAGCGAATAGAAGCGCGGCACCGCACTACCCGGCGGCAGGATGCCTACCAGGTCACCGGCGTCGAAATGCGGCAAGCCGTTGCCGCCAAAAAATCGCCTTAACCTGCCGCTCTGTGGCCTTGCAGCGAAACGCAAAACGCTGGTCGGTGCCTGTACCTCCAAGCCGTAGTCAACCCGCGCCATTAGTTGCAACGAGCGGGTCGGTGGACGCCTGGGTACGTACACCAGATTGAGATCCTCCCCGATCGCCTGGCCCAGCGCATTCCCCCAGCGCGCAAATTCCTGCTCGGACTGGCGGTCGATGGTATCGGACGCCATCAGGGAGGGCCAGCCGCAGGCCAGCAACGCCGCCTCGGTATCTTTAGCAAACTGGCAAAACTGCGGAAATTGCCGGTCACCGAAACCCAGCACGGCAAAGACGGGCTTTGGCTGCTGCGCTGGATTCGCTGACTCACTGTGCATACTGCTTGTGCTATCCATGCTAGCCAGGCGTGCCAGGAACTGATTGGCCGACGCAGGTGCCGCACCGTCGCCATACGTTGAAGTCAGGATCACCACACGCCCGGCATTGCGGTAGTGCGGCGCGAGCTGATTCATGGGCGCCGTGTGAACAACATGGCCAGCCTGCCGCAAGGCGTCATGCAATACGCTGGCAAAGCCCCAGGTGCTATTGTTTTCGCTACCGACCAGAATCACGGTGTCGGCCGCTTGCGCACCACCATTGCCAGTAATGCGCGGCCGGTCGCGCCGCCGCTGCCACCAGACCAGCGCGCCGGTTACGCTCATCAACGGCACACCCAGAGCGCACGCACCCAACAGCAGTCCCAGCCACCACAAGCCTTCGCCGGTATGCAATTGAACAATGAGCTCATAGATGCCACGTCCGTTGCTGTGAGCCCGGTAAGAGAGTAATTTACCGGTAGCCTGATCGACATAACCGTCACCCTGCGCGGTACGTAAAGAATAAAAATCTGTCAGGTCACCCGGTCTCGGGTACACCAGTTCATGCAAGTCATTCACGTCAATCGCTTGCAGGGCTGGCAGGCCGGTCACCGGAGCAGCGGGACCGCCAGCGACATTGGCCGGAAAATCGGGCTCATTTTGCATGCCATCGGACAGGAAGCCAAAAGTCACCGCCGACATATACATGCCCGTCAGCGCCGAGAGCAGCAAACCAAATACGATTACCCGGCCAACCTGTGCATGCCAGCGCTGGCTAAAACTGCCGCGCAACGGACGCAACAAATGACGCCAACCGCCCTGACGCCTGACGATCAATAGCGCGCCCGACACCGACAAAATAAACATGCATAGCGCTGCGGTACCGGCCACGGCGCGACCCGGCGTGCCCAGCAGCAGCGAGCGATGCAAGTCTTTCACCCAACGGGAAAAACCGGAGTTGACATGGGCGGCAATACGCTGACCTGTGAGCGGGTCGATGCGATCGGCACCGGACTGACCGGCGTTGCTGTAGTACACAATCACCGATCCGGAAGGCGTGCGCTGAATTTGCTCGGCCCCGGGGTAATGGAGCGCCACGCGGCCAGCCAGTTCGGCTACGTTGAGCTGACCGGCTGCAGGTAGCGTCGTCGCCAGTCTTTCCAGCGCCGGATCAACCGACAGGACCGCGCCGCTGATCCCCAGCACCAGCAGGAACACGGCGGCAATCAAGCCAGGCAATGAGTGAAACTGACGTAACATGGTATGGACTACCTCTGGTTGGTACTGCTGTTGACGCTACGTTTGGTACTGCGGCGTGTGCCCGCTGGTGAGGCTGGCGCTACGCTTACATGTCGTAGCTGAAGGATTTGACATAGCCGCGTCCCGCAACAGGTTTGCCGGCGCCCTTGGCTGTCAGCGGTGCGCGCGCATCAGCAGGATTGTCGCGCCCGTCTTCAACGGCACTATCCACCCGAATTTCGTAACCCGCATCGATCAGGGCATCGGCCAGTTCAAGCTTGACAGTCAGGCTGCGCCCGCTACCGACACTGGCACCGCTGACGCCATCGAATTCACGCGAATTGAGGCGACTGCCGCGCGCCCAGTCGCTCAGGTGCTTGTAGTATTTTGATTTCTTTCCGGCGACCCACAAGGTCTTTTGATATTTACCGCTGGCATCGGTCACATAAAACGCCAGGTAAGCGCCTTCGCCACCATAGTTTTGCAGTTGCGTGTTCAGGGTCACCGTGCGCGCCTGAACCAGGCAAGGCAAAGCGACAGCGCTGACGAGAAAGAGTGAGGCAATGATTTTTTTCATGATGGTTCTCCGTTTCAATCTTGATGGATGGATGTGGGCTTGCACTTGGGCTTGCACTTGGGCTTGCACTTGGGCTTGCACTTGAGCTTGCACTTTAAATTGCACATGATGGCTGACCGTCAGGGCAAGCACGGTTGAGGTTTATCTGGCGGGCTGGCCTGGCAACAGGTAATCGGAGGCATCGGTATTTTTTTCAAAGCGGATTTCCATCTTCTGTATGCGCAGCGACGCCGGTGCGTATTTGGCCTTGAACTTGTTACCCTTGCGGTCAACGCCCCTGACCTCATAACAGCCGTCGTCCACCTTGATACGATCGACCTTCCAGCCGTTCTGCTCCACTTGCTTACGCAATACATCGCGTGGTTGCCAATCGGCTACAGCATCGACACAATCGTCTTCAGCCAGTGCGGCGCCGCTGATCAGGACGCAGACCAGGATGCTGGCCATTGCGGCAGATTCGGGAATAAGGGCTCGCATGATTTTCTCCTTGTTGAGTATGCAAGGCGTATCCTATTACTCATTTCTGACAATAAGCTTAAGCACAAACAAACTTTCAGGCAGGCAGACAGTGCGGTCAGACTAAATTAAAAATCCGGAGAAATGCGATGCGTATATTACTGATCGAGGACACGGCGGGACTGGGCGAGGCGGTGCGCGAGCAACTCGCTGACGACGGCCATGCGGTGGATTGGGTGCAACGTCTCAGCCATGCCGAAACCAGCGTCCGTACCACCGCTTACGACCTGATCCTGCTAGACCTGAGCTTACCCGATGGACACGGGCTCGATTTTTTGCGCCGGCAGCGTACTGCAGGCAATGCGACGCCAGTCATTATCCTGACCGCAAGGGATCAGATTTCAGACCGCATCGCCGGCTTGAATGCCGGTGCCGATGACTATCTGGTGAAACCTTTTGATCTGTTTGAATTGTCTGCGCGTATTGCTGCCGTGGCACGGCGCTACAGCGGCAACCCGAACCCGCAAATGCAGTTGGGCGAGCTGCAGATCAACTTGTCGGATCGCTCGGTGCAACGCGCCGGCCATGCGGTAGAACTGACCGCGCGCGAATGGGCCTTGTTTGAGGCCTTCATCCAGCATCCCGGCGTCTTGCTCTCCAAGGCCCAACTGGAGGAGCGTTTATATGAGTTCGGGGCCGAGATCGAGAGCAACACCATCGAGGTCTATATCAGCCGCCTGCGCAAGAAACTCGGATACGCCATGATTGCAACCGTACGCGGCATGGGCTATCGACTGGGCACGACATGAAAGTGGCAACATGAGCGCTGCCGTCAGTCTGCAAAAGCGCCTGGTCGTCGGTTTGACGATGGGCATCACCTTGCTCTGGCTGGTGGCAACCCTGGTCACCGGCCGCCTGGTGCAGCGCGAGCTCGACGAAGCGTTTGACAGCGCGCTGCAAGAAACCGCGCAACGCTTGCTGCCACTGGCCATCCTTGAGATTTTCAACCGCGAAGAGACGATTGCACCGCAGCGCATTGCGCCGCTTAATGCACAACAGGCGCATTTCAGCTATCTGGTACGCGACGCTGGCGGCAAGATCCTGCTGCAGTCGATTAACGCCACTCCGGACATATTCACTGCGCGGCCCAAAGAGGGTTTCACCACCACTGCCACGCACCGGCTCTATTCGGCCAGTGCGCTGCGCACCACGATCTTCATCGATATCGCCGAACCGCTGCACTACCGCCGCGCAGCGATATGGGACGCCATCATCGCACTGCTGCAGCCCTTGTTGCTGCTGATCCCCCTCAGCCTGCTCGGCGTCTGGCTGCTGGTACACCTGAGCCTGCGCAGCGTACGGTCATATCGCGACGCCATCGAAGAACGCGGTGCCGGTGACCTGTCCCCGATCGAAGCGGGACAGCTACCTGCCGAAATCAGTCCGCTGGCGGACGCAGTCAACCATCTGATGGAGCGACTGCGCTGCGCGCTCGACGCCGAAAGAAGCTTTACGGCCAACAGCGCCCATGAATTGCGCACGCCACTGGCAGCCGCACTGGCGCAGATCCAGCGACTGCACCGCGAAGCGCCCGAAGGTCCCTTGCAAGCGCGCATTACGCAAATCGAAGCGTCGCTGCGTGACCTGTCGCGGTTATCCGAAAAATTGATGCAACTGGCCAAGGCCGAAGGTGGCGGGCTGCTGTCGGAAACCCCGCAAGACCTCGCTGCGCTGCTCGAATTCATTGTGCAAGACTTGCGCCGCAGCGCCACCGCAGCCATCCAGCTGACGCTGCCGGCAGGTGCTCCGGTGCTCGCGACGATCGATCCGGATGCCTTTGCCATTTTGCTGCGCAACCTGATCGAAAACGGCCTGAAACACGGCACCCCCGAAGCCGCGATCGAGATCAGCTTGTCCAGCGCTGCGCTGCTGACCGTCATCAATGCAGGCCCGGTCGTGCCGGTGCCAATGCTGGCGCGCCTGACCGGACGCTTCACACGTGGCGACAGCGGCGCAGACGGATCCGGTCTGGGCCTGGCAATCGCCAAGACCATCGCCAGCGGCGTGGGTGCGACATTGACGCTGACCTCGCCGGCAACAGGCAGACATGATGGCTTCGAAGCGTGCGTCCAATTTAAAATCGATACACGCAAGCGGATCAAAGCTGAATTCAGTACTTAACTTGAACCGTAGATCGCAATCAACGCATCGACCGATTTTGGTTTACTCAGCACAAAACCCTGTATCAGGGTGTTGCCATACTGGCGCAGAAACGCGAGCTGGGTATCGGTTTCCACCCCTTCGGCGATGACGCGCAATTGCAAATTACGCGCAAGTTCGATGATGGTGCGCACGATTGCCCGGTCTTCGCTCTGATGCGGTAAGCCGCTGATAAAAGAGCGGTCTATTTTCATGGAAGAAATCGGTAAATTTTTTAACTGTGCGAGCGACGAATAACCCATGCCAAAGTCGTCGAGGCTAATGCCAAAGCCAAGCTGGCGCAGGGCACGCATCACCGGGATGACTTTATCAGGCTGCTGCATCAGCATGCTTTCCGTCAGTTCCAGGCACAGATGGTGCGACATGATGCCAGACTCCTTGATGATGGCACGCAGTTCGTCCGGCAGATTGCTGCCGGTAAATTCTGTTGCCGCCATATTGACGTGCATTCTCAACTCTTTCAGGTCTGACTGGTGCAATCTTGCGAGGTCGCGACAAGCTTGCCTGACCACCCAGCGCCCTATATGAATAATCAGTCCGCTCTGCTCGGCAACCGGGATGAAAACATCAGGGCGCACGATATCGCCATTCGCGCGGCGCCAGCGGATCAAGGCTTCTACCGAGTCGATTTTCTGGCTGTTGCCCTCAAAGATCGGCTGATATTCAAGAAAAAATTCATCGTGTGCGAGCGCCTGCCGCAGTTCCGCTTCCATGGTCAGTTGCCGGGCGATACGCGACTGCTGTAATGCCAGGCTATCCGAAGCCCCGCTAGAGAAAAAACTCAGGGCGTTGCGGCCATTATTTTTGATACGGTACATCGCCGTATCGGCACTGAGCAGCAACTCCGGGCTGCTTATGCCATTTTCAGGAAAGACGCTGATACCAATACTGGCCGATACCATCAGTTCATGCTGCTCAAAGTAAAACGGCCGGCACGCCGCCTGTAGCACCAGTCCGGCCAAAGCTTCAAGTTGCTCGTTGAAAGGCCGCGCCGAAGCATCCGGCAGTAATAGAATAGCGAATTCATCTCCGCCCAAACGTCCGACATGGCTACCTGCCGATACCAGCGCCTTGAGCCTTCTGGCAAAATCACGCAAGACCACATTGCCGGCCTCATGGCCAAAGGCATCATTGACGGGTTTAAAGCGATCCAGATCGATGAACATCAGGCCGAACGCCGTACCCGAAGTGCTGGCGCCCTGACAGGCGTTGTCGAGCATCCGGTAAAAATAACTGCGGTTAGCCACCTCGGTCAGGCCATCAATCTGTGCCAGCTGGCGAATGATCTCCTGTTGCTCGAGGCGTTGCGCAGTCTGGGCAATCAGGGCGCCGATAGTTGCGGATAGATTTGGCAATTGCGCCTCTTGCTGACGCGCTAGCCGGCTATAAAATTCCAGTACGCCAGGACTATGGCGCAGGCCATCTTCCGACACATACACCACGGGGAAAATATATCCGGAACGCAAGCCACTTTGCTGTGCACTCTCATTACGCAAAAAGAGCTTATCACTACCCATATCCTCTACCCAGCGCGCTTCTCCGCTATGCCAGACCTGTCCTACCAATCCCACGCCGGGAGCCATGCGCAAGGTATGGCTATCCTGCGTAAAGAGAGCGAGGCTTGCTTGCGAGCCGTGCCAAAAATGCTGACAGGCCAGCTGCTGCGCTCCGGTTGCGCCAGTCTCGACCGCCCAGTACGCGCCCCATTCCCATCCCAGATTTTCACATACCAGCTGTATCACCTTGGTTACCGCCACGCTCAGGGTATCGGTACCAACAAAAAATCGGGTTGATTCAAAACTGAGTCGCTCGCGTATTGCGGCATGCTTGACCGAAGTGATGTCGGTGAGTACCCCGCTTGCCACTGGTGCAGGGAGAAAAACTGGCGCAGCTGATGGCAATGGCGTTAAGCGTAACCAGCGTAAATCACCCACTTCATTGATGACGCGAAACTCGCATTCAACCGCTGCTGCGTCGACGCTGGCAGCAGATAAGGCCGGCAGAAGCAGGCGCATATCATCTGGTACTACATGGAGGAAACAACTTTGCAGATCACGATGCCAACCGGCGTCAACTACGAGCAATCCCGCACTCCCTGCCGAGACAACGAGTTGACCAGTACCGGAGTGATACCACCAGCGGCCAAAGGACGCCGCTTTTTCGACCGGATCAGGCAAAATTGACTGTGCCAAGGCGGATCGCAAAGTTGGCGTCACCCCTGAATCATCAGGGCTACCGGGAGTTGCCGGGAAAATGGATGTAAAAACGGGCATGGCTGTTGACAAGATATTCTGAGTGAACAGTTATACAGCATAATTCATTCCAGGCAGCAAGAGTACCGTACGGATACCGATTTACTTAATATAATGCAATGAAATTATGTTTATTGCACTATACTT
>CANIFC010000012.1 GCA_947466695.1 Oxalobacteraceae bacterium | reverse complement strand
AGAATCAACAGCAACAACACAAAAACCGGGACAGCGCCATGCAGCTGTAGCAGAAAAGGCACCATCTTAAACTATGTGAATATTTGTCTGGACGGACGGGTCCACTTTAGAGGTGAGCGAACTGGCGGCAAGGTTGGGCGAGGTTCAGAGAATAAAATTCGCTTTATCGCTGCGGTTCAGACTGGCCGAAAAGGATACCCGATGTTCGTGAGGTTTGATATCGTTGCCTCATTCCAGAAAACGGAAATTCAGGCGTGGGCAAAAGCACATTTGGCCGCCTCAGCCACCACTGTGTCCGATGGGCTAAGGGCTTTTGGTGGCGTCACGGCACAAGATGACGTCACCCACCAGGCGCATGTCACTGGCAAAGGAAAAAAGGCGGCCATGCATCCTCAATTTCGTTGGGTGAATACCTTACTAGGAAATTTAAAGACTTCTATGTCTGGAACTTACCATGCATTTGATTTTGCAAAATATGCATCTCGTTACCTCGCAGAATTCCAATTTCGTTTCAACAGACGACTCAATCTTGCTGCTATGGTGCTGCAATTAATCAGCAATTTAGTACAGACAATGCCTCAACCGCTAAGGATTTTGCGGGTCTCTGAGGTTGGTAACTAATCAGGTATTTTTTTAATGGCCAATAATTTCGTGACTCTTTAGTCGGTAATAATTATTATTATAAAGATACTTTACTGGAGATATATCATTTAAGTATTTCTAACGTTGCTAAATCAAATGACCTTCTTTTCGAAGTGCTTGACTGTATCTCATATGAGTTACATAATGTCCGGATTGAATGAAAGGATTAAATCATTATGGCTACTACAACGTCGATGCTCCACGTGCGCGTGGATGATGAAACGAAAGTTCAAGCAAGTGAGGCGCTTGCTTCGATGGGACTATCTATGTCCGATGCTGTTCGTTTGTTTTTGCGCAGGGTAATCATAGATCAAGCTTTCCCCCTTGAACTCAAAGTACCAAATGCAGAAACGCGCGCGGCTATAGCAGAATCTCGCTCTATGATGGCTTCTCGCCGCAGTCGTTTTGCTTCTGCTGACGCTTTATTCAATGACCTCGAAAAAAACAGCAGCAAGTAAGCGTGCGCCGCTGCCGAGAGCGTCAGATTACACGAAGGCATTTACGAAAGATTGGGAGCGCCTTTCACATTCGGGCCGTTACGATATGAGGCGCCTCAAAGAAGCAATGCTTTTATTAATTGCCAACGATGTATCTTTGGGCGCGGAGTGGCTCGACCACTCACTTAAGGGTGAATGGGCAGATCATCGCGAATGTCATATTGGCGGCGATTTTCTCCTTATTTATGAGCTCGAAGGCAATGCAATTAACTTTGTACGTGCCGGTACCCATGCAGAACTTTTTAGTGATTGATCTCAACCCAGCATGCAACGAACGCGGGCAACTTTGTTGAAGAACGCACTCGTTGTCCAGTCGTTGAAATTTGAATCTATTACTTCCCAAAAGCATCTTGACTCTGTGGATGAATATTGACCACGCTGATACAATTAATTTCAGCCACACGGTACTCTGAAAAAGTCCATATTGAGAAAGAGTCGCTAAGTTTCTGGCATGCTCGCTTTTTAATGCACGTCAACACGTCAACACGTCAGGGGGAAGGTCGGGGTCGTGCCTCACGTTTGAAATCAAGCCAACTCAGTAAGCTGCAATCTTTGCGCAGGGCGACAATGCGTAGCAATTACGCCGCATGTCATTATTTGCAAATGACATAGGGCGCAATAGAGAGAACCCATCGCGCCCTACAATTCAATTGCGGTTGCCGCCTCAAATTAATTAAGCAGTAACTATTCCCTTTCAATCTAAATTCGGCATTCCCTTGCCTCCTTGTTCCTTTAATCAGCAGCGCCGCAATTGAGGCTCAGGTGTGCCAGATTATGCCAGCGCGCCCCTTTGCTGGAACTCATCGCGCAAGCTGCGCTTGAGCACTTTTCCTATGGTGCTGCGTGGCAGGCTTTCTATCATCTCAACTGCTGCCAGCCGCTGGGTCTTGCCCAGTTGCGCATTGGCCCACGCCAGCAAGCTTTCGGCGGTTAACTCTGAGTCTGCACGCCTGACTGCAAACGCCACGGGCGTTTCGCCCCAGCGGGTTGATGCAACGCCTACTACCGCCACTTCCGCCACCTCGGGATGCTGGCTCAGGATCGCTTCAAGATCACTCGGATAGATATTGAATCCGCCCGAGATTATCATGTCTTTCTTGCGGTCCAGCAGGATCAGGAAACAGTCCTCATCAAAGCGCCCGACGTCACCGGTACGTATGAAGCGCTTGCCGCTGGCATCATGCCATTCCGCTTCGGCGGTCTTGGCTGGCTGCTTGTAGTAGGCGGTCATCATGGCAGCCGAATGTCCGACCACCTCGCCGGTTTCGCCTTGCGCCACTTCGCGTCCGTCTTCGTCGATGAGGCGGATGTCATGTTCCGGTGCCGGGCAGCCGACCGTGTGCAGCTTATGCGGAAACTCGTGCGCCGCCAGCATGCAGGTGCCTCCGCCTTCGGTCATGCCGTAATATTCGATGAGCCCGCCGGGCCAGCGCTGCAGGATATCGGCTTTCAAGGCGGCACCAAACGGTGCGCTGGTAGAGAACTTCATGCGAAATGCGGACAGGTCGGTCTGGTCGAATGTCGCGTGGGCCATCAGGCGCTGATATTGCACCGGAACGAGCATGGTATGGGTCACCCGATGCTGTTCGGCCAGCGCCAGATAGGTGGCAGCGTCAAATTTAGCCAGCAGTACGACGGTGCCACCCAGTGCCAAAGTAGGAAAGAAACTGACGAGGGTGGTGTTGGAATAGAGCGGCGTTGAAATCAGGGTGACTGCCTGCGGTCCGTAGCCGGTGAGCGTGCCGCGCCGGACATGCATCCAGCGCATGGCATGCGATTGCACGATGCCCTTGGGCGCGCCAGTGGTGCCAGAGGAATAAATAATATTGAAGGGCAGTTCTGGCGGGATCGTTACCGCTGCCGGCTGGCTGTTGGCTGGTGCCAGCCAGTCCTCAAATTGCGCACTGTCGATGGTGATCATTCGCGTGGCAAGCGATTCCGCCAAAGGTGATAGTTGTTGTGCCACTGCGCTATCGGCAAACAGCAGGCGTGCCCCAGCGTCGGCCGCCATCGCTACCAGGCTTGCAGCGGTGGAGGAGGGTGCAAGCGGTACCACTGTCACGCCAGCGCGCAGGGCGCCAAGAAAAATAACCGCATAGTTGATCGAGGCAGCGGCACAAATTGCCACGGAGTCTCCCACCTGCACGCCATCGCGCTGCAAGGCGCTGGCAGTGCGGTCGAGTAACTGATCGAGTGCGGCGTAGTCCAGTTGTTGCTCACCCTGGATCAGGGCCAGATGCTGCGGCTGCTGTGAAGCGTGCAGACGCAGTAGTTCGGAGATGGTATAAAAAGGTGACTCGAGTAGTTCTGCTATGTCCATTGTGGTGTCCTGCTTCATGCTGTTATTCCCGGTAAGTGTGCCCATGTCATGACGCATGCCATGTTGCCGTTTATGTGAGTCGATAAAAACTCACATGCTGTCATGTGTCATTCATGGCTGGATGTCGTTATCCCTTCGAGGGCGCCTTCGCTTCTTTTCCTGGTGCTGGCAGTTCACGCTCCTGCAAGCTGCGCCATTGTATTTTTCCCGTCCCCGATTTTGGCAACTGATCTAAAAATTCGATAGTGCGCGGAATTTTGTAAGCGGCCATGTTCTGATGTGCCCAGTCGATGATGTCCTGCGCGCTGATCGATTCCTGCATGCCGGCCCTTAACACGATGGCCGCCTTGACCGATTCGCCACGCCGCTCATCGAAGCTGGCGAAGATGCACACTTCCTGAATCGCCGGATGCTGGTACATATAGCCTTCCACTTCGGTTGGCCAGACCTTGAAGCCGGCGACATTGATCATGCGCTTGAGCCGATCGACCATGAAAAAATAGCCATCGGCGTCGACCCTGGCCAGGTCACCGGTACGCAGGAAACGTTTGCCGTCGATTTCGGCAAACACCTCTTTGGTTGCGGCCGGATTATTCCAGTAGCCCAGCATCACCTGCGGGCCGTGCACCAGAATTTCACCAGTTTCGCCTTGCTCCACCGCACGCAGGGTTTGCGGGTCGACTACCCTGGCGTCGACATCAAAGATCGGTATCCCCAGGCATTGCTGTTTTGGCCGGGCCTGTGGGTTCAGGTGTGTAGGGGCGATGGTTTCGGACATGCCGTAACCTTCCACGTAAGCGACGCCCAACAGGTCCTGCAGCTTTTGTGCAACCGCTGCCGGCATGGCGGCACCACCACCGCGGATGGTCTTGACGCTCGTCAGGTCGTATTGCGCGATGCGCGGGTTGAACAGTAAATCGACCACCATGGTGGAAATCAATGCCAGCGTCGAGATGCGATAGCGCTCGACGGCAAGTGCGGCGGCATCCGAATCCCAGCGTGGCAGAACAACGACGGTGCAGCCGGTAAAGAGCGGGCCGTTCATGCCACTTTGCATGCCCGTGACATGAAATAGCGGCAGCACAGACAGCAGCACAGTGTCCTGCGGCGAGCCAAACCATTCGCCGGCGGCAATTGCGTTATACATGACAGTACGGTGGCTGTGCATGCAGCCCTTGGGTTGGCCCGTGGTGCCGGAGGTATAAGGCATGACGCATAAATCGTCCGGTCCGGCCGTCAGCGGTCCTGGTATCAGTTGTCGGTCCAGTACCTCGTGCCAGAGCGCGATTCCCGGCCCGGTAAACTGCTGGCGCGGCGCGGCAACGAACGCTGGTACCGTCGTTGTCGTTTCCTGACCGAGATAATCGCAATACGCCACCGCGATCACATGATCCAGACCTTGGCCCGGCGCCTGATCTAGCAATGGCTGAACCTGTGCCAGCAGATCTTGTGCCACAAAGGCAGTCGTCGCGCCGGTATCGGTGAGCAGATGGCGTAACTCGTTGGTCAGGTTCATCGGGTTGACCGGCACGACCACCGCATTGGCCCGCAAGATGGCGTAGTAGGCCAGCATGAACTGCGGGCTGTTCTGCATGAAAAGCAGGACGCGGTCGCCTTTTTTGATGCCGCACACCTGCTCCAGATAGCCGGCGATGCGCTGCGTTTCATCCTTGAACCGGGCGAAACTTACCGGCGTGTCGTAGAACAGTATAAATGGCTTGTCCGGGAAGCGTGCTGCCGCCACCTCAACGTTGTAATACAGGTTGGTGGCCGGTACGCTGAGGTGATGCGGCAGGGCTTCGGGCCAAAAGTCAAAGTGACGATCCGACATAGATATGCTTTCGTTAATGAAGTGCTGTGCAGTGAGTGGCGGGCTGGCCATACCGGTTCCCGGTGTGTTGGTCGTTCTTGCTGTGGCAATGGCGACTCGCGCCGTTGCTAACATCAGCTGAAAATCAGACGATGCTCATGCCGCCGTCTACCGCCAGGTTTTGTCCTGTGATGTGGCGTGAGGCTTCAGAGGCCAAAAAAACTGCTGCCCCTTTCAAGTCGTCATCGCCACCGATCCGGTGCAACGGCGCGCGGGCGATGACGGTTTCGCCGACTTGCCCGAGTAATCCTGCCGACATTTTTGAGGGAAAAAAGCCGGGGCAGATCGCGTTGACGTTGATATTGTATTTGCCCCATTCCGAGGCCAGTGCGCGGGTGAAGTTGACCACTGCGCCTTTGGAGGTGTGATAGGCGATCGTGGAGACGTTGGTGGCGCTGCCGCGCAGGCCAGCCACCGAGGCAATGTTGATGATCTTGCCGGACTGTTGCGGAATCATGCAGCGCCGTGCCACTTCGCGGGCGACAAAAAAAAGGGCATTGACGTTCAGGTCCATGACCTTGTGCCAGGCGGCATCCGGATACTCTTCGGCTGGCGCACCCCAGGTGGCGCCGGCGTTATTGACCAGGATATCAATGGTGCCGAAACGCTCTATGACCTGCTCAACCATACCAGGAATCTGTGCGGTATCAGTAAGGTCATTGACGATGGTCAGCACCTCGATGCCCAGGGTCTCAAGATGGGTTCTGGCTTGCACCAGCTCATCGGCCTTGCGTGCGGTGAGGGCTAGCTTGCAGCCCATTTCGCCCAGCGCCTCGGCGATCTGCAGACCGAGCCCGCGTGAACCACCGGTGACCAGCGCCACCTTGCCTTCAATCTTGAATAGCTCCCTGACGTTCATCCTGCAGTCTCCTCAACATGTTTCAAGTGAACCGGCGACTCTGTGGTCGTTGCGGGTGCTGGCATCACCGGCGTTACCGGCGTCACTAGCGTTTTACTGGCGCCGGATGTTTTAGCCTGATGATCATTGCTTTCAATACTGCATGGTGAAACTTCGTCTTGTTGAAATTAATAGTAGCAGTGTCGACTACACAAGTAAAGAAGGCCGCAATTTTATGCCGCTCACCGTCTGCATAGTGCCATGGCGAAGACCCGGCATAAGCGCTGCGTGTCACGGGCGATACGCCGGAAAATTTCCTTGCGATTGACCACTTTGTAGAGAATGGAGATTCTGCTATGCAGAACGAATCGCTAAAGTATTCGCCCGCCAGATCATTTCAGAGTAGCCTGATGTAGCGTCACTAATGCATTGGTCAATTGCGGGACGCACTCGCGGGGATACACGGGAGACGTAAAAGTGTAGTTTTTCCTGCTTTCTGATTGTCATGGCATCGTACGTGCGCTTCGCGCCAGCTGATGGTAATCACTGTTTTGCTCAACAAGGAGACTGTTCATGAGATGGAAAAATCGTCCTGCGGGATCGAACTGGGGTGACTTTGGGGCCGACGACCAGCTCGGTCGCGTTAATCTGATCGGGCAGCAGCAAATACTGAAAGCTGCGGCAGAAATCCGCGAGGGCAAGAGTTTTTGTCTTTCGCTGCCATTGGATCTTCCCGGCGGCAACGCGCTTAATCCAAGGCGTAATCCACCGCGTCTGGAGCCGACCTATCGCGATGGCAAGCCGATGCTTAACTTTCCCATGTCCAAGCTTGACCCGGAGTGCATTGATGTGGTGTCGGACGACCAGGTACTGATCTCGCTGCAGTACTCAACACAATGGGATGCGCTGGCGCATGTCGGGGCAAGGTTTGATGCCGATGGCGACGGGCATGATGAGCTGGTGTATTACAACGGCTATCGGGCTGGCCGCGATATTCAGGGGCCGCTCAAGTATGCCGACGACGGTCAGGAGCAAGCCTGTGGGTGCGATGGCCCGGGCCTGTCGTTTGCCAAATCTCTGGGGATAGAGCACATGGCGAAGCACGGCATGCAGGGGCGCGGTGTTTTGGTTGATCTATTCCGGCATTATGGCCAGGCGCGCCAGCTGATCGGCTATGAAGAGTTGAGCGCAATCATGGCCGCGGACGGCGTCGAGGTGGAGGCCGGCGACATGCTGGTGCTGCGCACCGGGTTTGCCGAACTGGTGGTGGGCATGGGCGGTCAGCCCGATCCGCATGTGCTGCATCATTCCTGTTCGGTCTTAAACGGGCGCGACGAGCGTCTGCTGAACTGGATTACCGAGTCCGGCATTACGGCACTGTGCGCAGATAACTATGCGGTAGAGGCTTACCCAGCGCTAGTGATGGCGGGTAAAAAATCCGTTTTGCCACTGCACCATCACTGCCTGTTCAAGCTGGGTTTGCCACTCGGTGAGCTCTGGTACTTGCCGGAACTGGCAAACTGGCTGGCGCAGCACAAGCGCCATCGGTTCATGCTGACGGCACCGCCGTTGCGCCTGCCGGGTGCGGTCGGCTCACCCGTCACACCCATTGCGACGGTGTGAGCTGGTGCTGTTAGCCCATACTTCTTAGCCCGCATTTTTTATCCCACACTTTTTATCCCACACTTTTTAGTCCACGCCGGTAGTGATCGTCACTGCCGGCCGTCACCCTGAGGTCAAGTCCGGCCATGCTAAAGTTGTAACGTTTTGTAGCGGCTGGTAGCAACTTGTAGCCACTTATCTCTGCATCCTGTCCGCAGGGGCTTATTTTTATGGCGGCTATGTACGATACGACACATAGCGAGGTGGAGCTCCATGATAGAGTGGCGCACAAATTTTTTTTTGCCTTTCATTCAAGGATATGCATGGAGTCGCCCGTCACCACCACACCCCCTTCTCAACCGCGCAGCCGCCGTTCCAGACTCATCGGTGGCATCATCGCCGTGCTGGTGATGGCCGCACTGGGCGCACTGACCTGGTATCTGCTCCATCCGTCCGAAGACGCCGCATCTGGCGCCGGCGGCAGGCGCGGTACGCCGGCGACAACGGTGGGTGTGGCGACTGCCAAAAAAACCGATATTCCGATCATGCTCGATGCGCTAGGCACGGTAACAGCCGCCGCCACTGCCACCGTCAGGCCGCAAGTGTCCGGTATCCTGATAAAAATCAACTTCAGTGAAGGGCAGTTGGTGAAAGCCGGTCAGGTACTGGCCGTGATTGATCCGCGCCCGTTTGAGATGGCGTTGCTGCAGGCCGCCGGACAGCGTCAGCGTGACGAGGCGCAGCTAGACAGCGCCCGCGTGACGCTGGTACGTTACCGTACGTTGCTGGAACAAGATTCGATTGCGCGTCAGGAGGCAGATACCCAGACCGCGCTGGTCAAGCAACTTGAGGGGACGGTCATGACCGACCGTGCCGCTGAAGGAATGGCCAAACTGAATCTGAGCTTTACCCAGATTACCGCACCCATTACCGGCCGCGTCGGCCTGCGCGTGATTGATCTCGGTAACCTCGTCGGCAGTGGTGATACCAACGGCATTGCCGTCATCACGCAGCTCTCGCCGGTGGATGTGGAATTTGCCGTACCACAGGATCGCGTACCTGAGTTGCAGGCGCGCATCGTGCAAAACGCCAGCCTGACTGCCATTGCGCTGGACCGCACCCGTAGCAAAACGCTGGAGACCGGCAAGTTTGCCGCGCTCGATAATCAGGTGGATGTGCAGACCGGTACGGTCCGTGCAAAGGCTCGTTTCGCTAACGCAGGGCAGGCGCTTTTCCCTAGTCAGTTTGTTAATCTGCGGCTGGAACTCACTGTCATCAAAGACGCCATCATGGTGCCGGTGACCGCATTGCGGCATGGCAGTGCCGGTGATTTTGTCTACGTACTCAATGCCAAAGAGCGTACCGTGGCGTTGCGACCGGTCGTACGGGGGCAGGCCACAATTGAAAATGTCGAGGTCAAGAGTGGCTTGAAAGAGGGTGAGCAAGTGATTACGGAAGGTGCCGACCGGCTCAAGGACGGCTCCAAGGTAACCCTGCCGGGTGATAAGCCGATGATGGCAGGAGGCGGACGTCGCCGTGGCGGCGCAGCGGGGCCGGCAGCAGCGTCCACCACTGCAGCTTCAGCGATGCCAGCGACAGGTGCAGCAGTTGCGGTACCTGCATCGGCAACAGAAGCTGCACCAGAAGCTGCACCAGAAGCTGCACCTGCATCCTCTACCTTACCTGCCGCTGGCGAAGGCCGTCGTCAGCGTCAGAAAGCGGAACAATGAGTAAGCTCGCAGGAGTGTTTGGCAAGGTGGCCGGATGAATCCGTCAGCCCCCTTTATCAAGCGTCCGGTAGCAACCTCGCTGCTGATGCTGGCCATTGTGCTGGCGGGTCTGGTCGGCTTTAAAATGCTGCCGCTGTCAGCGTTGCCGCAGGTTGATTTTCCGACGATCCAGGTACAGACGCTCTATCCGGGCGCCAGTCCGGAAGTCATGGCACGCACCGTCACAGCGCCGCTGGAACGCCAGTTCGGCCAGATGTCCGGTCTGGCGCGCATGAGTTCAACCAGTGCTGCCGGGGTGTCGGTCGTGACCCTGCAGTTTGGCCTTGGCCAGACGCTTGATGTCGCAGAACAGGAAGTGCAGGCCGCGATCAACGCCGGCGGCTCACTGTTGCCGGCAGATTTACCGGCACCACCGGTCTACGCCAAGGTCAATCCGGCTGATGCGCCGGTACTGACGCTGGCCATTACATCCGATTCGGTAGCCCTGACGGAAGTGCAGAATCTGGCCAATACGCGCCTGGCGCTGAAGATCAGCCAGGTCAGCGGTGTTGGCCTGGTCTCGCTCAGTGGCGGGCAACGGCCGGCGGTACGCATTCAGGCCGATACCGAATCGCTCGCGGCCTATGGTCTGGGGCTGGACACCCTGCGGACAGCGATTTCGGCGGCAAATGCCAATAGCGCCAAGGGCAGTTTTGACGGTCCGACCCGGGCTTATACCATCAATGCCAACGACCAGTTGCTGACCGCTCCCGAGTACAAGAATCTGATCGTGGCTTACCGCAATGGTGCGCCAGTGCGCTTGTCGAACGTGGCGCAAGTGGTCGACAGCGCGGAAAACGTCCGGCTGGCGGCCTGGTCCGGCCTCAAGCCGGCCATTATTCTCAATGTGCAACGCCAGCCTGGCGCCAATGTGATTGCGACGGTTGATGCGATCAAGGCGCTGCTGCCAGAATTACAGGAAGGACTGCCGGCGTCGGTACAACTCGATGTATTGAGTGACCGCACCACCGGTATCCGCGCCTCGGTCAGTCACGTTGAACTTGAGCTGCTACTGGCCGTCGTGCTGGTGGTGCTGGTGATCTTTGCCTTTCTGCACAGTATCCGGGCCACCATCATCGCCAGCCTTGCAGTACCCATTTCGCTCATTGGTGCTTTTGGTGCCATGTACCTGCTCGGCTACAGCCTCAATAACCTGAGCCTGATGGCGCTCACCATCGCAACCGGTTTCGTGGTCGATGATGCGATCGTCATGATCGAGAATATCGCGCGCTACATTGAAAAAGGCTACAGCCCGATGGACGCGGCGATCAAGGGTGCCGCGCAGATCGGTTTTACCATTATTTCGCTCACGATCTCGCTGCTGGCGGTATTGATTCCGCTGCTGTTCATGGGTGACATTGTGGGCCGCTTGTTCCGCGAGTTTGCCATGACCCTGGCGATCACCATTTTGCTCTCGGCGGTCGTTTCGCTCACGCTGGTGCCGATGATGTCGGCCCGCTGGCTGCTGAGCCGTGAGGAAGAAAAACCCAATGCCCTGGCGCGCAAGACCCAGGCCTTTTTTGATCGCGTGATCGTGCGCTACGGCCATTCACTCGATTGGGTGCTGGAACACCAGAGCCTGACCCTGCTGGCTGCATTTGCCACGCTGGCGCTGACGGTGCTGCTCTACATCGTGATTCCGAAAGGCTTGTTCCCGACTCAGGATACCGGCCAGTTACAGGCACGGGTAGAAGCGCGCCAGGCCATTTCGTACGCGGGTATGGCCGAGTTGCAGCAGGCTGCTGCCAAGGCGATCCTGGCCGACCCGGATGTGGCGACACTGAGTTCCAATGTGGGCGTCGATGCGGCGAACAACACCATGCTCCATACCGGCAGCATGCTCATCAACCTTAGCCCGGAGCGTTCAGATAGTCAGGACGTCATCATGCAGCGCCTGCGTGAGCGCGTCGCTCAGGTGCCGGGCGTCACTCTGT
The DNA here is from genome assembly GCA_947466695.1 of Oxalobacteraceae bacterium. Classification (GTDB taxonomy): domain Bacteria; phylum Pseudomonadota; class Gammaproteobacteria; order Burkholderiales; family Burkholderiaceae_D; genus Undibacterium. Next base: position 21,521 of record CANIFC010000012.1, on the reverse strand, counting down.
ATTTGCAGCCGACCCAGGATCTGACGATTGATGCCGAAACCGGGCCGACGCAGTATCGCGTCTCGATCGAGGGTGCCGATAGCGCCACGGTGACCGAATGGGCGCACAAGCTGGTACAAAATCTGAAGGGTCGCGAGCAGGTTCGCAATGTGACTACCGACGCCGGTGCCACCGGCACTGCGGCCTTTGTCAATATTGACCGCGACAGTGCCTCGCGCCTGTCGATTACCGCCGCCTCCATTGATGATGCCCTCTACAGCGCCTACGGCCAGCGTATCGTCTCGACTATTTTTACCGAGACCAACCAGTACCGCGTGATCCTCGAAGCCAGGCGCGATGAGGCGATGTCGATTGCGGCGCTGGCCCAGTTGCCGTTGCGCACCGGCTCGGGCAAATCGACTCCACTCTCAGCCGTGGCCAGCATCACGGAAGAGCCGGCGCCGCTGCAGATCACCCACGTGGCGCAATACCCTTCGACTACCATCGGTTTTGATACTGCGCCCGGCACTTCGCTGGGTCAGTCAGTCGATGCGATCCGCGCCGCGGCAGCCGAGATCAAGCTGCCTCAAACGGTCACGATGAGCTTTCTCGGTGCCGCCGGCGCGTTCCAGTCTTCGCTGTCGAACCAGCTCTGGCTGATCATGGCCGCGATGGTCTGCGTCTACATCGTGCTCGGTGTACTTTATGAGAGCTATATCCATCCGCTGACGATCCTGTCGACCTTGCCCTCAGCCGGTGTCGGCGCCTTGCTGGCGCTGATGATCAGCGGCCAGGGGCTGGGCGTGATCGGCATTATCGGCATTATTTTGCTCATTGGTATTGTCAAGAAAAACGCCATCATGATGATCGACTTTGCCATTGAGGCCGAGCGCGACGAAGGCAAGTCGCCACGTGACGCGATCCAGCAGGCGGCCATGCTGCGCCTGCGTCCGATCCTGATGACGACGCTGGCAGCGCTGTTTGCTGCGGTCCCACTGATGCTGGGCTGGGGCGATGGCGCCGAGTTGCGCCGTCCGCTGGGTCTGGCTATTTTCGGCGGACTGATCGTGAGCCAGGTATTGACCCTGTTCACGACGCCGGTGATTTATCTTGGTTTCGACCGTATGGCGCGACGCTGGTCAGGCCGTAGTACAGATCAGTCTGAAGGCAACCCTGCGAAGGTTTCCGGCGAGGCGGTACCATGAACCTGTCGGAACCGTTTGTCCGCAGGCCGATCGCCACCGTTCTCCTGACGCTGGGGATTGCATTGGCTGGCATCGGCGCGTTTTTTGTGCTGCCGGTGTCGCCGTTGCCTCAGGTCGATTATCCGACCATCTCGGTCAATGCCTCGTTGCCGGGAGCCAGTCCGGAAACCATGTCAAGCAGTGTGGCAACGCCGCTGGAACGGCGTCTCGGGGTGATCTCCGGCGTCAACGAAATGACCTCTTCCAGCCGCAGCGGTTCGGCCCGCATTAGTCTGCAGTTTGACCTCAACCGCAAGATTGACTCGGCCGCGCGCGAAGTGCAGGCGGCTATCAATGCGGCCCGGGTCGATCTGCCCGCAACCTTGCGCAGCAATCCGACTTACCGCAAGGCCAATCCGTCGGATGCGCCGGTCATGATTCTGGCGCTCACTTCCAAGACCCGTACGCCAGGCCAGATTTATGAAACCGTGACCAACTTGGTGCAGCAAAAGCTGGCCCAGGTCAAAGGTGTGGGCGACGTCGAAATTGGCGGCGGTTCGCTGCCTGCGGTCCGGGTTGACCTGCTACCGTATGCACTCAACCGCTATGGCGTCTCGATGGAAGACGTGCGCGCCGCGATTCAGGCGACCAACGCCAACCGGCCCAAGGGAGCGATCGAGGGCAACGGCAACCATTTGCAAATTTATTCGCAAGCCAGCGGTACTACCGGCGGGCGCAAAGCGGTCGATTACCGCAGTCTGGTCGTAGCCTGGCGCGATGGCGCCGCCATCCGGCTCGATGATGTGGCCAAGGTGATCGACAGCGTTGAAAATATCAATACGCTGGGATTATTCAACGGTGATCCTGCCGTCATTGTGCTGGTGACGCGTCAGCCGGGCGCCAACGTCATCGAAACTGTCGATGGTATCCGCGCGTTATTGCCGACCTTGCAGGCGCAGTTGCCGGGTGATGTGAAGCTTGAGGTGGCCTCTGACAGCACCAACTCGATTCGCGCCTCGCTGCACGAAATCGAGATCACCCTGATGATTTCCGTCTTGCTGGTCGTGCTGGTGGTGAGCGTATTTTTACGCAGCGTGCGGGCCACCATTGTGCCTGCGGTCGCTACCGTGGTATCGCTGCTGGGCACTTTCTGTGTGATGTACCTGCTCGGCTTTAGCCTCAATAACCTGAGCCTGATGGCGCTCACGGTGGCCACCGGTTTTGTCGTCGACGATGCCATTGTGGTGCTGGAAAACACCACCCGCCACATTGAGCAGGGCATGGATCGCATGCAGGCTGCGCTGCTGGGCGCGCGCGAGGTTGGCTTTACGGTGCTCTCGATCAGCCTGTCGCTGGTGGCGGTGTTCATTCCGCTGCTGTTCATGGGCGGCCAGGTCGGTCGCCTGTTCCGCGAATTTGCGGTAACGCTGTCTGCGGCAGTCCTGATTTCACTCGTCATTTCGCTGACAACAACGCCCATGATGTGCGCCTGGCTGCTCAAGCCCGGTGGGCTGGAACGTCCTCCGGGCAGGTTGGCGCAATGGGCCGAGCGCGGTTTCGACAAGTTACTCGCAGGCTACCGCCATTCGCTCGACTGGGCGCTTGCCAGCCAGGGTCTGGTGATGGTCATCCTGCTGTTCGTCATTGGCCTGAACGTGTATCTGTTCAGCGCTGCGCCAAAAGGATTTTTTCCCCGGCAAGATACCGGCCAGATCAATGGCGGCGTACGCGCTGACCAGAGTATCTCGTTCAAGGCCATGCAAGGCAAGCTCAAAGAGCTGGTCGATATTATCCGGGCTGATCCGGCAGTGGCGACTGTGGTCGGCTTTACTGGTGGTGGCAGGGCCGGCGGTGGATTCATGTTCATCAATCTCAAGCCAGTCTCAGAGCGGAGCGACGGCGGCCAGGCCGTGATTGCGCGCCTGCGACCCAAGCTCGCGCTGGTGACCGGAGTATCGCTGTACCTCAACCCGGTGCAGGATTTACGCATGGGCGGGCGCTCCTCCAACTCGACCTATCAGTACACGCTCAAGAGTGATAACAGCGCGGACCTGAAACTGTGGGCCGGCAGGCTCGCCGAGGCCATGAAAAAGCAGCCGGAGTTGATCGACGTGGATACCGATCAGGAAGAAAACGGAGTCGAGACCTTCGTGACGATCGACAAGGATAGCGCGACCAAGCTCGGGATCGGAACCCGCGACGTCGATAATGCGCTTTACAACGGCTTTGGCCAGCGTCAGGTGGCGACCATTTACGATGAGCTGAATCAGTATCACGTGATCATGGGCGTTGCGCCGCAATATGCACAGACGCCGGAAGCGCTCAAGGATGTGTATGTGCCTTCCAAGCCGTTCGTCTCGGCCAATACTACGGCGAATGCGGCCCCCGTCAACCTCGGTGCGTCACGCGATCCGTCCAGTGGCCAGGCCCTGAGCGGAGCGGCGACCAAGATGGTGCCGCTGTCCGCCATCGCCAGTTTTGCCGAGGGTTCGACCCCGACCTCCATCAGCCATCAGGATGGCGAACTGGCCACCACGGTCTCGTTTAACCTGGCCGAGGGCAGCAATCTGGAAGACGGCAAGGCGGCGCTGAAACAGGCTGAAGCCGATATTGGTATGCCGACCAATGTGCGGGGCAGTTTTGAGGGCACGGCGCGGGCAGCGCAGGAGTCCAACGACCAGCAACCCTTGCTGATCGCCGCCGCCATCGTCGTGATCTATATTGTGCTCGGTATCTTGTACGAAAGTCTGGTACATCCTGTCACTGTGCTCTCTACCTTGCCCTCTGCGGGTGTCGGCGCGGTGCTGGCGCTGCTGCTGTTCGACATGGAATTTTCCATCATTGCGCTGATCGGGGTATTCCTGTTGCTGGGGATCGTCAAGAAAAATGCCATCATGATCATCGACTTTGCCCTGGAGGCGGAGCGCTCGCGCGGGCTCTCGCCGTTTGATGCCGTACGCGAAGCCTGCCTGCTGCGCTTCCGTCCTATCCTGATGACGACGCTGGCTGCAGCGCTGGGCGCCTTGCCGCTGGCGATCGGTTTTGGCGAAGGCTCGGAACTGCGCCGGCCGCTAGGCGTGGCCATCATCGGTGGTCTGGTCGTGAGCCAGATCCTGACTTTGCTGACCACCCCGGTTGTCTACATCCTGCTCGATAAGTTACGCCACCGCAGCCCGGCCGAACGTGAGCTGGGCCATCTGCAAGATGACGCACTGTCGTCCACACCCAAATGAGTAAAACTATGCGTACGATTCCACCTTTCCGCCGGCGACTTCATTTCCAATTGTCTGTGATGGCTCTTGCCGCTGCACTGGTCAGCGGCTGCGCCGTCGGCCCGGTCTATCAGCGCCCGGACACGCCGCAACCGACAGTGTTCAAGGAGGCGGGTGACTGGTCGCCCGCCGCGCCGGCAGACACACTGGAACGCGGATCGTGGTGGACGCTGTTTGGTGATCCCATGCTCAATGAATTTGCCGCTTCCATCGAGGTCTCCAACCAGAACGTAGCAGCGGCAGTGGCGTCGTATGCCCAGGCGCGTTCGCTGGTGCAGCAGCAACGCGCCACGTTGTTCCCAACGGTGTCAATTACTACCAACGGCGACCGTAGCGGTGGCTCCAGTGGCTCTGGCCGCTCCACCGTCGTCGGTGGCGTGGTCAATTCCGGTAATTCGGGTGGCCCGGAAAACGCGTATCGCCTTAACATCGGTGGCAGTTGGGAGCCCGATATCTGGGGTCGCCTGCGCGCCGGTGTCAATGCGGCGGACGCCAGTGCCCAGGCCAGTGCCGCTGACCTGGCGGCAGCGCGCCTGTCGGCCCAGGGTGAACTGGCCATCAACTATTTTTCCTTGCGCCAGACCGATGCGCAAAGGGCGCTGCTGGACGCGACCATTGAAGGCTATCAGCGGGTCTTGCAGATTACGCAAAATCGTTTTGACGCCGGTATTGCGGCCAGATCTGATGTGCTGCAGGCGCAGACGCAACTGGCCAGTGCCAGGGTGGACGCACTGTCGCTGACACGCCAGCGCGCCCAGCTCGAACATGCCATCGCCATTTTGCTGGGCAAGGCCCCGGCCGATTTCACGCTGGTGTCAGCGCCCTGGCAAGTGACGGTACCGGACGTGCCGGCTGGCGTGCCATCGGCACTGTTGCAACGCCGTCCCGATATCGCCGCAGCAGAGCGCCTGGTGGCGCTGGCCAATGAGCAGATCGGTATCGCGCGGGCGGCCTATTATCCCAATATCGGCCTGTCCGGATCTTACGGCACCAATGTCAGTGAAGTGGCCCAGTTGTTTAATGTATCCAATGCGGTCTGGTCGTTTGGCCTGAGTGCAGCGCAAACCCTCTTTAACGGTGGTGCCACACGCGCTGCAGTAGCCGGTGCCGAGGCGCAGCATCAGGTGGCAGTCGCGCGTTATCGCCAGACCGTACTGGTTGCCTTTGGTGACGTTGAGAATCAGCTTTCAGCCACGCGCGTATTGACGCAGCAGCAGGTCTTGCGCCGTGAGGTTTCGGACGCGGCCGACCAGGTTGAGACGCAACTGCTGAACCGCTACAAGGCAGGGCAGGTGAACTACACCGAAGTGGTGACGGCGCAGGCAACGGCGCTATCGGCCAGACGCGCTCTGGTGCAAGCGCAGGCGGACCGTCAGACGACGGCCGTAGCGTTGATCCAGTCGCTGGGTGGTGGCTGGCGCAGCACGCCCTGAGCGGTAAGCCGGAATGAAAAATACCAGTCGTGGCTTCCAGTGAAGCATGCTTGCGCCACTTGAAGCCACGAATCGGCCATGAATCGCTTACCCTTCCTTGGGTAAGCGACGATACTTATCCGCTTATTGTTTCCTGCGTAACTGGCTACCAACGAGGCCGATCAGCGCCAGTCCCATCAGAGCCAGCGAGCCTGGTTCCGGTACGGAATTGAGCTGCAATGACGTTTGCATGCTGAAATTAGAGGCAACGGTATGACGTTCTGCCTGGAATATATCGAGCGAATAGTTGCTGCCATCTACCAGTCCGAAAGCAGTTTTAATATTGTTGAGGTTAAAGTTCCCTGTTTCGGAAGCGTGTACGCCACCCAGGTCAAGAGCCAATTTTCCATTGATGAACACGAATACGTCGTCATCGCCGGCAAAGTTAAAGGTGTCGTTATTGGCCGTCATGTAGGTGAACAGGGTGTGAAACTCTGTTGTGAAGCCAAAATTATGTCCACCGTTGGTCTGATTGAGTAACTTGCCGTCAGCTGGAAAGAACGAGTTATTGGTGTAACCGTAGATGGTTGAGCCAGAACTGATCGGGTTGAGCGTGATCTGCAAGGAGCCAGTTTTGTTGACTGTAGGATCATCATGGTACCACTGGTAAAAAGAGGCGGCGCTGCTGACTGTCGGGTTCGAGTTCGCCGAATTGTAGACTGGCTTGCCGTCGGCGCCCAGCTGATTCTGGACAATTCCCCGGTCGTCGCCCATTTTGTTTTCAAAATCAACGTGTCCGGCGACGCCGCCGAATGTCGTGTTGTAGAAGTTGAAATCACGGATAGTGCCGGTCAGCACAATAGGCGCTGCCTGGACCAGGCTAGGTAAGACGGCCGTTACTGCGGCAAATGCAAGGGCGCATCGGATTGTGTTCGTTTTCATCTTTATCTTTCATGATGTGTTGGTTAAGACTTCACATTTAGCAAGATGCAGGCCAGAAAAGTAAAAATAAAAAATTGTCTTTTTAATCAGCGGCTTATGAAAAAGCAGACTTATCGAACAGCAGGCGGGTGTAATATTTTTCGACACAAAATGTTAATTGAAGGAAATTAAGCAATTTTTAACGTTGAAAGAGCGGCGTAAAAAGATAATAATTTCATTTGCGAAATAGTTGGAGTTCATTATGTTTTCTGACTACGTTACTTTTCCCGTAGCTAGTGGCTTGAAGAAGGACAAGGTTGGATGCAGATATTGACATTGGTCGTGTTGGACGACCCAGGTGTGCCTGGCTCATCAGTAGGTGCAGTGAGCTGGCATTCAATGAGGTGAAGTGCGCAGGGAGACATTCCTTGATGTGAAGCAATGTACTCCTGCGCGGAAGCTACGCCCGGGTTGACGCTGTTACCGTCGTACGGGGTAGTTCCCTTCCGGCAGCCGGACCAATGATGTCAATGGCCCGTCGCCCGGGCAAAAGACGATTTTGTCTTCCTTTGCCTGTTCAGATAAAAATTTACCGGGCCAAGGCCCGTTGGCATTACGCTTTTAGCGATGCCATGTCGATCACAAAACGATAGCGCACGTCACTCTTCACGACGCGGTCGAAGGCTTCATTGATGGACTGGATGGGAATGAGTTCAATGTCGGCCACGATATTGTGCTTGCCGCAGAAATCGAGCATTTCCTGAGTTTCCTTGATCGAGCCTATCATTGATCCTGCCAATGTCCGGCGACCACCGATGAGTGAAAATGCACTGACCGGGATTGGCGCTTCAGGAACGCCGATCAGCGTCATGGTGCCATCGACTTTGAGCAGGTTCAGGTAGGCATTCCAGTCGATACTGGCGCCAACCGTGTTGATGATCAGATCGAACTCTCCCTGCAAACTGGTAAATGTTTCCGGATCATTGGTGGCGTAGTAATGCGCTGCGCCAAAACGCAGGCCGTCCTCCTGTTTCGACAGGGTTTGGCTCAGTACCGTCACATCGGCACCCATGGCGTATGCCAGCTTGACACCCATGTGGCCCAGTCCGCCCATACCGATGATGGCCACTTTCTTGCCCGGACCGGCTTTCCAGTGGTGCAGCGGGGAATACAGCGTGATACCGGCGCACAGCAGAGGCGCGGCGGCGTCCAGCGGCAGATTGTCCGGAATCGACAGGACATAGCCTTCCTTGACGACCATGTGATTCGAGTAGCCGCCCATGGTAGGTGTAACGCCATCGGCCTCAACGCTATTGTAGGTTTGTACCAGACCCGGCATGTATTGCTCCTGGTCGACATTACGCGTCGCGCAGGTGGTGCAGGAGTCGACGAAACAGCCGACGCCGACATGGTCGCCCACCTTGAATTTACTGACCTTGCTACCTACGGCGCTGACGACGCCAGCCACTTCGTGACCCGGTACCATCGGGAAGATGGCACCACCCCATTCGTCGCGGGCCTGATGGATATCGGAGTGGCAGACGCCACAAAATTTAATGTCGATCGAGACGTCTTCTTCACCCGGGGTCCGGCGTTCGAAGGTGTATGGCTTTAAGGGTGCTTTGGCCGCTGCTGCGGCAAATCCTAATGCAACTGTCATGATGTGTCCTTGTGTCGGAGTGAAGTGGCAAATCACGGGTTGATTGCCACAGGGTTGCTCCCGTTCCTGAAATACAGCTTGTGTGCTGCGTTTGCAGGAAGCGATGAGCGTGTTAAATTCTTTCTGTTACAGGCCTGGTGTCAGGCTGGGAAGCGGGTGAAATATCGTACCCGTTTTTGCCACTTCTTGAACCGTCCCGGGCTTCGCCTGTCGGCTGGCGATGCGCAATATCAGGCGGTCAGTTCATCTGCAAAGGTATGATTGACGTCACGGTGTCCTGCTTCGTCCTCTCTGACGGCGATCACGACTTCACGCAAGCGGGCGTCTGGTGACAGCTTCCAGTATTTGATGGCAATTGCTGGTGCGGCGACGTTCTCGTAGGTGCCATCGTCGATGCCATGGAGGTATTCGGAATAGCTGAAATAGGCTTCCTCTTCAAAGTAGCCAACGATACGGTGAGCCGTTTTTGACGAGAAAAGATAAATGAAGAAGTACAGGTTATAAAAAATCAGCTGGGTCATGAAAATCACGACGCGTTCAAATGTGGTTGGCTGGGCAATCTGCACAAAGGTCATCAGGTGCATGCGCTCGTTTTCGGCTTCTTCGAGTAACTGGTGTACCCAGCCATTATCATCCTTGATCAGGCGCAGGGCCTTGAGATGCTGCAGCAGGCCACCGACCATGCCGGGTACGGCTGCGACGGTTTCGAGCACTACGGCACGATGGCCATAACGCTTGGCAAAAAAGCGGTCAGCGATGAATCGCAAGAATTTGGTGATCCCCAAGGCGACACGGTCAGAGAAATTTTCGGGCTCGTGATGGACGGGGTAATCGTCTGAAATATGGATGGTGGACATGTGATACTTTCAGTGAGGCGTACGGCTAAACAAACAGGAATAGCCTTCAGTATCCTCACTTCTTAGTCACTGGTCAGTTCGCTAGCACACAGAGCGCTCGATTGCGGCAATAAAATAGGCGGCTGATGCAAGGTTTAGAGCACAGAGGTGCAAAGGGCGGGGTAATGGAGGATAGGTCGCAGATAGCTGGCTGGCTAAAGAGCGCGGAGAGGCTGGCGAGAGTTCGTCCGGGACGCCAGAATCGGACTTGATGCAATAGACGGGATGATCAGTTTTCGGAGGCGGAAAGTAAACGCGCCGGCATTGAATGGTGGCTCAATACCGGCGCGCTTGCAATGTCCAAATCTCAATTCACAATTCACAATTCACAATTCACGAGCCATCATTCACAAACCTCAAGTTGTCCCTGAGGTGTTGTAAATAAACGGACAATGGGCGCGGTCAGCGCAAGTTGCCGGTATGTCCGAGTGAATAGCGGCCTGGTTGTGGCCATACGGTCAGGCCATGTGGTTCGCGGCCGACCTTGACTTTATCCACCAAGCCGCCGCTCGTATCGATGCGATAAACCACATCATCATAGCGTCCTGCCAGCCACAGATATTTACCGTCAGCGCTGACATTGCCCATGTCAGGGCTGCCGCCACCCGGAATCGGCCAGGTTTTGGTGACGCTACGGGTTGCAAAATCAATGACGGAGACGCTGCCTTTTCCGCCCCGTGTACCGCGAATCTTATTTGAGCCGCGGTTGGCGACGTACAGACTTTTGCCATCGCGGCTCGGATACAGGCCATGCGCGCCGACACCGGTCGCAATAAAACCGATTTGCTTGAATGAGGCGCCATCCACCACATGTACGCCATCGGCCATCATGTCGGCAATAAAAAAAGTCTTGCCATCGGGTGAGGAACGGACGTCCTGCGGCATACCGGGAGTGGTACAGATTTCTCCCCCAAGCGTGCTCGGGTCAGGCACGTATTTCGGCTTTTTACCTGGAGTTTCAAGCATCGCCAGTACTTCTGGACGGGTGAAGTATCTGCTGAGCTTGATCGTACCCTCGACCTTGCGCTGTACCAGGTCAATCTTGGTAACCGAGCCGTTGAACTCGCAGGTGAAGAGCGCAAACTTGCCGTCGATCGAGAAATCGGCATGGTTGATGCCACCGCATTGCGGTGCACTGATGGAATATTGCAGTGCCATGGTTTGTGGATCGCGAAAGTCAAGACGCTTGAATTCTTCTGCCACCACAATCGCTGACTTGCCATCCGGCGACCAATACAGGTTGTACGGATCTTCCACCGGAATGGCTTTACCTGGCTTACCCGTTTTCGGGTCGATCGGCGTCAGGCTGCCATCTTTACGGCCTTCGGCGTTGTTGGCGACCCAGAGCGTCTTTAAATCCCATGAAGGCACAATATGCTGCGGATTGACGCCAACTTTAAAGGTGTCGACCAGCTTGAGCGTCACCGGATCAATGACGGAGACCGTATTGGCCGTGTGATTGGGTACGTAGACACGTTCGAGCGCGCCAGCAACGGCCGCACTCATGCGTTCCGGTATTGTTTCGCTGTAGAGATTGTTGGGATCGACTACCACTGGCATGCCGGGTACGGTGGCGATGGCCGCGCTGGCCGGCGCGGTGGGGGTGACAGGTTTGGCCAATGCCTGGGATGCCAGCCACCAGGCCGCGGTCCCCGACAAGGTGCATACAATAACGATGGGTGCCACTAATTTCTTGCGCATGATCATTCTCTCAATTTCTCGGTCACTACATAAGGTAATAAATAAGGTAATAAATAAGGTAATAAATAAGGTAACAAATAAGTTAACAAAATTATTCGGTTTTCTCAGGATCTACGGTGCATTCACTATGCGCTGCCTGAGGTAAAAAAAGCGATTGCTTAACTCAACTGCGGTAACTGTAGTTACCGCGCCACACCCTGTGCGGTACGGATTGCCGCCACTGTCCTGGCGACAATCAGCTCGACGCCAGTCTGACCCAGCGCGGCGCTTGATGGCCGCGGGTCACCGCTGACGCCGCTGGCGCGCTCTTCCTTCGGGTCACGCCGCATCAGCTCAGTTCTGACCAGTGATGCATCAATAGCGAGCATCAGGGACGTGTCTGCCGTGCCGGCATGGGTACCGATCTGCGCCTCACTCAAGCCCTTCGCGTGCAAGGCCTTGACGTAATCGGTATCTGCCGCACGATAATAGTCGGCGATAAAGTGGGCACGCGCCGGCGTTGCCGCCCAGTCGCGGTTCAGGCGCGCTGCCACGGTTTTTAACTGGGACTGGTAGCCGCCATGGTCGCCAATAAGGACGATATTGACAAAGCCGTGCTGTTTGAAGCTGCGTGCCGTGCCGTCGAGCAGACCTTTGAACGCCTCATCCGGAATCGAGATGGTTCCGGCAAAACGCATGTGACCTGTTGGCGGCGTAATAGCGCCTTCCGGTACATACGCCAGCACTGGTGCCACCAAGGCATTCCCCAGTGTTGTCGCGATCTTGCCAGCGAGTACCCTGACGCGGACATTATGCTTGCCCAGTGCCATGTGCGGACCGCTTTGCTCGGTTCCACCGACCGGAATGATGATGGTCGATTTGCCCGCAGCAACGGCATCATGCACTTCGCTCCAGGTAAGTTCTTCAATAAACACGCTATCGGGCGCAGACCACGCCGGCGCACTCAGCAGCATCAGACCGCCAATCGCCATCGTCGCTATTGTTGTCATGATGGCTGATAACGATGGGTGTACCGGTTTGCGCAGGGCAGCAAGGCGTGCAAGGGGTGTAATGTAGACAGGGTGCGCAGATTGACGGCATGCGGACATTCTTAATGCAGCTACAGCACTGACAGCGGGCCAGACGGCCGGTTGGGGACTACGAATCATGATTTTCCTCAGGCGGTCTGTCGTGATAGACAATGCACTACGCCATTTTATGCACATGGTAATGCAAAAATTGCGCAGGCGGCCGGGCTTATCGCCATATAGTCTGTGCCAGGTCTAAAAACTGCCTGATAAGCCCGCTGAAAATTGAGGGAAGTGCGACTGGGCATGGTTCTGTCGTCAGGCTGGTGTGCACCTGGTTAATAGCTGGATCGGATGTTGAGAGCACAGCAAGCGATGGCCTTATACATCTGAAGGGCGTGGGTACGCTGGAAATGTCAAATGTTTTGAGTAGGCATGAGTAGAGCCGCGTATTAGTCAGAGCGCCCAGTAAAAACCGATATTCTAACTTTAGCATTCGTAAAAATAGTGGCTCCGTTACCAGAAATGGATCGGACGTAAGCTTGCGAATCCCACAAAAAACGCCAACCCGTGAAGGTTGGCGTTCTGTAACAACTATTTTTTGGTAGACCTTGGCTTACTCGAGAAACTTACATAAAAAATTCAGTAATAGTGCCTATTTAGGCGTTGAAATTTTCTGCAGTGTACTCAAAAGGGTGGCTGGACGCTCGCTCTTTTGATTGCCAGCCAGTACTTTATATCCGATTGATTACGTTTTTACGAACGTTATTCTCTACTTTTTAAAAAAAAGTGTATTTTAGACATGTTATTGTCGATTAAGAAAACATTTCATGTCAGAATGTAGAACTATTCATGGAGGGGGCGCAATCTTGATTATTGATAACAAGACAAACGGAAAAGTTGGCGATGCGCTTTTGGGTAGTTTGATGCCTGATACCAAGCTTTCTGCCGTTACAGGTGCGTTCTCTATCTTTGGTTTTGATGCAATTAGTCAGCATCTCAATAAAATTCAAAATGCCAGACTCATTGTCACTCAATTGCATCAGTTGGCGGCACCAGGCGAGAATCAGTCTCGCAGTTCACTTTCTGGTGATAAATTTGAAATTCGTCTTCGCAACGAATTGAAGCAGGCAAGAATCGCGAAAGAGTGCGCGCAATGGGTTCAGCAGAAAGTACAAGTTCGTACCACTAAACAAAACGGTTCAGTTAATCAAACCTTATTTCATGTCAACAATGGGACTGTAGCTAGTTTGGCAATACAAGGCAGTTCTCAATTTACCAGCTCAGGATTTGGTTACAGCGAGTCCGCCAGTTTTGATATTAATATGGGGTTCTCTGATGATGCTAATGTTAGTGCATTAGGAAATTGGTTTGAGGCAATCTGGAACAACACTAGTATTGTGGAAGATGCAAAGCAAGTATTGTTAAGTCAGCTGGAATTACTCTATAAAGATCAATCACCTCAATTCATTTACTTCCTTACCTTGTTCAATTTGTTCAGGGATTATCTGGAAGATCTAAATGAAGAAAAAATCATTCGGAGCAAAACAGGCTTCAAGCACACGCTTGTCTGGAACAAGCTTTATAAATTTCAAAAAGATGGCGTACTCGGTGCCATCGATAAGCTAGAACGTTATGGCGGTTGCATCATCGCCGACAGTGTCGGCTTAGGTAAAACTTTTGAAGCTTTGGCTGTCATTAAATACTATGAATTGCGCAATGATCGCGTGTTGGTGCTGTGCCCCAAGAAATTGCGCGACAATTGGACGCTCTATGCCGTCAACGACAAACGTAATATCTTAGCGGCAGATCGCTTTAACTACGATGTGCTCAATCACACTGATTTGACTCGTGATGAAGGGCAATCGGGTGAAATCAATCTGGCCAGCATAAATTGGGGCAATTATGATTTGATCGTCATCGACGAATCACATAATTTCCGCAATAATAATCCGCGCACCGATGGAAAAACCCGCTACACACGCTTGATGCAAGAGGTGATTCAATCCGGCGTCAAAACAAAAGTGCTGATGCTTTCTGCCACGCCGGTGAATAACCGCATGAACGACCTTAAAAATCAGGTCGCCTTCATTACAGAAGGAATCGACAATGCATTGGCAGACCATGGCATCAATAGCATTGAGCAAACCTTAAAGCAGGCGCAGGCGCGTTTTAATCAATGGGTAAATCATTCGCCGGAAGATAGAACGGTGGCCAGTTTGATGGACAGCATGAATTTTGATTACTTCAAACTGCTAGATTTATTGACGATTGCCCGTTCGCGCAAGCATATTGAAAAATATTACGGCACCGCTGATATTGGTGAATTTCCGATTCGGCTAAAGCCAAAAAATATTAAAGCAGATATCGACAGCCAAGGCCAGTTTCCTACTTTGCATGACATTAACCGCACTATTCGTCGCCTGCATTTGTCTGCGTATGCGCCATTGAAGTATGTCCGTATGGATAAGCGCGAAGAATACAATCGCAAATACGACAAAAAACTTAAAGGCGGCCAAGGGGTATTTAAGCAAGCTGACCGTGAACAAAGCTTAATCCATTTGATGCGGGTGAATTTACTCAAACGCATGGAAAGTTCAATCAATTCGTTTGCGATGACTGTCAATAAGTTACTTGGGCAGGTCAATCAATTGCTTGCTCGGATTGAGACCCACGAAGTGGACGATATAGAAGAGCAAAGTATCGAAGACATTGATTTTGAATCGACTGAATTTGAGGCGTTGGCAGTTGGTAATAAAATCAAGGTGCTCATCCAGGACATGGATTTACTGTTGTGGAAACAGGATCTGCAAGAAGATCGCTTCCAGCTTCAGTATTTGCTGGAAGAAGCCAAGAAAGTAGATGCCGGCCGCGATGCTAAATTAAGTGAGCTAAAAGCGCTCATACTAGCCAAGGTACAAAACCCCATCAATAGCAATGATGGCGGTAGTAACAAAAAGGTGATCGTATTTACCGCTTTTGCTGATACTGCCATTTATCTTTACCAGCAACTCGCACCGTGGGCAGAAAAAAGTCTGGGTATCTACGCAGCATTGGTTACCGGTTCTGGCACTAACAAGACGACGCTTAAAGGTGTCGGCAGCGATCTGGGTAACCTGCTAACGCATTTTTCTCCCATCTCCAAAGAACGAGAGAAAATTGACGCCAATGCTACTGATCAAATTGATTTATTGATCGCCACCGATTGCATCTCAGAAGGACAAAATCTGCAAGATTGCGACTATCTGGTCAACTACGATATTCACTGGAATCCGGTGCGTATCATCCAGCGCTTTGGGCGTATTGATCGTTTGGGTTCAAAAAATACCAGTATTCAACTGGTCAATTTTTGGCCAAATATGGAGTTAGACGAGTATATCAATCTCGAAGCACGCGTCAGTGGCCGTATGGTTTTGCTGGATATCTCTGCCACTGGTGAAGAAAACGTCATCGAGCAAGATGAGAATCATCAAATGAATGATTTGGAATACCGCCGCAAGCAGTTAGAGCAGTTGCAAGAAGCCGTGGTTGATCTGGAAGATCTCGCTGGTGGTGTCTCCATTACAGATATGACACTTAACGACTTCCGCATGGATTTGTCTGCTTATATGCAAGCGTATATGGCAGAACTGGAACAAGCGCCTACGGGTCTCTATGCCGTGACACCACTTGCACCTAGTCTGATAGCAGACGGCTTTGAACCTGGCGTCATATTTTGCCTGCGTAATCAACCAGGCGATCCCGCCAACAAAGTACATGTGGATGGCAACTACGCGCTCGCACCGCATTTTTTAGTCTACGTTACAGAGGCAGGTAAAGTGAAAGCGGCCTTCACGCGCTCTAAACAGATCCTGGATGTTTTAAAGAAGCAGGCTTCCGGTCTTGCACAGCCAAACCTTGAGGCCGTGGCTGAATTTAGCCGAAAAACTAAACTTGGTGCAGATATGCAGGCAATACAGAAATTGCTGGCTATTGCGATTGACAGCATTGTCGGCAAAAGTCAGGAAAAGGGCGTGCTCAGTTTGTTCAGTCGTGGCGGTACTGTATTGGAACCGCAGGGTAGTCAAAGCATGGATGATTTTGAGGTCGTTAGTTATTTGGTGCTGCAATGAAGGTGAATGAGAAAAAGATCATCATCATCGCTGGCCCCAATGGAGCGGGAAAAACCACCTTCGCGCGTGAATTTTTGCCCAACGAGGCGCATTGCAGCACTTTTGTTAATGCTGACTTGATTGCTGCAGGATTTTCGCCATTCGCCCCCGAACTTGCCGCAATTAAAGCAGGCAAACTCATGCTCAAAACAATTGATGACCTAATAGCCAAGGGTGAAAGTTTTGCATTTGAAACTACACTGAGTGGTAGAGGCTATACACGTAGCATTCCAAGATGGCGTGCGCTGGGTTACCACATCAAGCTCATTTTTTTACAACTACCCAATGCAGAAACGGCAATTGCGCGTGTCGCAGAACGCGTCCAACAAGGCGGGCATCATATCCCTGAAGATGTCATACGTCGCCGTTTTGACGCAGGATTACATAATTTTTATCAAAGCTACAAACCTTTAGCCGATGTGTGGCTACATTTTGATAACGCTGGCGATACACCAACATTAATTGATTGGAGTGAACAATGAACCCAAAACCGCTAAGTCAGGCACGTGATGCAGATGCCAGAAACATTACCGCTGCGTTGCAGCGTGCAGGACAACGGGCCCGTATGGTGGCCGAGCAAACGCAGACTGCCATTGTAGTAGTACGTAATGGGCAACTCATTAGAGAAACTCCTATTAATTCAAAGCGCCGCTAGGTAATGTATCAAGCGCAATGACTATAGATGATTTTTACGCCATCCTCGCCTTGCCAGAATCAGCAAGCTTGGGCGCGCGCATCTACAAAAAGCAAGTACTGGAAAATGCAGATTTAAGCAGCGCAGACCGTAAGTTGATTACCGATCAACTTGATACCATGGAATGGCGCTATGCCATCAAGCCCGCCAATTGCGCTATAACACGGTATGACGACGATGAGCGAGAGTATGGCGAAATTGCGGTGCTGCATATAGTATTAAAAAGCTATATCAAAAACACGCAACTCAAGCGTTTGGGCGAGCTATTGCATCGTGCAATTCCCTATCCCTTGTTACTGGTGTTTGTGGCGACTAAGACTATCGCGACAGATCTCTCAAGCACCGCGCAAGAGACTGAATTGCTGGCGAACGCAACTAGCTCAACTTTAGCCATTTGCATGGCAGATAAACGCATTAATCGTGCTGACTCCAGTAAGCTCACCATCTTTCGCACCTTCGACACTGCTTGGCTAAATTTAGATGAGCTGCAAGTGATAGAACAAGACTTCTTGTTAGACTTCGCATTTCCCGCATGTAACCCGCAACATTTATACTCGGTCTATGCAGATTTAACGCGCTGTATCGTCGCCTTGGATATCGCCCGCCATACAGGACATTACCAACGCAGCGCAAGTGCCGACGCTGATCAAAAAAGACAAGAAGTAATACAGGCAATGCGTCAGGTCGAAAGCCAACTCGCGGGACAATATGCATTACTTAAAGCCGAGACACAGTTTAACCGCCAGTTAGGCTTAAACGTCCAGATCAAACAACTACAACAACAGATGTCGGAATACACCTTACAACTGAAGCATAAGAATTAAATTAAAGAATTAGCTAAAGAACGCCATGCAAAAAATGACCTTAGAAAAACTCAGTACGCAAGAAAGCCAAAGCCTGGATATCAAGGCAGAGAATATCGCCAAACTCAAGGCACTATTTCCAGAAATTTTATCGGAAAAGGGTATCGACTTTTCCGTGCTGAAACAACTCTTGGGTGAAGAGCTTATAGGTGCCGAAGAGCGTTACAGTTTTACCTGGAACGGCAAGGCGCGGGCGCGTCATATGGCGCAAACGCCATCTAGTGGCACCTTGCGTCCTTGTAAAGAGGATTCTAAAGACTGGGACACGACGCAAAATATATTCATCGAAGGCGATAATCTGGAAGTGTTGAAGCTGCTGCAAAAGAGCTATCACCAGAAGGTCAAGGTGATTTATATCGATCCTCCGTATAACACTGGGAAAGACTTCGTTTATTCAGATGATTTTCACGACAACATTAAAAATTATTTGGAGCTGACAGGGCAAACTGATGCGACGGGAAGGAAGTTATCAGCGAATGCGGAGACATCGGGGCGGTATCATACGAATTGGTTGAACATGATGTATCCACGTCTGAAATTGGCGCGTAATTTATTGCGCGATGATGGCATTATATTTATTAGTATTGACGATCATGAAATAGTAAATCTCCGACAATTGTGCAATGAAATATTTGGGGAAGAAAATTTTGTGGCTTGTATGATCTGGGAAAAAGGTCGAAAAAATGACGCTAAACTGATCTCGGTTGGACACGAATATTTGCTTGTTTTTGCAAAATCTATGGCTGACTTACGTCAAGCAAAAACAATATGGCGCGAAGAAAAACCTGGTGCACGCGATATATGGGACAAATATATGGAGCTTCGCGCGAAGCATACTTCAGCGAATGATCTTATCGAGCGAGATCTACAAGAATGGTATGCCTCGCTTGCAAAATCTCACCCTGCAAAAAAATGGAGCCGCTATAAACGTATAGATGCTAATGGTCCTTGGCGTGACCGTGATATTTCTTGGCCGGGCGGTGATGGTCCACGTTACGACGTTTTGCATCCAGAAACGAATCTCCCGTGTAATGTACCTGAGCGTGGTTGGATTTATTCCACTTCTGAAGAAATGCGGCGTCAAATTCGACTTGGCCTCGTAGAATTTAGGGCAGATCATACGGAACCACCATTTCGAAAAGCGCATATTAGGCCGATCCCGGAAGAACTGGAAATTGAATTGGATGACGATTCTGCTGACGATGGCAACGCTGATGAGGCAGAAGCGTTTGCTACGCAAGTACGCGGTAGTTATTTTTATAAACAATCGCAAGTCTCTGTAAAGTATTTACGAAAACTGTTGGGTGCAAAGGCATTCAACAATCCAAAAGATCACGACGAACTTGCAAAACTCATTGCTTATTCTACTAATAGTGATCCAGATGCAATCATCTTAGATTTTTTCGCTGGAAGTGGGACGATTGGTCATTCAGTAATGTCTTTGAATACATTAGATAATGGATCTAGACGCTTTGTTTTGGTACAACTTCCAGAAATTTTGGATGCTAGCAAGAAAGACCAGAAAGTTGCTGCAAAATTTTGTGATACTTTAGGACGACCAAGAAACATCGCTGAAATTACAAAAGAGCGACTCCGTAGGACTGGTGCTGCTATTCAGCTAGACAAACAAGATTATCGTGGTGATTTAGGTTTCCGGACATTCAAGATTGATTTCTCAAACATCAAACCATGGGATGTTGGCTTTGATACTCTTTCTGATGATTTGCTGAGCGCTGACGAAGTAATTAAAGCAGATCGCAGTGCGGACGATGTCTTGTTCGAGATTTTATTGAAGTACGGCCTGGATCTCAGTTTACCTATTGCCACTCATACCCTTGCTGGAAAAACTGTGTTTGAAGTAGGTGCGGGTGCCTTGTTGGTTTGTCTCGATAGAGACATTACCGAAGAAGTCGCGGAAGCAATCGGCAAACTCAAAGCCGAACTCGGCCCTGCCGTTTGTCGTGTGGTATTTAGAGACGCAGGTTTTGCAGACGACGCCGCCAAGGTCAATGCTGTGCAAGTATTGAAGCAGTTTGGCATTGATGATGTGAAGAGTCTGTAATCATGGCTAGACTCCCTGCTACCCCGCCAATTTTGCCGGTCGGTGAGTTGAATTGGCAAAAATTGATGCCCCTGATGAGCCGTGCGAACGCTGCTTTGGGGCGGTACGACGGCTTGCTTCGTTCTTTGCCGAATGCTGCTGTGCTGTTGTCGCCCATTACGACTAATGAGGCGGTATTGTCCTCACGCATAGAGGGCACGCAAGCAACCTTGGAAGAAGTCTTGCAGCAAGATGGTGGGGTGGACATTCCACCAGAGCGGCAAGCCGATATGGAAGAAGTGCGCAATTACCGTAATGCCTTATTTGCCGCTGAATCGGCGATGGAACATCGGGCCATTTCGCTTTCTATTATTAAAGAGCTGCACCAAACCTTGATGCAGGGTGTCCGTGGTCAAAATAAAACGCCAGGTCAATTTCGCATTGATCAAAACTGGATAGGTCGACCTGGCTGCACGATGGAAGAGGCGCGTTTTGTACCGCCTAACCCGATAGTCTTGCCACAAGCGCTTGAGGCTTGGGCGCACTATATCGCTACATCTGAAGACGATCCTGTTTTGCAAATTGCAGTAGTACATGCCCAGTTTGAGATTTTGCATCCGTTTAAAGATGGTAATGGACGCATCGGACGGATGTTGATTCCTTTGTTGCTGTTTCAGCGTGGCTTATTGTCGCGCCCTATGTTTTATCTGTCTGAATATCTCGAATCACATCGCGAGGAATATTACGATAGGCTATTACTGATTACCGATCAGGGTGATTGGCAAGGATGGATTGAGTTTTTCACCAAAGGCGTGATCAAACAGGCAGATACAAATCTGGCTAAGGCGCAGGAAATCTTGGCTTTATATAACGATTTGAAAACTCGTTTTATTGAGGCGACGCATTCCCAATATGCAGTGCCTGCCTTGGATGCTTTCTTTATTAAACCCATCATTAACTCAACTGATTTCGCCGCCAGATCTGGCATTCCTACCCGGTTTACCTCAAATGCCATTTTAAAAACGCTGACTGATCTGGGTCTGATTCAGGTCTTTCAGGAGGGCGCGGGACGTAAGCCGAATATTTTCATTCTTAGCAAGTTACTTAATATTGCTGAAGGACGAGATGTGTTTTGATTATTTAGCAGGCAGATTTTGTGCCGTGATAGGTGCGCCTACTACTAAGTAATTTGCGTTAGGTACACCTATCACAAACCTTGTTCTGGAAGGTCTACCTAACGCAAACGTAATAGCGTTAGGTAGACCTTCCAGAACTTCAAATAAAGCGGTATCAGTTACAAATAGTTTGATTAAGAGAAATATTAACAATATGAAAATTCAGTTTAGTGGCGATTTACCCTACCAAAGACTTGCGATCAATGCCGTGCTTGGTGTGTTCGCTGGCTTGGAAAAATGTGATAACCGTTTCTCTGTAGCAGCGCCGCGCCGTAAGGGTGACAAGCAGATTGCTTTGAGTGTAGAGGATGACATCGGTATCGGTAATCGCTTACCTGAAAATTTTGATGACGAATTGTTAATCAATGTGCGTGATGTGCAACTAGTGAACGGCTTGCCCCAAGCTGACAAACTTGCTAGGAGTCTGCGCGGCAGACAGAATTTGATCTAACGAAGCTGACACGATGATGACCGGAATCGCAGTCAGATTCAATTTTGATGGCATTGATATTCAAAATACCGCTCGAATTCTCAAAATTCGAGCACAATTCGCCCTTCAGGGCTT
>CANIFC010000011.1 GCA_947466695.1 Oxalobacteraceae bacterium | reverse complement strand
TGTGGATGACGATGTTGATGTACACGTTGTCACTAAATTTTCTCTGCGCAATGCCAGTTTCAAAGGACGACCGTTAAATTTTTTGCATGCCTACAGTGGTAAAGAGGGCTTTAGCCTGCTGCGTGATACACCGGATGTGGCGCTCGTCTTGCTGGATGTAGTCATGGAAACGGAACATGCCGGCCTGGTGCTGGCGCGTCAGATCCGTGGTGAACTTGACAATCAGTTAGTGCGTGTGGTGCTGCGTACCGGGCAGTCCGGCCAGGCCCTTGAGCAAAGCGTGATTGTCGATTACGACATCAATGATTACCGCACCAAGAGTGACCTGACGACGCAAAAATTGTTCACGACCGTGATCTCCGCCTTACGTGCTTATGACAGCATGCTTGCCGCCAGCCATAGCCAGGAACTGCTGAAAAGAGCGATGGCGAAAATCAAGGCATTACGTTTTGCGCTCGATCAGCATGCCTTGCTGTGTATCACTGACAGTGATGGCAAGATCATTTATGTCAATGACAAATACTGCGACTGGTCGCAGTATTCACGCAATGAATTGCTCAATGGCGATCATAACCTGTTGCAGTGCGTCAACCGTGGCAATAATTTTTCGCAGGAAGTATGGAATCACCTTGATCAGGGCCTGACCTGGCAGGGTGAGTTGCAGAACCTTTGCAAGAACGACGAGGTGAAAAAACTGCAGGCAACCCTTATCCCCTTGCTCGATTCCCATGGCAAGCACTATCATTTTCTGGCCGTGTGTTCC
The DNA here is from genome assembly GCA_947466695.1 of Oxalobacteraceae bacterium. GTDB lineage: Bacteria > Pseudomonadota > Gammaproteobacteria > Burkholderiales > Burkholderiaceae_D > Undibacterium. The sequence goes on along the minus strand of CANIFC010000011.1, from coordinate 32,817 downwards.
TGAATTTTCGCAGGCATCAGGTGAGTTCCATCACCATGTTGTTGTCATAGTGAAGCAACATGACGCAGGCAACATTGTTTTAGCCACATGGGGTGATACGTGATACCCGATACCTGATATGGGCTGGATAATTGAACGCTAAGCCATACAAAAAACGCACGGAACGGAGCTTGAAATTGCTCTTTCCCGTGCGTTTTTTATTACAGTCGTGTATTCATTGCACGACTTGAGAGCTGACTTTGACGATTACGCTTTGCTGAGTTTTACGCTAGTCGCATCGGCCGTAAGGTAACCAACAGCGGCACCGAAACGGTCTTTGTAATTGGCTCTGACCAGGGGATCAAGCGTGGACTGAACTTGTTTGTGCAATGAAGAACTCCAGTCGCCAGGATGCTGGAAATTACTCATGATGTAAGTCCAGCCGTTAAGGTCATCAACCACTTGCAAACCGGTCGATTCGGCACCGGATGGCACCGACATGATGCGTGACAATACCTTGGTGTCGACGTTGTAAGCCCACAGGAAGTTATTCACATGGTAGCCGCTGTCTTCGCCGATAAACAGGGTACGCAATTTTTCAGAGAATTTCAGATTGTCCGGGTTACCGATCTTGTCCGGATTGGCCAGATTGCCCAAGGCATCGGCGGCAATATCTTCACCGACCAGCAAGGCTCTGGTTTGTACCGGCACCCATTCGCTCTTGATCGCCACACCCAGGGTATCGCTTTGGGCACCAGCCAAATTATGTGCCATGACACCGCCTGCTACCAGGGCCTTATCGAGCGCGATACCGCTTTGGGCATTCCAGCCTTTAGCATTGTCTTTGACCATGGAATCGACCATGTTTTGCAAGGCAGAATAAGCGATCTTGTCCTTGATGTTGACTGTCGTGCCTTCCATCTTGGTGAAACCCATGCTGCCGCCAACCAGATAGGCGTAGCGGTGAGTTTCCAGGAACGCGGCAGCTTTTTCCATGCCTGGCTTGAGCTTGATCCAGTTGGCTTTACCTCCTGTAAAAATCTTGGTATAGGTCGCGTCTTGAGGATCTGTTTTCGAGACCGTCATGATATCTGCCGGTTTCAAGGTATTAACCATGTTTTCGATCTCGGCGCTGGTGGCGTGGCCGAGATTAATCCAGCTCAGTTTGGCACCTGCAGCGGCGGGATCAATCGAGAAGCCGGTACCGACTTTTGCGACGTACAAGGTTCCGGCAGACAGATCTTTTTCAGTATCGGCAACGAAAATAAACAAGCCACTGTTGGTCGCGTCATCGCCCATCAACAGCGTGCGGTTGTCCGGCATCACCTGCACCAGTTCATGCGAGATACGGCCCGTGCAATAATGTTTCTTGATACTGCCGCTACCGTCAGCATTGACCGTGACTTCCGGCAAATGACCGTAGTGGTAAGGATTGGCGCTAGTTTCGTCGCCAAAAGTATTTTTACTGAAGGCCTTAAATTGGGCATCGGTACTGGCAAAGGGTGCATCCGGTTCATATTCTTCGGACGACAGATGGGTGCCCCATGGCGACAGGCTAGAGCCGCAGGTGATCCATAAGCCCTTCACCTTTGACGTGTCAACGTTATAGTATTTCACCAAGCTGAGCTTACCGGTTGCCTGGTCCTGATCGAGTGTCAATACCGCGATAGGCGAAGGCAGCTGGCCATACATGTCAGCGCCAGACAGATTACGTGTGGTGTACTCAAATTGCACTACCGCAAATACCGCTTTACCCTTGATGCCGCTGACGGTTGGATTTAATACCGATAGCAAGGACGTACCGTCCGGGGCGTCAGAAAAAATCTGACGCTCTTTGCCGGCCACAGAGTTGTCCATGATGGCTTTATTGTGGATGTCATAGTAACCGCCGGCAAGTACTTTTCCGCCTTTTCCATCATCGACCATGTCGCCGGTGATGAAAAATGGCTGGTAGGCCAGCTTATAGTCTTTGACGCTCTTGTCACTCAGCGTCACGCTCAAGGTAGAGCCTACCGTCGTTGTCGCCATGGCAGCGGCATTGGCCAGCGTCGGCGCCGCCATGGAGCTAAATGAGGCAGAGACAAAATTGGCCGCAGGTACAACTTCAGCCGCAGTGTCGCTACCGCCACAGCCAGATAATAGCGCGGCGACGGAAAATGATCCGAGTGGTAATAAAGGGGCTCCGGCAAGGAACTTAAGCGCTTGGCGACGGCCAATTTGAGGATGATCTGACATGTTTCTATTTTCCAAAGTAATGAACAACAGGTGCGTTACACTGATATAAAAAAAATGGGAAACCAGTACGAGAAGTTTTCTGATTTTCTGGTCATTATAAAAAGCAAGTATGACAACTTGATGAATCTAGCCAGATTCTTTGTAGTATCTCGTGACTGGCACAGTTGCCCTGAACTTGAGCGCACTACGCGGCGTCAGGCGAGAACAATAGATCGTTACCAGATACGAAATTTTTGATGAAAAGGACGAGGCGACCTCCTGCGTGCTCAGTCCAGAAAATCTGAATACTCTTTTTGCGCATAGCCTTTCAGGTTTTGCCATGGTACTTCACGGCTGGTGCTGGCCAGCGGTTTGACCTCGACCCGGCGATAAAAGGTCGCTGCCTTGTCGCCGCTCTCGATGATCAGCGGAATCTGCTTCTTTTCATCCCATAAAATGCGTTGAAAAACGCCATTCTTTTCGCGTTCATGCCACTGCGTACCGGCCAGTGCCGAAGCTTTTGCAGAGCGTGGCATGGTTTTTACCAGCTTGGGATCGAGCAGGTAAAACGTATTTTCCCAGGAGCCGTCAAAATTGACGTTCGCGTATTCGGAAGGAGGGATGGCGATGACATCCTTGCTATGGGAGTCGACGTATTCGATCCGCAGCGTCTTGTTGTCAAGGATGACGTGGCGTGGCACGACAACGTGATTGAAATGCCGGTGTTCGTTTTCAGTCACGGCCTTGGCAACTTTCTTTTTACCCTGTGCATCCAGTGCTGCTACCGGCTCGTCATGCTGCTCAGCGGCATTTTTAGGCAAGATCCGTTCGACCCAGACATGGCCAGGCCGGCGCAGCATTTTTTCCTCATAGCGGGCTTCGCGGGTGACACCCTCCGGTGTTATTACCTTGCTGTAATACGAGACAGTGATATCGAGATCGGGAGCTGGCTGGACTGTCTGGGGGACTGGTGCTGCCTGTGCAGGAAGGGTCAGCAAGCCAAGCAAAAATAGAGCGAATTTGGATTTCATCTTGTCTTTCAAAAAATCAAGGCAGGCCATTGGCCCGCCTTTTTTGTCTACATAATTATCTACATAATTATCTACATAACTAAAGGCTAAAAAATTACAGGCCGAAAGCCGATTTCAACAGGGTAAATACTTTGGTGTTGTCCAGCGTACCTTTGAAAACTTTCGCGCCGGCACCGGTTGCCAGCAATTTAACGTCACCACCACCATGCGTTTCACTGGCTAGTCGAACGCCTGTTTCCTGCAGGTAGTTATTTGCCAGCACGCTGGTACTGTCGAGATTGGTGCGCAGGTTGGGACGGTTAGGGCCGTTGCCAAAGACCAGTGTGGTGTAGGTATTGCCATCCGCATCTTTGGATGGCAGGCCATCCTTGTAATTGCGGTTGATATCGAGAATTGGATTGCCACGTTTGCCGTAACCATTGAATGCCAGCGTGTGATCATGGTCGGCGGTAACGACGATGAGGGTATTGGCCAGGGTCGGATCGGTCAGCCGGGCTTTTTCGAGTGCAGCCTTGACCGCATCATCAAACGCGATGGTATCGGTCAGCGCACGCTTGGCGTTGGTTCCATGCAGGGCGTGATCAATCCGGCCACCCTCTACCATCAGAAAATAGCCACTGGCGTTTTGCGACAAGATATCCATGGCCTTGGTCGTCATTTCGGCCAGGCTAGGCTGGCTTGCGCCTTCGCCCAGTGGTGGCGTTGCGACACGGTCAAGTTCATATTCCAGATGACTCTTGCTGCTATAGAGACCGATAAATTTTTTCGTAAGCGGCGCTGCTGCCATGTCGCTCTTGTTTGCGGCGACGGTATAGCCTTTGGCGGCCAATTCCGTGAGTAAATTACGCGCGTCCACGCGGCCAGCCTTGTTGCTAGTGGCATCGTATGGCGTGAAATGATTGCGCCCGCCACCCATCATGACATCCACGCCATCGCCCAGTGCGGTGTTGTAGCCGGCGCCGCCCGGTACCACTTGCACTGCAATCGCATATTGTGCATTACGGTTGCAGATATGCGAGAAAGTCGCTGCCGGTGTGGCATGGGTCAGTTCTGTGGTGGTGATGGAACCGACGGCCTTGCCCTTGGCCTTAGCCAGTTCAAGCAGGGTCGGGACGATCACGCCGTTACCGCTCGCTGCACAATTATTGATGCCCAGGTTACCGTTAGCATCTTTTCCCGGAGGCGTTGCAATGGTTTCCGCCGACATTGAGATGACTTCGTTGTTCATCTTGACACCGGTCATGTAGGCTGCCATGGAGGGCGCGCTATCGGTAGTCTGGGCGTCGTTGGAATAGGTCTTGATGCGGGCGGTACGCTCAAGCTTATCCATTGTCAGGCTGCCGTCTTCGCCGTACTTGTAAATACGCGATGCTGTCACGGTGGAGGGGCCCATACCGTCACCCAGAAAGAAGATAATGTTTTTCGCTTCGCCTGCGGCTTGGGCGGCACTGACAAAAGAAAGTGTCAGGGCGGTCGCTAATAAAGTACGTTTCATGAGGAAATTTTCCATTCTCAACAGAGTTGATGTAGTTACAGGCCAGCCGCTGTTTTCACCAGGCTAAATACCTTGGTATTGTCGATTGTGCCGAGAAACGTGTCGGCACCCTTACCTGTTGCACCAAGAAAGACATCAGTGCCGCCATGAGTTTCACTACCGGCGCCGACCCGTATTACTGCCTCCTGATGATAGGCATTGGCACTTGTGACGGTGTCGTCAAGGCTGGCCATGCTGGCGCGGCTGCCCTGCGTACGATTTTCACCATTACCAAAACCGATGATGGAATAAGGCGCACCGTCGAGATCTTTTTCAGTGGCGCCGGTGACGTAGTTTTTCACCAGACCGAGTACTCCCGGATTTCCTGCGGCGGTTTTTCCGGTACGTTTGGCGTATCCGTTGAGCACCAGTGTATGGTCATGATCTGCAGTGACGACGATCAGGGTATTTTTTAGTTCAGGGTCGCTGATTTTTGCCTTGGCAATGGCGGCCTTGATGGCGTTGTCGAATGCCAGCGTATCCTGCAAGGCTTTTTTCGCAGTCGTTTCATGCAAGGCGTGATCAATCCGGCCACCTTCGACCATCAGGAAATAACCTTTGCTGTTTCTGCCCAGTACGTCCATCGCCTTGGTCGTCATGTCGGCCAGGCTCGGCTCTTTGGCAGGGTCACGGTCAAGATCGTAGCTCATGTGACTGGAGGTAAACAAGCCGAACAGCTTGTCTGTCTTGGTGCCGTCAATGGCACTGAGTTCAGCGCTGGTGCCGGCGTAGAGGTAATTTTTCGCTTTCATTTCTGCCACCAGGTCACGTCCGTCGGCACGTTTGCCACCGTCTTTGAATGGGACGAAAAATTGTTTACCGCCGCCTAGCAAGACATCAAGTCCGGTGTTGCCAAGTGCGCTGTTGTAGCCGGTACCGCCTGGCACAACTGCTGCAGCGATGTCATTTTCCAGATCACGATGGCAGATATGCGCATAGGTGGCTGCCGGTGTGGCATGGGTAACGCGGGTTGTGGTGACGACGCCGGTTGACAGGCCCTTGGCCTTGGCTGACTCCAGCAGGGTGACTGCCGCAGTGCCATTGCTGGTTCCGCAGTTATTGGCCAGCTTGTTGCCATTGATATCGGCCACGGGATCTTTTGCCAGCGTATCGGCGGACATCGAGATGACTTCATTGTTCATCTTGACGCCTGTCATGTAGGCGGACATGGATGGAGCGCTGTCAGTGACCTGGGCATCGTTGGAAAACGTTTTGATAAACGCAGTTTCCGGCAAGGTATCCATGGTCAGCTCGCCATCTTCGCCGACAGCATAAATACGCGCGGCGGTCATGGTGGTCATGCCCATACCATCACCGAGAAAGAAAATAACATTCTTGGGCGCTTCCGCGACCGGGTCTGTCACGGTATTGTTGCTGCTACAACCGGCAATTAATAGAGCGATTGCTGTACTGAGTCCGGCAATACAAAAGGATTTGCGTGTCATATCATCCATCCAGCTTGGTTTAAAAGTAGTGAATGTACCAAGCCTTTATGACTTGTTTGTGACAATGCCTATCATCGAATAAATTTTATTTTAGGGAGCGTAACTTGTTGTCCGGCAGCCGCAGCGGAGCTACAAAAGCTGGTACTGCAAGATTTTTTTATTGCACGGAATTTGCGGTAGTGGTGTGTAAGAGATATATCTGAAAAATAGCTCCACCCGAAGAAATCCGGGCTTAATAAGACGGGCTTAATAAAAACGGGCTTAAGGGCTTAATAAGACACCAAGGGCTTAATAAGAAGGGGCTTAATAAAGGGGCTTAATAAGACACCCATCTCAAAGAGCTTAATAAAAAGAGCTTAATAAGACACCCATACCGAAAAACTTAATATGACACCCATCTCAAAAACCCATCTCAAAAACGGGCTTAATAAGACACCCATCTTAATGCCGGCCAGGCTGAGCGCGCTTTCCAGTCTTGAATCTTCACGGTGACGCCGGATAAAGCGCACGTCCTTCCGGGGTATTTTTCATCGCATCGAATCAGCCAGCCGGCAATTTTGGTGGCGCTCATCCACCACCACACTAAGCCTGTAAAGCCAGTTCGAGCTTGTCGGTCAGGCGGTCAATTTCCTGCTCCGTGTTGTAATGGGCGATGGAAACGCGGATCACGCCGCCATACGCTTGCAAGCCCAGATCTTCAATAAGCCGCCTGGCATAAAAATCGCCAAAGCGAATACCGATCTGGTGTTGATCCATGAAGCGAACCACGTCCTCAGATTGTTTTCCGTCCACCACAAAACTGACGGTCGGCATGCGGTTTGCATTCTCGATATGCGCCAGGCCGATGATGCGTACTGCCGTTTTGCTGCGCAGGAATGCCAGTAATTTTTCGCACAGCATGTCTTCATGCCGGGCGAAGTGATCCAGCGCCACCTGCATGCACTGGCGGTTGGTGCCGCTCGCACCGAGCTCTTTTCCGATGGTGAGATAGTAGTCATGAATGCCCATGCAGCCATACGATAATTCAAAATTGACGTTACCCGGCTGCAGTTTATACGGCAGTATTTCCGGACCGATAAAGTGATGGTTGAGACTGGGCAGGCTAAGCAGAAAATCGCGTTTTCCCCACAGCACCGCGTAATGCGGGCCGTAGACCTTGTAAAAGCTAAAGACATACACATCGGCGCCACTGGCCTGCACATCGACCAGCCGGTGCGGTGCGTAGGCGACTGCGTCAACACACAGGCGCGCGCCTGCCGCGTGTACCCGCGTTGCAACTTCGGCCACCGGATTGATGGTGCCAATCACATTGGAGGCATGCGTCATCGCCACCCATTTGGTGCGCTTGTTGAGCAGTCGATCGAGCTGATCCAGTGGCAAGGTCATCGTTGCCGGATCGACGTGCCAGATCCGGATGATGGCGCCGGCCTGTTGCAGGCGCAGCCAGCCACCGATATTGGACTCGTGGTCGCTATTGGTGACGATGATTTCGTCGCCTTCGCAAATGCCCGGCAAAATGGCCTGCGTCAGCAAGTACATGAGTCCTGTCGTCGAACCTCCCATGACAATTTCTTCGTCATGCTGCGCGTTCACCAATTCAGCCATAGAGCGGCGTGCCGCCAGCACTTTTTCCGAGGCCTGCCGGGAGCTGGAATAACTCGCGCCGATCTGTACGCTGGTGCTGAGCAGATAGTCGTAAATTCTGTCGGCCACCCTTTTGAGCACTTGCGCGCCGCCGGCATTGTCAAAATAGGCGATACCGCTGGCAAGAGCGGGAAACTCGGAACGGATGCGCGCGATGTCGAGGCTTGGAACTACTTTTTTTGTCATGGAATCTGTCATGTGATGCCTTCGCTGATCAGGAATAGCTGGCTATTCTGACACGTTCAGGTGGTGCAATTGATTTGCAGCTAAAATTATCTTTGGATAACAGGACTGTTTAGCCGGTATTACCTGAAACAAGCGAACTTCAGACGATGCCCGGGCGAAGCCGTGCATGCATTTATCTCCTTCCCCGGTAACGGTATCGGGACCGGGACCGGCATCAATAGCGCTTGCTCAATGGTCTGCTAGCCGCTAGCATGGCGCACCTGAAATGTGACGCCGTAACGGCAGAGAATGGAATGAAGATGGCTATAGAAATACGTGAGGCAGTACCCGCAGATGCGGCATTGATCCATCATTACATTGTTGAACTGGCGATTTTCGAAAAGGCCGGGCACGAGGTGCTTGCCAGTGTTGAAGAGATAGAGGCCAGCTTGTTTGCCGCAGAGTCGCCAGCGCGTGGATTGATCTGCAGCATAGACGGACAGGCTGTCGGTTATGCCATCTATTTTTACAGCTATTCGACCTGGCTCGGGCGCGAGGGCATGTATCTGGAAGATCTGTACATTTCACCAGACCATCGCGGTAGCGGTGCCGGTAAAAAAATGCTGAGGCGTCTGGCGCGCATCGCCTGCGACGCCGGTTGTGGCCGGCTTGAGTGGAGCGTGCTGGACTGGAATGCACCAGCCATTGCGTTCTATCAGTCGCTCGGGGCTGCCCCGCAGGACGAATGGGTGCGCTACCGCATGGATGGCGATACCCTGACGACGTTTGCGCTGGGTGACTGAAGCGATCGCGGGACTGCGTGTTATCGCACGCTAGCTGCCATCAGGCGTAAATCCGGCAAAAAATTATGCCGTTAGCAGCTAACTACTGCCGTGCGGTTGTTCTGAGGCAGTGTGTTTGTTACACTGCCTGCCGTCGCTATTTTTTCGAGATCTTCTGCCGTGTCGCACTCTGCCTTTCTCCTTGTTGTGCTCGCTGGCCTGATTCACGCGCTCTGGAATATCGCTGCTAAAAAAGCCGGTGGTGATGCGCGCTTTGCCGGCTTTACCAGCCTGATCATGATGCTGGTGTGGGCGCCGGTTGGTATCTATGTTGGCTGGAATGTGGTGCCAGGCTGGGGCTGGACCGAATGGGGCTTTATCGTTGCCAGCGGTGTGTTGCACGTTCTCTATTTCATTACTTTGCTGCGTGGTTATCGCAAGGCGGACCTGACCGTGGTCTATCCGCTGGCGCGCGGTTTTGCCCCCTTGCTGTCGTCGGGGGCTGCACTGCTGTTTTTGGGCGAGACAGTGTCATTCGCTGGTGCTGCCGGTATTGTTGCGGTGGTAGGCGGCGTGTTTTTGATTGCCGGTGGACCGGCACTGTTGCGCACACTTCCTGCCAGTAGCGAGCAGAGCGACCGGGGGCGGCATCAGCGCTTGCACAAGGGTATTTTTTACGGATTGCTAACCGGCCTTTTCATCGCCAGCTATACGGTGCTGGACGGTTACGCAGTCAAGGTTATCTTGATCTCGCCGGTGCTGATCGACTACTTCGGTAATTTCATCCGTGTGACACTGCTCATGCCTGTTTTACTGCGTGACCGGCAGGCAACCCTGGCATCCTGGCGGCGGGAATGGAAATACGCGCTCCTGGTCGGAACGATCAGCCCGGTCTCTTATGTGCTGGTGCTGTACGCGATGCAGAACGCACCTTTGAGCCATGTGGCGCCGGCACGCGAAGTGTCGATGCTGTTTGCCGCGCTCCTCGGCGGTCATTTTCTCGGTGAGGGTGATCGCGTCCAGCGCATCCTGGGTGCGCTCTGCATTGCGGCCGGCGTGTTTGCCTTGGGTAATTTCTGAAACCCTGTCGCTGGGCAACGTAAAAATACGCGGTTCAAGCCATCCTCATCACAGTCGGTGTACCGGCCGATTAGCCAGGGAGATTGCGTGATTACCGCCCTTTCGGGCCGTGATTTTTATCCTTCTGCAATGTTCCGCCAGATCGCGCCCTCGATTAACAACCTGGTCTGGTTTTTGCCTGCGTCTGCACCTGATCCTGCTGTATTCGTTCGCGCTTTGGTTTTATAATAAAGAACGTTTTTCCCGTAGATTGATTGTTATTTAATTCCACTATAAAACAGCCAAAGCCATGTCCAAACCACTTCTCATCGCGAAATCATTAATAAACAATGTCGGTCTCGATTTGAACCTGTTATCCGCCTGGGCCAATCGCCATGGCTGTATTACGGGCGCGACGGGAACCGGAAAAACGGTCACCTTGCAAGTGATGGCACAGGCATTTTCCGATATCGGCGTACCGGTTTTTATGGCGGATGTTAAAGGGGATTTGTCTGGCATGGCACACGCAGGGCAACTTTCCCCGAAAATCCGGCAAAGAATTGAACAGCTAGGGTTTGAAGGGCCGCATTGGCAGGCTTGTCCTGTGACATTTTGGGATGTGTTCGGCAAGCAAGGCCATCCGGTACGGGCGACCATTTCAGACTTGGGTCCCTTGCTATTAAGCCGCATGCTGAACTTGAATGAGACCCAGTCCGGTGTCATGCAGCTGGCCTTCAAGATCGCGGATGACAACGGTTTGCTGCTGCTTGATACCAAAGACCTGCGCGCTATGCTGCAATATCTTGGCGACAATGCGACAACTTTTCAAACTGAATACGGCAATATTTCCGCTGCGAGCATCGGTGCGATACAGCGTGGATTACTGGCAATTTCCGAACAAGGGGGCGATGCATTTTTTGGCGAGCCGATGCTCAATCTTGACGATATGCTGCAAACCGATGCGACGGGTAGAGGGATCGTGAATATTTTGGCGGCAGACCAATTATTGCAGTCGCCCAGACTTTACTCTACCTTCCTGTTATGGATGCTTTCGGAGCTATACGAGCATTTGCCGGAAGTGGGCGATCTCGAACAGCCAAAAATAGTCTTTTTCTTTGATGAAGCGCATTTGTTGTTCGATGAAGCACCCAGGATCCTTTTACAAAAAATCGAGCAGGTAGTACGCCTGATTCGCTCAAAAGGTGTAGGAGTGTATTTTGTGACGCAAAATCCGCTGGATATTCCCGATACCGTGCTTGGGCAGCTCGGCAATCGCGTGCAGCATGCCCTGCGTGCCTACACACCGCGCGATCAAAAAGCGGTACAGGCTGCCGCAGAGACATTCCGGCCAAACCCTGACCTCGACACAGCACAGGTAATCAGTGAGCTAGGTGTGGGTGAAGCCTTGATTTCCTTTCTGGATAACGAAGGTCGTCCCGGTATCGTCCAGCGTGGTTTTATTGTGCCGCCAGCTTCACAGATTGGTGCGATCAGCCTGGAAGAGCGCCAGAAGATCATTGCCAGCTCGATCGTTGCCGGCGTGTACGAAAAGGCAGTCGACAGGGAGTCGGCGTATGAAAAATTAACCGGACGGGTCGCTGCAAGTGCGGCGCATGTTTCCAGTCTGCCTGCCAGTCACGTTGACAGGCCAGACAGCGACTGGGGAAATTCATCCGGTGCCAATACCGCCAGCCGCAATGGTTCTCCGGCTGGAGCAGATTACCGCCTTGGTCAGGCGCAACCGGAGCCGGCTGCGGCAGCGGCACAAGGAGGCGGAATCAGCGACACCTTCAACGATATGTTCGGCAATCTGTTTGGCGGCGACAAGAGCGCTCGCCGTAAAGACAATGTCGCAGAAACCATGGTGAAATCTGCGGTGCGAACAATCGGTTCGCAAGTGGGACGGGAAATCCTGCGCGGGGTGCTGGGATCGATTTTAAAGAAACGCTAGACGAAGTTGGCGCTCACTTAGTGTGCGCTTGTCATGGCCCGTTGGCCTCAATTTTATTACCTGTCACACACCGGCCCGGCCGGCGGTTCATCTTGTAACGCAGCCGGTTAGCGGCATTGGTCATCGGCCGCTGTGGAACTACTTGAAGATCTGCAACCACAATATTACCCAATGCGCTTAAAAGTATCAAACACCGATTCAGGCATTCAAGAAATGGCAGCAAGAGAAGCCTGATTTGTTCGTGAAGCGAGTATTTAACCAAGCCGGTCTTGATACTGATACACGCTGCAGGCGGTGCCTGCCAACGGCCAGGCCGGCGATCAATGCGGCACCATGACGGTATCGAATACGGGAGCGCAAACGGTGGCGGTCTCTAGCTGCTGGTAAACGTCGTCCGGATGCAGCGTGCAGCAGGCTGGTTATTTCTGGCTGCTGCCGGTTTGCCCTCTCACTGTAAGCGGATAAACCGGTAAGCGGTCATAATTTTTTTGTTTCAACCGGCTCGAAATCCGCCTTGTCGCGCACGCTGCAACTAGGGCAGACGAAACTTTCCGGGATCTGGTCCCATAGCGTACCCGGTGGATAGCCCTCATGCGGTTCGCCGTTCTTCTCGTCATACTGATAGCCGCACTCGGGGCATTGAAAGATACTCATGCCGGGACCTTGTCAGCGCTGTTTGCCGCGTTATCAGCGACTGGTTCGGTCAGCTGATAACGCCGGATCAATTGCGCGCGTTGTGCCGGATCAAAATTGATGCGACCGGGATCACGCTGTACCACCTCCAGCAAACGCGGGTTCATGACGTAGAACCAGAGCGGCGGAATGTAGCTCACCAGATACATACCAAAGTAGCCGCTCGGCAGGCGTGGTAATTGCTCAAAATGACGTAGTGACTGATAGCGCCGCAAGGGATGGGCGTGATGGTCGGAATGACGTTGCAGGTGGAACAGCGCCCAGTTGGAAAAAATATGGTTGCTGTTCCAGGAGTGGTGTGGCTGGCAGATCTCGTAGCGGCCCGGTGCGCGTTCCTTGCGCAGCAAACCGTAGTGCTCGATATAGTTGGCCGAGGTCAGCTGGAAATTAGCCCAGCACGATACCGCCAGCAGGAACGGTAACACGCCCAGTCCCAGCCAGAGGGTCAACGCGGTCCAGAGCGTAATGGTCATCAGGGCTGGCTGCAAAATCTCATTATGTAGTGACCAAAGCGGCTGGCCACAGCGTGTCAGCCGGTCTTTTTCCAGCAGCCAGGCACGCTTGAGTGCACCGGGTATTTCGCGCAAGACAAAGCGGTAGATGCTCTCTCCCATACGCGACGAGGCCGGATCGGCGGGCGTCGCCACATCGCGATGGTGACCGCGGTTGTGTTCAATAAAAAAGTGACCGTAGCCGCTGGGCGCGAGCACAATCTTGGCCAGCCAGCGCTCCAGTGCGGTATTCTTGTGACCCATTTCATGGCCGAGATTAATGCAAAATCCACCGACCATGCCGCCGGTGATGATCATGGCAAGTACGCCATGCCACGGCAAGCTGTAGTGCATCACAAACCAGGCCCCGAAGATGAACGCACCCCACAGGATGGGCACCAGCAGAAAGGTAATCCGGCGGTAATAGAGATCGGCGTCGAGTTGTGGCACCGCGCTTTCAGGCGGATTGCTGCGGTCTTCACCCAGAACATAGTCAAGCGCCGGAGCGATTGCATACATGAAAAACGGCGCCAGCCACAACATGCGTACGTCGTTGCTGAGCAGCATCAGGAGCGGCCCGAAACCGACCATCAGCGGCACCAGCAGTGCCAGCAACCAGGCATAGCGTTTGCGGTCGCGGTAGACCGGTGGCGAAGCGGGGCCTGCATCCGTTGAATTGACTGTCTGATTCATTTTTTATGTCTCCTTGTAATGAGACATAGTGTCTGCCTTACCTTGATGGATTAACACCGTCGCAAGTGACATAAAATCGTCCTAAACTGCCAATCGGCTGTTTTCATTCTCGGTACCAGCTTGTTTTTGTTGATTGCAGTGCCGCACTTGCCACTTCATCCCCGGCCTGCCATGCTCTTCACCGAGGCTGATGCCGACGCACCGAACAACTTGCGGTAATCGCTGGAAAACTGGCTGAAACTGCCAAAACCCCAGCCGGCAGCAAGTTCGCCAATAGACTGCAGTGGCGCGACCGGATCAAGCAGCTGGCGCCGCACGCCATTGAGGCGCATGCGGCGCAGGTACTGCATGGGGCTTATTCCCAGCACGTCCTCAAAGCAATATTGCAGCGTACGGCGGCTGACGTGGACCTGTTCACACAAGTGTTCAACGCTGAGCGTGTGGTCATGGTGTGCCAGAAGATGGCGGCGCACCTTGGCGACGACAGCCTGGCGGCGCTGGAAGCTGGCGGTTACCGCGGGCTCCGGCACGCTCTTGGCCAGCATGCTCAGCAACGCTGCCAGCACCGTGGACTGACCGTGCAGCAGCCAGTCAATACTGCCGCTGGCTTGCTGCTGCAAACTCAGCAGGGCGGCAAGCGTGTGTACGCAGTGAGCGCGCTCAAGTGTACCGACCTGCAGCACTTCGGCCGATTCCAGCTCGCTCCAGTCGATCGTGTAGCCCGACCGCAATGCTGCCTTCGCCAGCAGTTCGCGGCTTGCCACGATGCCGTAAATGTCATGACCGGCCGGTGTCAGCAGTTCAAACTCAGTATTGCCTGAATGTATCATGACCCCTTCCGGCCCGGCTGGACGGCCATTGATGCGGCTGTATGCCGGATGGTTCTGGAAGCCGAACCAGAGTTCGCCCGGCCTGATGCGGCAGGACTGGCGTACCGAGTGGCTGATGTTTTCATGGAACACCTGCATGTGCGGCAAATGGAGTTCATCGAGCGCGCCGCGAAAGTGGCCGGTACTGAGCTGGTCATAGCTTTGCTCCCAGCCCGTCAGGTGGCGCGCCAGTTCATCCGCGTCGTGCGCCAGGACGGTGCGAAATGCCGTTGTGGCGTGTAGCACTGTGCCCTTATGAGACAGCGGTGGTGTCATCTGGTGCATCATGTCTTACTCTCTTTACGTGTTTTTTTGCAGGCATGGCCCCGAAAAAATAACCAGCATTTACCTGAAAATGCCGGGTGATCAACGGGAACTAGCCAGTAATCCGACTATATCCACCCTGGCTCGTGCTATTGCTTAACTTTGCCGAATTTCGATAACGCCGATCGCCCGGCGTACCTATACTTTAAGTGCAGCAAATTTCATACCAGTGGTGGCAGGTTCAGGGATCACTTCCGGCGTTGCCGTGATGTCGTTCCTGTTTGTCGCGCACTTTATGTCTTTGAAGTCAAAATTTAGATGAACGCGGGCGCGCCGGACGCGATGTTCTTAACAACTCTCTTTCAGGAAAAACACATGACATCGAACAAGGTATCGGGCGCGGCGCCAGCCCTCAAACAGACCCTGAGTACGCTACAGCTATGGGGCATTGCCGTCGGCCTGGTGATTTCCGGCGAGTACTTTGGCTGGAGCTACGGCTGGGCCTCGGCCGGTACGCTGGGCTTTACCGTGACGGCGATCTTTATCGCCGCCATGTACACTACGTTCATCTTCAGTTTTACCGAGCTGACCACCTCCATCCCGCATGCGGGCGGGCCGTTTGCCTACAGCAAGGCGGCGTTTGGTCCGGCCGGTGGTTATCTCGCCGGCGCTGCGACACTGATCGAGTTCGTCTTTGCGCCACCGGCCATTGCGCTGGCGATCGGCGCGTATCTCAATGTACAGTTTCCCGCTCTTGACCCGAAACTGGCGGCGGTCGGTGCCTATGCGGTCTTCATGACGCTCAATATTGTTGGCGTGCAGGTGGCAGCGACCTTTGAATTACTGATGGCATTGCTGGCTATTTTTGAACTGCTTGTTTTCATGGGCGTGGTGGCACCGGGTTTTTCCATGGCCAATTTCACCCGGGGCGGCTGGTCTGGCCAGGACAGTTTCAGCCTCGCTTCGGTACCTGGCATGTTTGCCGCGATTCCGTTTGCGATCTGGTTTTTTCTGGCGATCGAGGGCGTGGCGATGGCCGCCGAAGAAGCCAAGGACCCGAAACGCTCGATCCCGATCGCCTACATCACCGGCATATTGACGCTGGTGGTGCTGGCCGTGGGTGTGATGGTGTTTGCCGGCGGTGCCGGTGACTGGACCAAACTGGCCAATATCAACGATCCCCTGCCGCAGGCGATGAAGCTCATTGTCGGCGAGAACAGCAACTGGCTCCATATGCTGGTCTGGCTAGGCTTGTTTGGTCTGATCGCCTCGTTCCACGGCATCATTCTGGGTTATTCAAGGCAGATCTTTGCGCTGGCCAGAGAGGGTTACCTGCCCCATTTTCTCGCTAAAATTCATCCGCGTTTCAATACGCCGCACCGCGCCGTGCTGGCCGGTGGCGTGATCGGCATTGCCGCCATTTACAGCGACGGACTCATTGAGATCGGTGGCCAGACGCTGACAGCCAATATCGTCACGATGTCGGTATTTGGTGCCATCACCATGTACCTCATCAGCATGCTCAGCCTGTTTAAGTTACGTCGCTGCGCGCCGGATATGGTGCGTCCGTTCCGGGCCCCGTTCTATCCGTATTTTCCGGCTTTTGCGCTGTTCGGTGCAACGGTCTGCATGGCAACGATGATTTATTATAATCCGCTGATTTTCGCCATCTTTGCCGGCTTTCTCGCGCTCGGCTATGTCTTTTTCCTGCTGACAAAAAATAGCCGGGAACAGCTCGCCGAGATGGCCGCGGGCGATGTCGTTCAATAAGGACAGGCTATTTTATTCAAGCGGCGCATGGTTCTTTTCCGCTAGACTGAAAAAGTCTGCAGCAATCTACAGAAGGGAGAAACATGAGCCTGTTTGCGCACATGGTCGGCAGCAAGACCTATTTGTTTCATGACTTACGCGAGTTGATGGCGAAAGCCACGCCGGGCCGCTCGGGCGATTATCTCGCTGGTCTGGCAGCGGGGAGCGCCGAAGAGCGGGTGGCGGCGCAAATGGCCTTGGCGGCGTTGCCGCTGACGACCTTTCTCAATGTCATGGTTATCCCTTACGAAAACGACGAGGTCACCCGCCTCATTATCGACGGGCATGACAGCAAGGCTTTTGCGCTGATCCGCCACCTGACGGTCGGCGACCTGCGTAACTGGCTGCTGAGCGACGCGGTTGACACTGCCATGCTGAGTGCAGTCGCGCCCGGTATCACGCCGGAAATGGCGGCCGCCGTGTGCAAGATCATGCGCATACAGGATCTGGTGCTGGTCGCCAGAAAGTGCCGTGTCGTGACGCGCTTTCGCAACACGATCGGCCTGCCAAATACGCTCTCGACGCGGCTGCAACCGAATCACCCGACGGACGACGCCTCGGGCATTGCGGCCGTGGTGCTTGACGGCCTGTTGTACGGTAGTGGTGACGCCGTGATCGGCATCAACCCGGCCACCGACAATGTCGCACAGGTGATCCGGCTCGTTACCATGCTCGATGACATCATTGACCGCTACGCCATTCCGACCCAGTCCTGCGTCCTCACGCATGTCACCAATACCCTCGCTGCCATTGAGCGTGGCGCGCCGGTTGACCTGGTGTTTCAGTCGATCGCCGGTACCGAGGCGGCCAACCGCAGCTTTGGCGTGAACCTGGCGTTACTCGATGAGGCGCGGCAGGCCGCCTTGTCGCTAGGGCGCGGCACCACCGGCGACAACGTCATGTATTTTGAAACCGGTCAGGGCAGTGCCTTGTCGGCCAATGCCCATCATGGCGTTGACCAGCAAACCTGCGAGGCACGCGCCTATGCGGTGGCGCGCCAGTTCAAACCGCTGCTGGTCAATACCGTAGTGGGCTTCATTGGCCCGGAGTATCTGTACGACGGCAAACAAATACTTCGCGCCGGCCTGGAAGACCATTTTTGCGCCAAATTAATGGGCTTGCCCATGGGCTGCGACGTCTGCTATACCAACCATGCCGAGGCCGATCAGGATGACATGGATGTGCTGCTGACCATGCTGGGCGCTGCCGGTTGCAACTTTGTGATGGGCATACCGGGTTCGGATGACATCATGCTTAACTACCAGACGACCTCGTTCCATGACGCGCTGTATGCGCGCCGTGTGCTGGGACTGACACCGGCTCCCGAATTTGAGGCCTGGCTAAAACGCATGCAGATTTTTGCCGATGATGGCCGGATCATGCAGGGCGAGACGTTGCCAGCTCCTTTTTTACAGGCATTGCGACGCCTGTCATGAACCGGCCAGCAAATAAAATTGAACAGTCAGGCAATGACCACTGGGTGAGCAGACATGAGTGATGACCCCGTAATCGCCAATCCCTGGCAAGCCTTGCGCCAGTTCACCGCCGCCCGCATTGCGCTGGGCCGTACCGGTGTCAGTCAGCCCACCGGGGCGCAGCTGGCGTTCCAGCTGGCGCATGCCCGCGCCCGCGACGCGGTCCATCAGGAACTGGATGTACCGGCGCTGGTGCAGACCCTGGAACAGTCGTTTACTCCGCCGCTGGCGCTGCCGGTCATGGCACTGGGCAGCGCGGCAGAAAACCGCACGACCTACCTGCAGCGGCCAGATCTGGGGCGCAAGCTCGATACCGTGTCGCGCCAGTCACTGCTCAATTTAGCTCAGGAAAGCCGGCCCGCCAGCGAACCGGGTGACCTGCCCTACGATCTGGCCATCGTCATTGCGGACGGCTTGTCAGCGCTGGCGATCGGGCAAAACGCAGTGCCCTTTTTACAGCGGCTGATGGTACGCCTGGCGCAGGAAAAATGGACGCTGGCACCCATCACGATTGTGCGGCAGGGACGGGTTGCGATCGGTGACGAGATCGGCCAGTTACTGGGCGCGCGCGCAGTCGTGGTCCTGATCGGTGAACGACCTGGCCTGAGTTCACCCGACAGTATGGGCTTGTACCTGACCTGGGCGCCCCGCACCGGGCTCACGGATGCCAGCCGCAATTGCATCTCGAACGTGCGGCCAGCCGGCCTGGGCTACGACGAAGCGGCGTTCCGGCTGCACTACCTGCTGACGCAATCGCGCCAGCGTCAGCTGTCCGGTATCGCGCTCAAGGACGAGACCCCGGGCGACGCGCAGCTTGAGGTTGCGAACGCAAAATTCTTGCTGTGAGCAATCTTGAACAGCAATAGGGCGTGATCCGGATCAGTCTGCAAACTTGGTCACGACCTCGCCTCCAATAATTCTCTCAATGCAAGCGGAAGCATTCTTCGTGATTTTTCAGTAATGGCTTTTTCATGCTTTTGCCAAAGAATTCCAAGGTAGATAATACCTAATCCGATCACTGTCAAGGCTATCGGGAACAACCAGCTATCTTTAAAAACATCATAGGCCAGGTGAGCAATATAGCCGCAACTACCGAGTGCACCAAACACAACAAATACTCTCCGCACTAACACGACTCCCACGCCAATCATGACGAGATTAATGCAAAAATAGATGAATTTGGATAACTCGAACTCCGAATTCTGCAAGGAAAGACCGCCCCAGAATGCGGTTACGCCAAACATATAAATCCAGAAGGCGTAATCAGCTTGATGCCGGGATCTGACATCAATCCAAAAAGCGAGACATATCATCAGTAGCCCCGCATAGAGCGAGACTAATTTCCTGAGCTCCCAGTTGTTGTCACCACCTGAAATCATCGCTGTAATATCCATCGACATATACCAAAGTGTGACTGCAATGGGCATGATCAAAAATGGGTATGGATATTTCCACGCCACCACAACACCAACCGCCAAGGTAGCAAGCTCCATATACAGCCAGTGCCATTTTATGTAGCGATGATAATCCCGGTAGACGCTCTCATCCGGCCAGACGCCCAGCCATTGCTGAAGGCCATAGATTGCCAAGGGAGTTAAACAGACGACAAAGGTCGCACTTATTCCCGCGGGGATAGGAAGGTTCCTGGCGGCAAAAACGTTCGTCATCTTTAAGCCAAGCGTTGCGTACACTAATGAAATAAGAAGTATTCCCGCGCCGCCAAAAGACTCCCAGCCCAGGTTCATGAACAAGGTCATCGCACCGATAGCGACCAGCCCACCGAGGTAATAGAGCACATGCGTGAAAGTAAAGCGGGGCGTGTCGTGGGTTTGTTCTTGAAGAAAATCAAAAAGGGCATCAGCCTGGCTGGCCGAAAGGATGTTTTTATTGACGGCTTCGCCTAAATTTTTCCGCGTAAGATTCATCATCGCTTTCTATCTGACGTACATCTGGCGTCATGGGAGACATTGTTTTTTTAGCGATACATCGTCACGCAACTGATACTCCGGCGCGAGGTAACAATTGATAATGGCTTGCGCGTTGCCGGTCTTCTGAGGCGAATATCCACAAGTAGTGTGCGGCGGATTAACGATTAAAACATGCTATCGTTTTCATTATACTAATTAAGTTGACAAAATTAAAATAAAGTTCGGCGATCAGCTGGTTTCCCCTGCGGTTAGTGCGACAGGCAAAATTCGACTGATTACCCCCATTTGCCACCTGCCATTCACGAAATATGATTTTTAACGTTTGACATGATGCCAAATTACTCGCTCAACCGGAGTTTTGAGCTCTTGGCCCGGCGGCTATAAAGAGCTGCCGGGCCAAGAGCTCATGCCTGATTAATCCGCGATCTTGATCACGATTTTTCCAAACGCGCCCCTGGTCAGATGCTCATAGGCCTTGATGGCTTCGTCAAAGGCGTAGACATGGTCGATCACCGGCTTGATCTGATGCTGATCAAAAAACGGGATCATGCGCTCAAAGGAAGAACGCGGGGCCACTGCGATACCGCGTATCGTGGTTTGCCGGAAGATCAGTGGCATCAGGTTGAGTGCCGTCGTCTGCCCGTTCAGGAAGCCCACCTGGGTAATCATGCCGGTGACCTTGGTCGCCGCGACTGACTGGTTCAGGCCATTACCGCCAGCCACATCGATGGTGATATCGACACCTTTGCCGTCAGTAAGCTCCAGCACTTTTTGCTCCCAGTCCGGATGGGTTTTATAGTTGATGCCAGCGCTGACACCCATCGCCTGTACCCTGGCAAGATTGGCGTCACTGCTCGATGTGACGATGACGCGTGCCCCTTGTGCCAGAGCGATCTGCGCGGCAAAAATGGAGACGCCACCGGTACCCTGGACCAGAACGGTCTGGCCCGCTTGCAAGTTGCCGATATCCATCAGGGCATACCACGCGGTCAGTGCTGCAATAGGCAGGGTCGCGGCATCTACGTCGCTCATCATGGTCGGTGCCCTGACTGCGCTTTCTTCATGGATGATCATATATTCGGCAAGTCCCCCTGGCAGTGGGGAACCGAAGCAATAGTCCGGCTCGTCCGGACCGGGAGGGCCGTCTATCCAGCGCGAGTACAGCGTCGAATTGACACGCTCACCGACTTTGAAGCGACTTACGCCCTGACCGATGGCAACAACGACGCCAGCCGCGTCCGATACCGGAATCAATGGCTTGGGTACTTTGAGTGGTTCATAGATGCCGTCGACTATGGCCTTGTCGCGGTAATTCAAGGATACCGCTCCCACTTTCACCAGCAATTCCCCGGCCTGGGGTACGGGGGTAGGGACTTCTTCAAGATGCAAATTTTTTAAGCCAAAGTCTTTCAATAGCCATGCTTTCATTTTTCTCTCCAGTTCGCAGATATCGGTGATGTGTGTTGTGGGTGTTGTGGGTTTTGTGGGTTTTGTTTGTTGTGCTTCGGGTTGACTGTGGGTTCCCGTACCGTTGAACCAGTGTAATTGATTCCTGATGCGCCAGTAAGTAGGTAAAATTCTCGACACTTCATCTTAAAATTCCATAATAGGCTTACCATGGACCATCGATTTACCGGGATCCGGGAATTTGTCGCCGTCGCCAGAGGCGGTAGTTTCACTGCCGCAGCGTTTGAGCTGGGCGTAACCGGCTCGGCCGTAGGGAAAAGTATTACCCGGCTTGAAACCCGTCTGGGTGTGCAATTGTTGCACCGGACAACGAGACGGATCGACCTGACCACGGCAGGCGAAACCTATCTGCTCAGCTGTCAACGCATCCTTGAAGAACTGGATCACTCGGAAGCCTTTTTGGCGACGGGACACGAGCAGCCCGTTGGCCTGCTGCGCATCGATTTGCCGACGACGTTCGGGCGGCGCCATATCTTGCCGTCCTTGTTGAATCTTGGCCTGCGCCATGCCGGATTAAACCTGTCAGTGTCGCTGCGCGACCGCACCGTTGACATGGTGAGCGAAGGGATAGACCTGGCCGTACGTATTGGTGAACTGGCTGATTACCCGGATCTCGTCGCCCGCCGCCTCGGTGAACAACGCATGGTCATCTGTGCTTCGCCGGCCTATCTGAAACAGCGCGGTATTCCGGCCCGGCGCGAAGATCTCGCCAGCCATGACTGCCTGATTGGCGCGCGCCGGGAACACCGGCCGACCTGGCTGCTCAAGAACAATCAAGGCGATACCGAGCTTCACGAAATCGCCTTTCGCCATGAGCTGACCGATGGCGATGGCCTGCTTTATGCCTGCGTTGCGGGCTGCGGACTGGCACAGTTACCCACCTGGCTGGCTGGCGATGCGCTGCGTAGCGGGGCGCTGACGCCTGTCCTCACCACACTTTCTGGTGGCGCAATGCCGATTCACGTCCTCTGGCAAAAAACCTGGCACCACCAGCCGAAAGTACGGGTCACGGTGGATGAGTTGCTTCGTCTGGCCGCCAGCGAGCGTTCGGTATTCAATCCCTCCGGCGAGCTGTTGTAAAACGTGTGCGTAAAAGAACTTTGGCTGGTAAATGCCCTGCGGATTACCCATTAAGGCGCTTGCAGGACTGATGAAAATCATTCTGCTGCAATTTAGATGGACAGCGTAAAGAGCGATTTTAATCGCCCCCATAGCCCACGGTATTTGTTAGTATGGTTGCCACGCTTATTTTTCCATAGACTCCGTATGCCACTGAGCAAAATCGTCCAGGCCGGTTCGCTGCATCCCGCTTACGCGCGACTGCTGTATGTGCAGTTGCGTGAACGCGGAATTGATGCCGACGCCGTGCTGGCTGACGCTGGCTTGCTCTGGTCCGCGTTAGCCAGCGACCCGCGCGAGCTCACGCTGGAAACGTTTGAACGACTGATACTGGCGACGCAACGCCGGCTTCATTGCCCCTGGCTTGGTCTGGAACTGGGCATGCATGGTCAGGTCTCGGTGCATGGTGCGGTCGGCCATGCGGCGATTTCCAGCGCTACCTTGCGCCAGCTGTTGCAGACCATCGCACATTATGGCCAGCTGCGGGTCGATGCACTGACCTATACCTATCAGGAAGCCAGTGCCGGTATTGCCGCCAATACTACCGGCGCGATACTCTGCGTCAACGAGCGTATCGCGTTGGGCGCGGTGCGCCAGTTCATGCTTGACGCCGTGTTTGCCACGCTCATGCGCCTGTTGGAAACGGCGGTCGGTAACGTCTTTGCCGGCATGACGCTGGAGCTGCCGTTTGCCGAGCCTGCCTGGTCAGATCAATACCGCCGTTTTGGCATCGGCCAGATCCGTTTTGACAGCCCCCGCCTGGCGTTCCATTTTCCGCTTACGCTATTAAATCTGCCCTGCCTGACTGCCGACAGTAACTCCTATGAGCTGGCGCGGCGCGAGTGTGACCGGGCGCTGGCCGGTGTGACGCTGGCACCTTTTTCGCAGCGGGTGAAAGACGTCCTGCACGTTAAGGAATGTGACAGCGCCGGTCCGCCAGAGCTGGCGCTGGTCGCGTCCCGGCTCCATGTTTCGCCACGCACCCTGATGCGCAAACTCAAGCAGGAAGGCAGTAGTTACCAGGCGCTGCTGGATGCCCGGCGCAAGGATCAGGCAATCTGGCATCTGCGCTACAGCACTGATTCGGTCGAGCTGATTGCCGAACGGCTGGGTTATCAGGACACCTCCAATTTCAGCCGTACCTTCCGGCGTTGGTGCGGCGTCAGTCCGAGTGAGTTTCGCAAGCGTGAGCCGGTCTGAATCTTCAGCGTAACTGACCACAGTGGTGTTGTAGCGATGGCCTTGGCTACGTTTTCGCGCAACAGTCACAACAAGTATTTTGTCCCGTATTTAGCGTAATTTGGCCTTACAATTGGCCTCGTTCCTCTCTTGTACACCGTGATATCGCCATGCGCCGCACCTTAATCAGATGGACTCTCATTACCAGCCTCTTGCTTTTTTTGCTTGCCTGGTGGCGCAGCGATATGTTGCCCGACCGTACTGAACTCATGGCGGCACTTGGTGATGAGCCGGTACAGATTGCCCTCCGGCAGCCGGCGTTCGCGGCCATCAGTCATGGCGTCACTTATGCGGTACAGCCGCTGTACGACTATGACTTGTACGGCCTGGTCGTGAGCAAGCACGATGCCGCTAGCTGGTGGGATTACGTCCATCGCGAATGGAACGACAGCCTCAATATTGTCGATCTGTGCGTGGTCTGGGGTAATAATGTGCGCAGTGTCGCGTACGCAGATCTGAATTTTTTCAGCGGGCAATTTACCTGTAATTTCAGCACCCGGTCAGATCGCGCTTTTGCGGCATTTGATCAGGCCGCGATTTCTAATAATCACTTGCTGACCGATAATCCGGCGATCGCCAAAGTCTTGCGCAAGGTACGGGTAGGCGACCAGATCCATTTTCGTGGCAGCCTGTCCGAGTATTCGCATCACGATGGCTTCAATTTCAAACGGGGTACCAGCACTATTCGTACGGACACCGGCAATGGTGCCTGCGAAACGGTATTCATCGAGAGCATCGAGATACTCAAGAGCGGCGGTCAGCCCTGGCGCAAGCTGACATGGCTTGCCGGAATCATGTTTCTGCTGGCATGCATCGCCTGGATCAGGCAGCCAGTACGGTTTGACGATTGAGCCGGCCTTTGCACTGCAACCAGACAGCCTACGCAAAGTACACTGGTCATCCTGCCAGGAGCCAGACCTGTTTAACGAGACCTCACAAATACTGTCTTTGGATAATTGAATTTTTTAGGCAGGGCATCCTATAATTATTATTTTATAAAATTGTAAGTGGGCAAACGCATGATGCTATGCTGCTACAACGATCCTGCAACGATCCTGCAACGATCCTGCAACGATCCTGTAACGATCCTGTAACAGGGAGTAATAACGGGAGTCTGGCCCGTCCGGGTTTTCCGGGAATAACGGTGCCGGGTCATCCGGGTTATGGCATAATTTTTCGATTTGACGATTTCCTTACTTTCGGTGACACCAAACCATGTTCAGCCGTATTTTTCTTGCCCTTGTTGTTGTCGCTTTAGCCGGGTGCGCGACACCGCCCGGCAAGTCACATCAATCAATTGTCACGGCGCAAGCCGACAAGACCGTGGAACCTGGTCCGCAGGTCTGGGAGGCTCCCGCCGCCGAGTTTCCCCTCATCTGCATCCTGCTGGCAAGTGACGGTAAGCTGATATTCAAGGGCGGGTTTCTCTTCTTTAATGAGGGCGTGTGGCGGATCAACTCTGCAAGCGGGAATACGGAATTGATTCTTGGCGGAACAGTGCCTTTTCCTGAAGCACCGGTAAAAGAGCAGTTGCGCAAACATGCCGGCGCGCTTGCCGCTTACGACAGCGCCCGACGTTTGCTAGCTTACAAAATCAGCGAACAGACCGGGTCGATTGAATTCGGTGGATTTGTGTTTTACAGAAAACCGCAATGCGGCGCGCCGTAAGGTTTTCAGTCTTCGTTTTGTTAACCGAGACTCGTGTTAATTGCGGATCAGCATCGCGCCGGAGCGAAGATCCCGAGGCGGGCAGGCGTGACGACTACCATCTCATTCCGACTTATCGGCAGTATCATGATGACGTCTTCATTGGTTCTCCGGACATTCATTCCGTCCCGATGATGACCGACATCATGCTGATGGAGCCCAGTTCCATGGTGTCGCACACAATCGCTACCGGTTCCTCGCCGGTTCTGGCACCGAGCACATAAAGCAAGGGTAAAAAATGCTCGGTACTGGGTACGGAGAGTGCGGCGTCCTGGCCCAGATCCTGATAATGAATGACCTGTTCAAACTGGCCATTTTGTATCGCCTGACGCATCGCTGCGTTAAAGCGCAAGGCCCAGTCGTAGCCTTCCGAGCGCGGATTGAGCCGGTCCAGATTGTGTACCACGTTGCCAGTGCCGATGATCATCACACCTTCATTGCGCAGCAGCGCGAGTTGCCGGCCCAGGGCAAAATGCCAGGCCGCTGGCTGGCTCAGGTCGATACTGAGCTGCACTACCGGAATGCTGGCGTCGGGATACATCTTGACCAGCACCGACCAGGTGCCATGATCTAGCCCCCATGTCTGGTCAAGCACCACGGGTGACGGTGTCAGGGGTGAGAGCAATTGCGCCACCCGTGCGGCGAGTGTAGGATCGCCCGGCGCCGGATAGCGCATGTCAAACAAGGCCTGCGGAAAGCCGCCAAAATCGTGGATGGTTTTTGGCGCTGGCATGGCGGTTACTGCGGTGCCACGCGTTGTCCAGTGCGCCGAAATAATGAGAATGGCGTTCGGGCGCGCAAAGCGGGTGCCAAAACTTTCCCACATCTGTGTAGTGGCATTATCTTCCAGCGCGTTCATCGGGCTGCCGTGGCCAATAAATAGTGCTGGCATGCGTGGGCTTACTGACATGGTGATTTCCTTGCTTCCGGTAATGGTTGAAATGACTGACGTAGCTGATGTCGCTGACGTCACTGACAGAACGCAGGATGGCGCAGTTATTTTTTGGTGAAGAATGACTTTGGGTGTACCTCACCATATATACCTTATTAGTCTACGGGTTCCCTCGACGACACGGAAGACGATAATCTGGCACTCACTGTTCCATTTTTGATAGGGTTGATGGGTTGTTATGCTGACTGAAACCCTGCGCTTGTCGCAAATGAGCAAACGGTGAGTGATACGTTACGCGAGCTGGCGGCGGGTATTTTCAAGGCTGTCTAAGAGGCGATTGCCGGTAGGGTGATACAAAATTTTGTTGACTGATTTACTGTGCTGGTCACGACAATATTTCCGCCCAACACGCCTGTCACCAGATTGTAGACAATATTCAAGCCCAGCCCGCTACCGCCCTGACCGAGCCGGGTGGTAAAAAACGGGTCAAATATGCGGCTCATATTTTCATCCGGAATCCCCTTGCCGTTGTCGGTCACGACAATCTCAATCAGCGCGCCATCGAGTTCGCGCGCTTCGATGATAACCGTTCCCTTAACGCCCTCTTCAAAACCGTGAATGAAGGCATTGCTGATCAGGTTGGTGAGCACTTGCCCTAGCGCTCCGGGATAACTCTCCATGACGATTTTTGGTGAAATGGCATACAAGATCTCATTTCTGCTTTTTCGGGTCACCGGACTAAGCACCAGAATGACTTCTGCTACCGTGTCGTCGAGCTTGAACATGCGCCGGTTCGCACTGGACTGATCAATCGCCACCTGCTTGAAACTGGTGACCAGTTCGGAGGCTTTCGTCAGGTTACGCAGCAGGATATCGGTACCGGTCCGGGAATTTTGTAAATAGTCGTTCAATCCCGAGCGTGTCATGCCCTGCTGGAAATTCACTATCATCTGATCAGTTTGCTGTTGCATGGTGCTCGCTACCGTGACGCTGGTGCCGATGGGCGTATTGAGTTCATGCGCCACGCCAGCCACGAGCGATCCAAGCGCTGCCATTTTCTCGGCTCGCAACAATTCTTTTTGCGCCCGTTGCAGGTCTTCCAGAACAATGGTCAGCTCACTGTTGGCCGTCTTGAGTGCATGGGTTCGTTCGGAAACCCGTTTTTCCAGACTGCTGTTGAGAGTGAGGATTTCTTGCTCGTTGTGGCGCTTTTCGGTGATATCTTCCTGCACCAGGACCATCAGTGTTTCTTCGCCGAGTGAGATCAGTCTGCCAGAGATAAGACACAGGATATTCTTGTCCCGGTCGCCACAGCGCAGCCATGCTTCATAGCCTTGAATCTCACGCCAGCTTTCCAGTATTTGCAGCACCGTGTCGAGATCTTTTGGCTTGCGCCACAAGGCCGCCTGTTTTTCAGGACTGGCTAAGATTGACTCCCTGGACCAGCCAAATTGGTGAATCCATGCCTCGTTGACGTCGATCATTGTCAGGCTGGCGCTTTTACGAAAAACCGACATGGCAACGGGTGAGGAATGGAAAATAGCGGCAAATTTTTTCTCACTCAAGCGCAAGGCTTCCTGTGCCCGCAAGCGCTCATTGAGCTCTTGCTGCAAGGCGGCATTCTTGAGATCCCGGTCCGCAATGAGCGCGCCCAGGTCCTGGCGCATTTTATCGAGCCCCTGTGCCAGATGACCAATTTCGTCAGGACGTGACCACGTTAGCGGCGTATCGAGTTTGCCGCGTGCGAGCTCAGCGGTGGCGGTTAACAAGCGCTGCAAGGGATGAACAATACGTCGTTCAAACAATAGCAAAATGAGGGTGAACGAGACCAGCACCTGAATAATCAGGGCGCCGCCAAGCTGGAGAAAATCCTCGATCAGATCCTGTTTAATGCGACCGGTGCTCAACTCTACGGTGACCTTGCCGATGACCTTGCCGTCTAATAAAACAGGACGTTCCTCAAGCTGTCCGTCAGTTGCCCGGCGATTGGGTATCTCACTTTGGACGAAAGGGCGGGCGAACTCATCCTGCACCGTGACGCGCACGACTTCCGGGTTACGCATGACCGCCTGGACAAATTGCCTGGCGACGTCCTTGTCGAGATTCCAGAGTGGAACCGCCATGGAACTCGAGAGCATCTCTGCATATTGCGATTTTGCGGTATGCACCCGTAAATCGAGTTCACGCTCGTAGCGGTTTTGCGCCAGGAAATAGCCCAGTACCAAGGCAGGCAGCAAGATGCCCAGCCCGACGCCGAGAATGAGAATTTGCCGAAGTGAGAGTTTTTTCAATAGTCAATCCGTAAATGATGCGTGGCGAAAAAAGTGACTGCCATTCAAAAATTAACGTCACAGGTGAACCTGGCCGATCTTGCCAGAAGACGATCTGGTGCGGTTATCTGGTGCAGTTATCTGGCTTGCCTGCGCCAGAGCTCGATATTGTGTTCAATCAGCTTACTCACCACATCATGCCTGGTGAGCTTATAGAGTGCCTTGGCAATCCGGCCGCGCATTTCTGCCGTGTTGCATACCGACTTGTGTGAGAGGGTCAGATGCAAACCTTCGTTGCTGACAGCTGCGCTGATCGTTTTAATGCCGCTGATATTCATCTTTGCGACGTAGGCGAGACCCGGATCCTCTTCATAGATTAGATAGTCAGCGCGCGATAAGTTCAACATTTTTAAAGCTTGTTCTACACTGGGAACCGACGCTATTTTCAAGGACTCCCTGGCGTAGCGGTCAAATTCTTCACCGAAGCTGTTATTGATGACAGTCAGGCCGCGCTTACCGGCCAGGTCGGACCATTTTTTATAGCGCAGTGTGCTATCGCTGCGGGTCCAGATGACAGACTTTGTTTCGCGAAAAGCCGGATGAAAATAATCCATGTATTCCAGCCTTGGCAAAGTCAGGAAAGCTCCGGCAACGAGGTCGGCTCTGCCAAGTTTCACTTCTTCCTGCACGCGCGCCCAGGTACCGACGTATCTTGTTTCGATAGCGATACCCAGTTCTTTCGCCAGCAATTGCATGAAATCGGCATTGGCGCCAATCAGGCGCGTTTCATGAAGTGGATCGCGCCACAGATAAGGTGGATATTCCGGATTACCGGTGGCAATCAAACTCTTGCATGACTCAGCGGCAAAGGAAAAATGCGCAATCACACTCAAGAAAACAGCTAGAAAAAAACGGAAAAAAAACGCTGAGTCAGTACGCGGAGCTGCCAGGCGAGGATGGTACTGAACTTGCATAATATGGTGCCTCCTACTGGTAATCTGGTCAATCAATTGCGCTAGCGCAGTCTAGCAATGGATGCAAGGACATGCAACAAAAATAGCATTAAAGAAATGAATTTTAAGTGAAAATACGCGAATAAGCCGTCTTGCAGAGTATTTCTTTGTGCATCATCATCTTGTCGGAGGCAATCCACTTTGAAGTAGGCTACCGGGTGACGGAATGTGGCGGCCTTGCATGAGTCACTTTCGGTTGAAATGCGGCGTAGCGAGCCCGACGTGGCGCGCGTCATCAAGCTCAACAAGGAATTACACTTCTCGGTCTACCGTGCCTCGGGCATGCCGATTTTGGTCGGTCTGATTGAAAGCATCTGGCTGCGGGTCGGACCGGTACTGAACCTGGACATGGGTTCCGGCTCGCGCCGGCTGTCGGAAGCGCCGGCGCTCGACCATCATGCCAGGCTGTTCGATGGCTTGCGTAAGGGCTCGGCGGAGCAAAGCCGGATCGGCCTGGCAGGTGATCTGACCAGCTCGGCGCAGATGATACTGGAAGGCACCGGCTTGCCGGATCAATAGTCTTGGCAGTTGAGGGCTTGTTTCGCGCGGAATTGACCTGCCGCAGGAAAAGGCACGTCTGGTCAATGGCAGTGATTTTGTCAATTTTGGTTACGTGCTGGCGATGGATCAGGATAATCTCAGCTCTGCTGAGGGTACCCTGTATGCCGTAGCATCAGGATAAACGTGGCCTGTTCATGCCGCATGTAAAAAATAGTACTGTCGACGAGGTGCCTGATCCATATTTTGACAACGGCTCTGGTTTTGACCTGGTACTCGACTACATTAAAGGTGCGACCAGTGGTCTATTGGCAAACCTAAAAAATGAGACGATAAAATAACTCGTTATATGCATCCGGCACGCGCGGCGCTATTGGTCACAAACAGATCCAGGCATTGCAAAAATAGCAAATTAATGGCACATAAATAGTGCATAAATAGTACATAAGTCGTCCACATTCATTTTACGAAAAAGCGAAAAAAGACCAGAATAATCTGGTCTTTTTTGACTCTTACAGGTCGCCGCAGCGCCTTACTTTCACTCCAGATCGTGAGCGTTACAGCACTGCCAGTTTAATTTTGACGAATACCACAGTGCTGCCGGCGGAACGCTGAAGGTGTTGGTGTTGCGTTCAAAGCGTATGGTTTTTACCAGCCGGTCGCTACCCGAGATGCCAGACTCCGGCAAAGCAACAATGGATTGCGGAGCGCAACCACAAATTGCTGCTACGTTAACGCAATTACTAAACTCCCAAACCTTCAGCACTTTATATTATTTTAATGTTATTTAAATATCTTTATGGCAATTTAAGCTCCTAGTCTCTATAAGAAGATATAAAGAAATTTATGATGTCGATTATTTAATATTTTTAACGAAAATTATTCTTAAAAAGACTGTTGGTATTTGTAGATTTGACTACGTGGAGCACAGCTTTTGCTGTAATACTGTCGTCAAACGGGGCCTTTTCCTGTTGCAAAAAATTATTCGTAGCGGCTCGGTTAAAGATACGAAATGAAATCGATACAAATCACTCCGGAAGAATTTTTCTGGGCACTGCAGGGTATTTGCGCGATGTACCGCAAGCCGTTCTCAGGCGAATTGGCACAGCAGCAACTCGCGGCTCCACACACCGCCGAGTCTTTCCTCAGTGGCGCGCGGGCACATGGTTTCTACGCCAGCCTTGGCAAGTGTAAGGTAGATAAGTTACACAAGGAATCTTTCCCGTTGATCGCATGGCTCGCAATTCGAGCTTCGGTACAAAGCGAAATTCCAGCGGAGTCGTTGGGCGGCAAGGAGGACGCCGGCTGCACTGATATGACGTTTACCGATGTGTCCAGTGCTCATCGTGCAACGCCCGCTCTGATTTTACAAGCCAACACTAATAATATACTGGTCGTCGAATCCGACGACGAAAAGCCTGTGACCATGACGCTGGCTGATTTTGCGCGGCGCTATCAAGGGCATATCGCCCGCGTTCACCCGCAGGTCGTTGCGGTGGCAGACCCCGATTCTGAAGAGCAGGTGCGCCAGTCGCGCAAGTTCGGCTTTTCGTGGTTTGTGCCGGAACTGCTCAAGCATAAGAAACTGTGGCAGGAAGTGTTGCTGGCTTCGTTGGTGATCCAGCTGATCGCGCTGGCGACGCCGTTGTTCACCCAGGCCATTATCGACAAGGTGGTGGTACACCACAGCCAGAGCACACTGATCGTGATTGCTATCGGCATGGCCGTGTTCATGCTGTTCTCAGCAGGGCTGTCGTGGCTGCGCCAGTACCTCGTCCTGCATACCGGTAACCGGGTCGATGCGGTCCTTGGCTCGTCTGTATTTGAACGTCTGTTTAAACTGCCACCCATGTATTTTCAATACCGGCCTACTGGCGTCATCGCCGCTCGCCTGCAGGGAGTCGAGACAATTCGCGAGTTTATCGCTAGCGCTGCGGTCACCCTGATCCTCGATTTCCCCTTCTTGCTGATCTTCGTCGGGATCATGTTTTATTACAGCGTGACCCTGACGCTGATCGTGCTGGTCATCCTCAGCGTCATCGTCGTGCTGAGTCTGATCGTCGCGCCAATGTTCCAGATACGCCTGCAAGAACAGTTCCTGATGGGAGCCCGAAACCAGGCTTTCCTGACCGAATATGTGGTTGGCCTGGAAACTGTCAAGTCGCTGCAGCTCGAGCCGCAATTGAACAGCCGCTACAGTGGCTATCTCGCCAGCTATCTGCACGCGAGCTTTGCCACCAAGCAGCTTGCCAACACCTACAATACTGCTTCGAACCTGCTAGAACAATTGATGAGCCTGATGATCCTCGGTATCGGGGCCTATACCGTCATGAATGACAGTACCTTCACTATCGGGATGCTGGTGGCGTTCCAGATGTTTTCCGGTCGTCTGTCGCAGCCGATGCTACGCCTGGTTGGCTTGTGGCAGCAGTTCCAGCAAGCTAGCTTGTCGGTAGCTGTCAAGACCCGATTGGTTATATACTCGCTTCACGAACAAATCAGGCTTCTCTTGCTGCCATTTCTTGAGCGCCTGAATCGGCGTTTGATGCTTTAAGGCGCGTTGCGGAATGTTATGGTTGTAAATCT
>CANIFC010000010.1 GCA_947466695.1 Oxalobacteraceae bacterium | reverse complement strand
TGACGGCAACTTTTGCACCGGTGCGCATTTGCGCCATATCAAAGAGTGGAGGATGATTCATGATCAGATTATACAATTAGCTTGCCTTCATTTTATTCTTTGATATTATGTAAGTCAATATATTGTAAAGAACAGGCCTTACATGCAGCCCCACATTAAAAGTTTTTTTGATCCTGTTACCGGCACCGCCAGTCATGTCGTTTTTGACGAAACTGGCGGGCACGCTGCGGTGATTGATCCGGTGCTCGATTACGATGCCAAGGCAGGTCGCACCAGCACACTTGCGGCCGACCAGATTGTCCATTTTTTACGGGAGCATCATCTTACCCTGCAATGGATACTGGAGACGCACGCGCACGCCGACCACTTGTCTGCAGCCAAATATCTGCAAGGTTTATTCGGCGGAAAAATCGCCATTGGCGTACGTATCGGACTAGTGCAAAACACGTTTAAAAAACTGTTTCATCTCGAACCGCAATTTGCCGTCGATGGCACCCAATTTGATGTATTGCTAAAGGATAACGAAATCTTTTCCATCGGCGCATTAAAGGCAAAGGCGCTCTCTGTTCCCGGCCATACGCCAGCCGACGTCGCCTACCAGATTGGCGATGCCGTGTTTATCGGCGACACCATGTTCATGCCCGACAGCGGCACGGCACGTTGCGATTTTCCTGGCGGTGATGCCCGCAGCCTGTATCAATCGATACAAAAACTGTTGGCGCTTCCCGCTGCGACCAGGCTTTTTTTGTGTCACGACTATCCGCCACAAGCCCGCGCGCCACAATGGATGGCGACCGTGGCCGAGCAAAAGGCCGGCAATATCCATGTCCATGACGGCATCAGTGAAGCCCAGTTTGTCGAGATGCGCGAGCGCCGTGACGCCACGCTGGCCATGCCGCTACTAATTTTACCGGCAGTGCAGGTCAATATCCGGGCCGGCGCCATGCCTGAACCCGAAAGTAATGGCGTGAGTTATCTGAAAATTCCCGTCAACAGCTTGTAACGACAGCTTGTAAAGACACTTTTCAACCAACAGGAGAGCAACATGCATATCAACACTGGCACTACTGATCGTATCCTTCGTGTTCTGGTGGGACTGGCCCTGATCGGCGCCACACTGACCGGCTACATCGGCCCCTGGGGCTGGCTTGGCGCGGTGCTGGTCGTGACCGGGGTGGTGGGCGTCTGTCCGGCCTACCTGCCTTTTGGTTTTTCCACCTGCAGCACAAAAAAATAGGACCATGAACGCACCGATCCGGCGTATTGCCATCAGCACCGGCGGCGGCGATGCGCCCGGTCTCAATGCGGTCATCCGCGCAGTCGTACTCGCAGCGACACGACGCGGCTGGGAATGCCATGGCATCCGCGAGGGCTTCAACGGCATCTTGCAGCCGGAACGCTATCACGAAGACGGCGTATTCCCCGTTACCGAGGCGATGGTGCGTGGCATCGGCCATCTGGGCGGCACCATCCTGGGGACGACCAATCATGGTAATCCGCTGCGTTTCCCGATGCGTATGCCTGACGGCAGTACCCGCGAAGTTGACCGCAGCGGCGAGATAGTCGCGCATCTTCAACAGAGGCAGATGGATGCATTAATCTGTGTCGGTGGCGACGGCACCCTGAGTATCGCCTACGCCTTGCACCAGCAGGGTTTGCGCGTGATTGGCGTACCAAAAACCATCGACAATGATCTCGATAAAACCTTGACCACCTTTGGGTTTGATACGGCAGTGTCGTTTGCCACCGAATGCGTTGACCGCTTGCACAGCACAGCCGAAAGTCACCAGCGCATCATGGTCGTCGAGGTGATGGGGCGCTACGCCGGCTGGATCGCACTGCATGCCGGCATAGCGAGCAACTCGCACGCCATCCTCATTCCTGAAATCGCCTACGACCTCAAACAGGTCGCCGCCAAGATCCGCGAACGCGATTCGACGGGCCATCACTACGCCATCGTGATGGTAGCCGAAGGTGCGCTTGCCGCTCATGGTGAGCATACGGTGCGCCAGTCTGCCGGAGCCGGTTACTCCGAACGGCTGGGCGGCGTGGGCGAGCGTATCGCCCACGAATTGCAGCAGCTGACTGGA
Organism: Oxalobacteraceae bacterium; assembly: GCA_947466695.1. GTDB lineage: Bacteria > Pseudomonadota > Gammaproteobacteria > Burkholderiales > Burkholderiaceae_D > Undibacterium. The sequence continues at coordinate 31,568 of CANIFC010000010.1, read as the reverse complement.
AAGGAGGCGCGTGCCGTGGTTCTGGGGCACTTGCTGCGCGGTGGCAGTCCTACCGCCTTTGACCGTTTATCGGCGATGCGCTTCGGTGCCGCCGCAGTGCGCGCCCTGGACGAAGGCTATTCCGGCATCATGGTCGCGCTCGGCTTTCCAAATGTCAATTATGTGGCACTGGAAGAAGTCGCCGGGCGCATGAAGGCAGTGCCGCTGGACGGTGATACCTTGCAGACCGGACGCGACATCGGCATCTGCTTTGGCGACTGAACGGGCGATCAGCGTCGGCGCATGGCCCTGCTTCCCTGTCATGCCTTTTAGCTCAACCACTCTACGGCGGAAACCAAGATCCATGCACGTGTGACAGAATCATTACGGCCAGTGCTCTATGCCAGAATTACACGACGAGCACCGGCCGGGAAGAGTCTCACAGCATCATTCCTCTTGCGTGACCTTTGGGTGTATCCGCACCAGCACAATACGCGGTCCGTTCATTTTCCTGACGACCGCATTAAACTGGGGGAATTCAATTTTTTGCCCTTCTACCGGCAAATCACCAAGTTTCAGCATGATCAGGCCACCAATTGATTCAACTTCATCGCTATCGAGATCAATACCGAGCGCAACTCCCAGCGTGAACAGCGGCAGGCTGCCTTTACCAATCAGGGTACCGTCATCAAGCGCGGTCCAGTCGTTCTCGTTTTGCCGGAACTCATCACGAATCTGGCCCACCAGCGCGCTCAGTAAATTATCCAGCGTCAGAAATCCGACCGGCTTACTACCCTTATAGCCAACTACGGCAAAGTGCGGCGCCCCCTTGCGGAAACGGCGAAACAATTCCAGCGCCGGCATATTGGGCGGGACGTATTCAACATGGCGCAGATGCTGGCGCAAATCATCGAGCGATTTTCCACTTTGCCGGGCAAAAAACAGGTCTTTCAGATGCAGCATGCCGAGGACGGTTTCATCATCGTCGTCAAAGAAGGGATAGCGGCTAAACCTGTTGCGTGACGCAGTCTCCATATTCTCCTGCAACGAGACATTGCGGTACATACCCACGACTTCACTGATCGGACGCATCAGGTCCGAAATTTCGAGATCACCGAAATCGAGCATCTGGGCCATGATGCCCCATTCGTCGGGCGTCATTTTTTTGCTGGCATGACTGCCGCGCAAGATGAGCTTGAGCTCTTCCGGCGAATAATGCGCATCGGTGCCGTGGCTGGTATCAAGCCCGGCCAGGGACAGGATCTTGTTGGCGCTCTTGTTGAGCACCCAGATCGCCGGAAACATCGCCCAATAAAACAGGTACAAGGCCGGCGCGGTCCACAAGGACACTTTTTCCGGCAGACGTAGTGACATCGATTTTGGTGCCAGCTCTCCGACCACGATGTGTAGATACGAGATGACAAAAAACGCAAAGAAAAATGAAATACCGTGGACCAGCTTCTCGGACAGGATGCCCATCGACGTCAGCAAGGGCTCAACCAGGCGCGCAAAGGCCGGTTCACCGATCCAGCCCAGTCCTAGCGAGGCGAGCGTAATGCCCAACTGGCAGGCCGACAAATACGAATCCAGATTTTCATGTACCGTCGCCAGCAGCCGTGCACGTACACCGCCGGATTTGGCCATGCTGCGCACCCGCGTCTGGCGTAACTTCACCAGGCCAAATTCTGCCGCCACAAAAAAACCATTCAAGGCAACCAACAGCAAGGCACCAAGCACTAGCAATAAATTATCCAACGCTGAACTTTCTGTAAATAATCAAGCCAATACTGTAGACCACATCGTTGGAAACCGCAGCATAAATACCAAAGTATCTGGAAACTTTTTAAAGAAAAAACTGCCTGAACTGAGCAGAATAAGGCAAAAATATCAGAAATATCGTTAAAAAAATGGGCTATCCGGGTACTTCCGAACTGACCCGATACCGGTCCCGATACCGGTCCCGATACCGGTTCCGATACACCAACGCGGCGCTGAAGTCGTCCCGGCATCTTCCCTGCTCCTCTCACCAGACGAGCAGGCATGTGACCCACCGGAAGGCAAGAAATGTCCTGACTGCATCAGCGCCAGAGATATCGGCACAGATGAACGGCATGGGGTAAAATCCCTCCACTTTACGATAACAAGAACACATGGAGGACACCTATGTCCATAGATAGCATTCTTGAGCGTATTGTGTTGGCGAACCGGGAACAGCATCCGCATCGCGACATCAGCCTGCTGCGTGAACTTGTCGCCGCACTGCGCCCGGCAAGAATTGAAGACGTTGCCCAGGCGACAGACAACATCAGGGCACTTTGCTACGTGCTCAAGCACGACAGAAGCAGCAAGATAGCGCTTGGCAGATACCTGGCTAACGTCATGGTCACACGCAAGCTGCTGCATCTGCTGACCGATACCGGCATTACGCAAAACAAGGGCTTCTGGGGCGCTGCGTGGCAGGCCCTGGCAGATAAAATATTACCGCCATTAATTAACGATGACTATCTGCGCGACGTCTTTGGCCAGCTGTTTTGCAACGTCAAGGACCATGTCTGGGTCAATGGCGTCCATGACCTGGTGTGGCTGGACCTGTTTCATTCACTGGGTTTCCGGATTGCGCAACCGCGCGTGGCGTATGGCGCGATCCTGCATGAAACACTGAGTGCAATCCATGTCTTGTCATATCGCATCAGCGCTATCGGGCTGGAGTCCGAACTGGTGCGAAACTATCCCAGTATTGAACGTTTCGAATCGCCGTTTTTACGCCAGAACGACGAGATAAACAGTTATCTGAGCAGTTACGGTGCCTGGCTCTCGGATAAAAAACACGTCCGCGATGATGCGGCGTCCATTGACGTCCTGCTGATCCAGTGCGAAGACGTGATCATCAAGATCCGCCGTACCGCGGCAGTTCAGGGTGTTTCTGTCAGCCTGACCCGCCTGTTGCTCTGCCTGACGCAAAGCATCGACCGCATGCGCAAATTGCTCAAGCTGACCGATACCCGTTGTACCAGGGATGCAGCACCAATCAGTGTCAAACTCCTCAAAGAGCTGGTACAGGCCGACAACAAACGCCATAGCTTGCGTCAGCTCATCCGCAGCAATACCGAATTACTGGCACTGCAAATGACCGATCGTGCCGGTAAAAGTGGGGAACACTATGTGGCGAACAACCGCAAGGAATGGCTGACGATGCTCTATTCCACCATGGGGGCGGGCTTTATTGTCGGCTTCATGGCACTCATTAAAGTGTTGTTCAGCAAGTTGGTGCTGGCACCGTTTACCTATGCTTTTTTATATAGCCTGAACTATTCCGCCGGCTTTATTTTCATCCATGTGATGCACTTTACCATCGCCACCAAACAGCCCGCCATGACGGCGGCGCTGATCGCCAGCTCGATTGATAAAGGCAAGCAAAAACTCGAGGAACTGGTCGAGCTGGTGGTGAGCGTATTGCGTTCTCAATTTATTGCCATCATCGGCAATGTGGCCATTTCACTGCCGACCGCCTATGCCCTGGCCTGGGCCTGGTACGGCGTCTTTGGTACACATCTGGCCAATCCGGATAAAGCCAGGCATTTACTGCATGAACTCGATCCGATCGCGAGTCTTTCCATTTTTCATGCCGCGATCGCCGGCGTCTGCCTGTTTCTGGCCGGACTTATTTCCGGGTACTTTGACAATACCGCCAGCTACGCCAATGTACCCGCCCGGCTACGTCAGCTGGCGTGGCTCAAGCGCCTCCTGGGTGAACAGCGCCTGCTGGCAATGACGACCTATATTGGCAACAATTTAGGCGCCCTGAGCGGCAACCTGTTCTTTGGCATCATGCTCGGCTCTATCGGTCAGATAGGGGTAGTTTTCGGCCTGCCGATCGACATCCGCCACATCACGTTTTCCAGTGCCAATTTTTCCTTTGCGCTGGTCGGGCTCGATCACCAGATGAGCTGGCAAGTAGTCACAACCTCACTCGTTGGTATCCTGCTCATCGGTCTCGTCAATCTTGGCGTGAGCTTCAGCCTTGCCTTGATGGTGGCACTACGATCGCGTCGCATCAGTCTTGATCAGGAAAAAACCTTATCGAAACTCATCCTGAAACGTTTCTTCTCCCGCCCCAGAGATTTTTTCTTGCCACCAAAAGCGGACAGCGCCGAGACACCACGGCTGCCCCCACCGCCACATCACTGAGGCAATGACTGATTTTGTCCTGACGTACAGGTGCGAGATCAGTCATTTTTCTACCCGAATGCCTGTCCAGAGCTTGTCAAAATACTCTATTGCGCCAATGTCCAGATTATCATTTTCGTTATAAATTAATTATTTTTCTGACTAGATATTGATGATTATTAATGTCATAATAATATTTCTTAGGTCTATTAGACTCCTGCTAATTTCCTGAAAAAAATCTTACAAGGAAATGATCCATGGCTTTACAGCGCACGATTCCCCTCGCCCTGCTCAGTATGGCGCTCACGCATATCGCGGAAGCGCACGAATTCTCGTCCCAAATGAAGGAAAAAAAATATCCAGAAGTGGAACGCGCTGTTAATGCCAGGCTGCTTACCGACCCTGATAATCTCGATGCGCTGGTCGTGAAGACAAAATTGATCATGATCGAGGGAAAAGACACCAGACTCGACGAAGCCGCGCGATTGGCGGAACAATGCATCGCGGCGCATCCGCAGAGCTCAGAGTGCCAGGAAGCACTGGGAAATGTCCTAGGCACCAAGGCAACAAGAGGCGGCATCATGTCGGCGTTAGGCTATGCAGGGAAAATTCGCGACGCTTTCAAGAAAGCCGTGGAACTCGATCCGAATAATTACAAGGCACGTTCCTCGCTACTGCAATACTACCTGCAGGCGCCGGCGATTGTCGGCGGAGGGAAAGGCAAAGCGCAAGCACTGATCACGGATACGGCAAAGCTGAGCCCGGCCGCAGCAAGTTTATTTCAGGCGACACTTGATCTCAGCGAGGACAAGACTACTCAGGCTGAAGCGATGATACTGACGGCTAACCCGGGTGGATCAGAAACCGTCGCCGAGATGCAGCGTAACCTGCTGGTGAATGTCGGCTACAGCTATTTACAGGAAAAAAAATATACGGACAGCGAACGCGTTTTCCTTACCATCAGCCAGCGTTATCCGGCCAACCCTGCCGGCTCTTACGGTATGGGGAAGTCCTTGCAAGAGCAGGGAAAACAGAAAGATGCCATACCTTACTTCGAAAAAGCCATCGTACTTGAGGCAAACGCCTATACCTATTACAGTATGGCGCAGTGCCTGCAGGTCACCAATGACAAGGTCAAGGCGATCAGCGCCTATGAAAAGGCGCTGGCAATCTCGCCTCACATGAGAAAAAAAATGCTCTCTGATGCGCAGGATCAACTCACGCTATTAAAAAGGTAAGCCGGCTACACCGAACTTGCCGGGCGCGGAGACAGTCCCGTATCAGAAGCGGGGATCACGACATGCCTGAACTTATCCGAGAAGCGGATTTCTTTCGGCATATGCATTTTTACCAGCTGACGGGCAATACGGTTTAAGGTCGGGCCTGGCATCCGTTCAAGAAAACTGAACAGGGATTTTTTCTGCATGTGCTGGTCAATAACAGTGAGAAGCTGCTGGGGACTGAGGAAATACTCATCCCCTTTACCAAGCCGATTGAGGAAAACAGCCTGTGAATCAAACAGGACGAAATGATGAAATGTCGGTATCAGTTCACGGCCAAAACGCACAGGCAACTCAAGGTAGCGAAACATGCGCTTGAGGGTGACCCGGTTCCGCTTGAGCTGCTCTATCGGCGAAGGAATAGCACACACTTCGGCATGCTCATCGGTGCTGGTGAAACTTTGGTTGGAATTGAGCGTTATGGTACTTTCTGCCGTCCGCGATTCAACGATAAATACGTGAAAATTGTTCGTCACGAATAAATGGTCTATGTGCAACTTGCCTTCTGGCATGGAAATGCGTAAATCATGGATCAGGGCGATATCCTGCCTGTCCTCAAAAATCATATTGAAATCATCCGCGGTGACCGCGATGGCATCCATCGCTTTTTGAGTCTTGGCCTTATCGAGGAAGCGATATTTACCATTCGACTTAGCGCTCGATGTTACCCGCGACTCAGCGTAATCCAAATGCGTCTGTACTGGCTGTAAACGTTTGATAAGCACTTGCAATTGTCCTATGTCGATGTTTTGAACCCGAAAAGAGCAGTCTGGCAGATGCTGGCCGCGACGGGACTCAATCAATAGTGTTTATTTTAATATTAACGTCCGCTCCATGTTGTAAGAATTAGTTACAAACTCACGGAGACAGTCCTGCCCAGGTAAAGGGGCCTGCCGGATGAATGCAGTCACGGACGTGGTCCGGCTGATTATTTTAAGCAGACATTGAAAACGGCAACCTGACGTAAAGCCGTTAACCGGCCGGTGAACTTGCCGCTGCATTTGTACTCTCCGGTACCTCTGCAGCATCACGCTCCATTTTTCCGAGCACACGAAAACAGAGCCAGACTCCGGCAATACCGAAAAATACCACCCCCAGGCCGTAGCCTGCCAGTACGCCAAGCGCGCCGTACCAATGGCTGCCAAACCAGACGAAAGGAATCACGCCCAGCGTCGAGCGACCCCAGTTGAGCATGGTGGAATAAAGCGGAAAGCCAAGATTGTTGAATGCCGCATTGGCGACAAATAAACAGCCATTGAACAAAAAACTGCCCGCCACGAACAGACAAAAAAAGACAATGAGGTCATGTCCCAGCCCGCGGGCACCAAATGCATTGGCAATCTGATGACTGAACAAGGCCAGCAAAGCCCAGACAACAATGACATAGATCAGGGTGAATTTCAGGCTATCGCGCATGGTGGAGCGCAGCCGGTCATACTGCTGTGCGCCTAAATTTTGCCCCAGTATCGGGCCAACGGCACCGGACAAGGCAAACAGGCCACCAAAGGCAACGGGAATCAGGCGCCCGACTACCGCCCATCCCGCTACCGCATCATCACCGTAACTGGCGATCGCAGCGGTCACGGCGGCATTCCCCAGGGGCGTAGCAACCTGCGTCAGGATGGCGGGAAAACCAATTGCCATAAAAGGAGCCAGCCCTTGCACGAAAGTCGCACGGTCTGGCCGCGCATACAGACTATGCACCTTGAGTACGCCATAGAGCCCGATGGAGATCATGACAATACGCGCGCAGACATTGGCGTAGGCAGCACCATCGAGCCGCAAACCGAAACCAAAAATGAACAGGGGATCAAGTACTGCCGTAGCCGCCGCTGCGCCAAGCGTCACATACATGGCAAGCCTGGCGTCGCCCACCGCACGCAATAAGCCTCCCAGACACATGCTTAGCGCCAGCAAGGGAATCGACGGCAGGATCATGCTGCAAAAGCGTTGCGCCAGACGCGCGGTTTCACCCTGAGCGCCCAACAACTGCAACAGACCCGATAGCAGTGGATAGGTCAGCAAGGTCAGTGTGGTACTGATGACACCGATCAGGATCAGCGCCGTTGCCGCCAATTGTTTGGCGCTGTCGTAACTGCCGCGGCCAATCGCACGCGACACCAGCGCTGTGGCAGCAATCGACAGTCCGATCGCAATCGAGGTATGAAAAAACAGCAGCGTGCTGGCATAACCAATCGCGGCCGCCAATTCTTGCTGGCCAAGCTGGGAAATATAGAGCAGATTAAGGACATCAACCAGAAACACCGCAAGCAAACCTACCGAACTGGTCGCGGTCATTGTCACCACATGACGCATGGTGGAACCTTGGAGGAATTTACCGACGATAGCTTGGGTTGCCATGCAATCTCATTTTCAGGATGACCCGCAACTGCGCGGGAAAATAAGTGGGGAGAAAAGTAAAGTCCGCTATTTTGAACGCTTTTTTCACTCTTCGCTCAACAGGAATACCGATGCGAGAACACTCAGCGCGGTATGGCGCGTTACAAACATTAAGTTTAACGCAGCCTTGGTACCGGTGCGGCTAAAAATCGGGCTACTACGATAGCCTGAGCCGGAATAAATATCTGCATCAAAAATTGACGTAAAGCTTTAGATAAGCGGATAAAACAGGAGCGAAGCAGGCGCTCGCGTCTGAAAACAAGATAGCCGTGCCGGGGTATCAGGAAATAAAAAAATCTTGGTTTGAGACCTGTCGGGTAGCGCGAGACCGCGTTTATCGGACTGCCGTCCGGTGGCAAGGTAATACATAACGGAACAACCGTGACCAACGGTAGATCAATAGCGAGAAAAAATCGCACTAAAGCGAGGTAAATACTCACGCCACGGATAGTTCAACAATTCCGGCAACTGCCTGTCACTCACCGTAAAACGTCATCCCCGCCCGGCGGAGATGACGATGTAATTACCGCTCAACAATAGAGTTGAGCCGCCTTACTTGACGGTTGCAAGCAACGACGTATTTGATACGGCCGAATAGGCACTGACCAGGATGTAATAAGTTCCTGCAGCAGGACTAGTGACTGTGATCGTTTCGGCGTTGGTTGAACCGGTTGACGCTTTCAGATACGAACTGGTTGTTGGTGCAGAACCGACCTTGACATAAAGATCGCCGTCACCAGAACCACCGGAGAGCTTGATCGTTACACTTGTTTTTCCGGATGGAACGACAATCGTATAGGTCTTGCTGGCACCCTTGGCCAAACTGATTCCGGACACGGTAACGCCACTCGTGAGAGCAGTACCACCGCCTGACGGAACCGTTGCGCAACTGACGCCGACAGCACTGAACGCTGCGGTCACATCGGCCACTACATAACCACGGTTGGCCGCTGCACTTTCAACACCGCAGGCACCTTGGTTAAACGTACTGTTGGAAGACCAGTACAAACGATTCGCGTCGGCCATCACCTCAAAAGCCTTACGGGTGCTCCAGCCAGATTTTGTCGCCAGCAAATAGAAGGCCTTGTTATAGACGCCACTGCTGTAATGGACATCGAGACCGCTGGTATAGTTGGCAGCGTTATCAATGGAACGGCCATCCTGGGGTGGGTTGGCCATGTAGCGCAAGGAACCGGTGCCCTTGAAAATTTCCGGACCAACCAGGAAGTCGTTGGTACCCTTCATGTAATTTTCGGTTGCTTCACCAGCCATATCCGAGAACGCTTCGTTCATACCGCCGGACATCCCTGAATACACCAGATTGGAATTTTGCTCGGTAAAACCATGGCTCACTTCATGGCCGGAGACGTCCATCGACACCAGCGGATAGAAGGTTGTGGCGCCATCGCCGAAGTTCATGGTGCTGCCATCCCAGAACGCATTCTCATAGCTGCTGCCGTAATGCACCCGCATCAGCAGCTTTTGGCTGATAGGGCGAACACCGAGCCAGGCCTGGTACATATTAAATACGCCGTTACCAAAATAGAACGCGTCATTAATCGGCGAGTACGCGCCATTGATCGCTTTAAAGGTATTGCGTGAGCAGGTGAACTGGTACGGTGTGGTGCTGGTGGAGCCACCATTCAAGTTCACTGCAGCGACGTTCGTACTGTCCATGGTGCAGTTTGATGTAACGACCAGCGGGCCATAATTTGTGCCATATTCATATTGTCCGGTTTTGGCGTTACCACCGGGACCGGTCGCATTGACATGCGTAAGGCCTTCCCATTGCTCCAGTATGGCACCGGTATTGGCGTCAATCATGAAATTGGGACGTTTGGGGGCATTGGTGTTTTGAGCCAGGAAGGAGACTTGGTACACCAGACGGGCGACGCCATTGGGGCCCTGCTTTACGTACAGCTTAGCCTGCTCGTTTTCAGTCACGGATACCCGCGCATTGGTTTTTGCCAGTTCGATCACTTGTGCTGCGCTGTACAGCGGTTTCACACCTGGCAGGTCATTTGCCAGCCCGCGCAACATGGTGCCGGACATGACAGGAGAGGTCGCGCCCTTGGCACGCTGTTCAACAATCGACTCACCCCAGACTGGTACACCCATATGGAATTGCTGATGACGGGTAACGACTTTTCCACTTGCATAGGTATGGCTACGCACACCTTTCAATTCTTCTGAGGTCAAGCCAAGTTTACCCGGGGCATCGTTGGACGCAGAGTTCGATAAACTCATGGCGCGCCCTGTCGCAGAGGCCTGATCGATGTCAACACGTTCTGCCGCCATGACGTCGCAGGCACCCGCGACCAGGACAGACAATAACAACGGACGTATTACATAAAGTGCTTTTTTCATTTTTATTAGCCTTAAATTATGTGACTTGGGGACGATTCCCCAATACTTGACTAAAACAGCTGTTGACCGGTTTTAGCCGCCTCCCTGCACACGAAGATCGTGATGCGTTACCGGATATTTTCTGGCAACCATCACAGTATTCATGTTGACTACTGCACGTCTCCTGCACTTTAAATATACCGATTTAATTCGATATATTTTTCTAAATATCGTGCTTGAGGCCTAACAAAGCCAAGGCATAAACCGTGCCATTGCAAAAAAAAGACACTTAAATGCTTAAATTACACTTTTTCATCTAATTTAGTATACTTTTTAATAATTTTTGAAAGGAAGCTTTCTATCTACTTATTTAATTTGCGCTTGGTAGTGACAATCAAATAGTCATTTACTAGACAAAAATTAAGAAATTTTAAGAATTTTTAAGAAAAGTGGCGGTATTAACAAAAAAAATACTATGAAATTAATATATTGCACTAAAACAGTGCTTTTTTTATTTCCCGCCCTGCATCTGCGTATTTTTTGTGCAGATCATGATCATTTTATGAGCGTAAGAGCTTACGCTTAGAGAAACGTGATGCACACTCGATGCATCAGGTTTAAGTCAGGTAAAGTGACATCGAATGACATCAGCGAAGGGCGTCGCAAACATGTTGTGCACCCGGCCCTGCGCTTGATTCACCTCAATAAAATAACTATCAATCGCCGCGCTATCGTTTTTTGTGTTGTGCAGGCTTACAATCGGCGCACTTCACAATGACCCTTTTTTGATTGATACCCGATTCAATGACTCGCTCTCGCCCCGCCATCGCTCCTCATAGCCTGTTCGAAGATGTACTGGCCATTTTTACCGGAACCCTGTTTGTCTCGCTAGGCGTTGCCATGTTCAATGAGGCGGGTCTGCTCACAGGTGGCACGGCCGGTCTGGCATTCTTGCTGCACTACCGTACCGGCCTGCCGTTTGGCGCGCTATTTTTCCTCATCAACCTGCCGTTTTACTGGCTGGCATGGCGTCGCATGGGCTGGCAATTCACCTTGAAGACGTTTTGCTCGGTGGCGCTGGTATCGGTCATGGCGGGTCTGCATCCAAAATTATTGCAACTGAGTGCAATCACGCCATTTTATGTAGCCCTGATCGGAGGTCTGTTGATGGGAGTCGGGTTTATCGTCCTGTTTCGCCATCAGGCCAGTCTTGGAGGCGTCAATATTCTGGCCCTGTATCTGCAAGACAAACACGGCATACGCGCCGGTAAGTTGCAAATGGGGGTGGACGTGCTCATTGTGCTGACCTCCCTGCTGGTGGTCAGTCCCATGGCGCTGTTAGCCTCAATTCTGGGAGCGGTCGCCCTCAATCTGGTCATTGCGCTCAATCACCGTCCGGGTCGCTATATGGCAATGTAGATCATTCAAGGACATGAATAATAGCTGCATAGCCGAGGTTCCAGAAATGACAAGGCCTGCTAAACTGCGTGCGCTGCCACGGTTTTCAACGGTAGGTTTGGTTTAGTTTAGTTTAGTCAGTAACTGTTTCGCCCGCTCCAGCGGGACCATGGTCTCGCTCAACCAGAGCGAGCGCCGGAAAAATGCCATTAAACAGAGTGCAGCCAGCCACCCTATGCCTGTGGCAGCAGACATTAAGCAGCACGATTTTTAGAACGGCAATCCTGAAGTCATGAAACCAACAGGCTTGCCCTGCACCTGCAAATGCAGGTTGGCGCACTCGAAAACCGGCATCGGCCCGATCGCTTTAATGCCTGTAAAACCGAAATAGATGATGATGTCATGCGTTCTGTATTACGAGTCGGAAACGGTTGTAAACACGGTTATAAAAAATTTGATAAACTTGATGAAAATTGGACATCGACTGTTCAGGCCATAACGCCAAGGTTTTCAGCCATACTGACAAAAAAATGTTCCTCGGCTGTGAATCATGGAAAATAACTTTTAATTTTTTAACTTACCCGAGAACAAACATGAAAACACGAGCCGCAGTCGCCTGGAAAGCCGGCGCACCACTGACCATCGAAGAAGTTGACCTGCAAGGTCCGCAGGCTGGGGAAGTACTGATCGAAATCAAGGCTACCGGGGTTTGCCATACCGACCTGTACACACTTTCCGGTTCTGACCCTGAAGGCCTGTTCCCCGCCATTTTGGGTCATGAAGGTGCCGGTATCGTGGTTGAGACCGGTCCGGGCGTCACGAGCTTGCGCGCAGGCGACCATGTCATCCCGCTTTACACGCCAGAATGCCGCCAGTGTAAATATTGCCTGTCACGCAAGACCAACCTGTGCCAGGCGATCCGCTCTACCCAGGGACGCGGCCTGATGCCGGACTCCACCTCACGTTTTTCACTTGATGGCAAGCCACTGTTCCATTACATGGGAACCTCGACTTTCTCCAACTACATCGTGGTACCGGAAATTGCGGTCGCCAAAGTACGCGAAGATGCACCGTTTGACGTTATTTGCTACATCGGCTGTGGCGTCACCACCGGCGTCGGCGCAGTCGTCTTTAGCGCCAAGGTAGAAGCCGGTGCCAACGTGGTCGTATTTGGCCTGGGCGGAATTGGACTGAACGTAATTCAGGCAGCCAAAATGGTCGGTGCCGACAAAATTATCGGGGTCGACCTCAATCCCGAGCGCGAAGCTCTGGCACGCAAGTTCGGTATGACCCATTTCATCAATCCAAACAAAGTTGAAAATGTGGTTGACCATATTATTCAGCTGACCGATGGCGGCGCGGACTATTCCTTTGAATGTATCGGCAACACCAAGGTCATGCGTCAGGCGCTCGAATGCTGCCATAAAGGCTGGGGTAAATCCTTCATCATCGGCGTGGCAGAAGCCGGCGCTGAAATCAGCACCCGCCCATTCCAGCTCGTCACCGGACGTGAATGGAGAGGTTCCGCTTTCGGTGGTGCACGTGGCCGTACCGACGTACCGAAAATCGTTGACTGGTACATGGAAGGCAAACTCAACATTGACGACCTCATTACCCACCGCTTGCCGCTGGAACGCATCAATGAAGGTTTCGACCTGATGAAGAGTGGCGAATCCATCCGCTCAGTCGTCCTGTTCTGATGCCCGCTTTCGAACTGCTGAGCGAGCAGCGCTGCCACGGTGGTGTGCAGCGCTTTTACCAGCATGCGTCTGCAGAAATTGGCCTGCCGATGCGCTTTTCGGTTTATCTGCCACCACAAGCGCTGGACGGCACACGCTGTCCGGGCGTGATATTTCTGGCAGGGCTGACCTGCAGCGAAGAGACCTTCATGACCAAGGCCGGTGCGCAGGCAGTGGCGGCGCGTGAAGGCCTGATCCTGATCGCCCCCGATACCAGTCCACGCGGCGCCAATCTGCCAGGTGACAGCGCGGCCTGGGATTTTGGTGTCGGTGCCGGATTTTATCTGGACGCCACCGAACAGCCCTGGAGCCGGCACTATCGCATGCACAGTTACATCGTGAATGACTTGTGCCCGCTGCTGATTGCGCAGTTACCACTCGATGGACAGCGTCTCGGCATCATGGGGCATTCGATGGGTGGACATGGCGCGCTGGTTCTGGCGTTGCGTCACCCTGAGCTATTCAAGAGCGTCTCCGCTTTTGCCCCGATTGCCGCACCGGTTCAAAGCCAGTGGGGGCACAAGGCTTTTTCCGGCTACCTTGGAAACGATGAAAATAGCTGGAGTCGGTATGACGCCACCTTACTGATGGAGCAGAAAACGCAGCCACCTTTTCCATACGGCATCCTGATTGATCAGGGTCTGGAGGACAAGTTTCTGGCTGACCAGCAGCTACATCCGGAATTGTTTGCCAGTGCCTGCGAAGCGGTCAGCCAGCCACTGAACCTGCGCCGCCATGCGGGCTATGATCACAGCTATTACTTCATCACCAGCTTTATCGAAGACCATTTGCTGCATCATAAAAAACAGCTTTCTTCCTGAGGACTTTTCACAAAAAACCTCAGGCATTAAGCACAAAGCACGACGAACGGGTGGTACCACGGATGCAGGCATACGCTTGCATCCGTCCGGATAAGTATTCTATTGATCAACTGATTTCTCTGCAGAAGCGACAATTTTGTGTAAAATTGTCCAAAGTGGTCGCGTATTGCGTCCAATCTGATAAGAAAGTACAAAGATGAGCAAAGTAGTCATCAGCGGTACGGGCTTGTTTACCCCGCCCCACTCTATCTCCAATGAAGAACTGATCGCCAGCTTCAACGCTTACGTTTTGCAATTCAATACACAAAATGCCAGCGCAATTGCCGATGGCACCGTTGCCGCACTAGAAGCCTCCAGCGTCGAATTCGTCGAAAAAGTCTCCGGCATCAAATCGCGCTTTGTCGTTGAAAAAACCGGTATTCTCGATATCAACCGGATGGTGCCGCGCATTCCCGAACGGCGCGACGAAGAACCGTCCGTCATGTGCGAGATGGCTGTAGCGGCCTCATTGCAGGCACTGGAACGCGCCGGCCGCACTGCTGCCGATGTCGACGCCGTCATCGTCGCCTGCAGCAACATGCAGCGCAGCTATCCGGCCATTGCAGTCGAAGTGCAAAGCGCGCTGGGCATCGACGGCTATGGCTATGACATGAACGTTGCCTGCTCTTCTGCCACCTTCGGCATTCAGGCTGCAGTAGGCGCCATCCAGAGCGGACAAGCCCGCGCCGTGCTGGTAGTGAGTCCTGAAATTACCAGCGGACATTTGAACTGGCGTGACCGGGACAGCCACTTCATTTTTGGTGATGCCTGTACCGCAGTGCTGGTAGAACGTGCCGACCTGGCCACTTCACCGTACCAGTTTGAAATCCTCGGTGTCAAACTCAAGACCCAATTTTCCAACAACATCCGCAATAACTTCGGTTTCCTGAACCGCGCTGATGAATCCGGCATCGGCAAGCCCGATAAACTGTTTCACCAGCTGGGCCGCAAAGTCTTCAAGGACGTCTGCCCGATGGCCGCCGCCATGATCACCGCGACCGCAAAAGAGGCGCATATCGAGGTGCCTGGCATCAAGCGTTTCTGGCTGCACCAGGCCAACCTCAATATGAATCTGCTCATTGCGCGCATGATCCTCGGACGTGATGCAACGCCTGAAGAATCGCCGACCATTCTCGATACCTACGCCAATACCTCATCGGCCGGGTCCATCATCGCCTTCCATAAATATCAGGAAGACATGGTAGCTGGAGAAGTCGGCGTGATCTGTTCGTTTGGCGCCGGATATTCGATCGGTTGCGTCGTGCTCAAGAAACTAGCCGCAGCGTAGTCAGTCTGCACTGCCGGCACCCAGCCGGCAATCGCTACTAAAAAAGGTCGCTCTCCGCGACCTTTTTTTCGTCAGAAGACCGGCATTCAAACGCTGGCCATCCATCTCAATTCAGTAGTTCAGCGATTCAGGAAGACGCCGGATAAGCCTTACACGAGCACGAGCATCGTCCTGTAAACTGAATTCCTCTGTGCTTTTTACGGAGAATTTTGTACTGTGCTACTGTATAAAGTCAAGATCGACATCAGGTCCGCATTTCACCCTATCCAAGATATCTACCGGAGTTACCATGGCAATACTTTTTTCTGAAGCCGACATTTCCCGCATCATCGAGATGGCGTGGGAAGACCGCACTCCTTTCGAGGCAATCAGCAAACAGTTCGGCCTCACTGAAGGTAGTGTCATCGACCTGATGCGCAGTCAGATGAAAAAGAGCTCCTTTCGCATGTGGCGCAAGCGCATGAACGGCCGGACAACGAAACACGGCGCACTCATGCCAGCCTGGATGTCGAGCTAAATGTCTACCTGTGCATAGCCACAGGCCCTGATCATGTATCGCTAAATACGGTACGTCAAACCGGGTTTCTTCTGTTCAGGCATCATCTTTTTCCTCTTGCTATCCACCGCATCCATTAAAGTTATAGTAAGGCACACAACGCTATGACGATTCGCTGCTCCAGCCGTATTTTGGTCACTTTCAGTAAAAGGCCTTTATCCGCTTAACAGCATAAGACAGGAGCCGACATGCTGGAATGAGAGTGCTGGTGCCAAGCCAAACCTAGCGCGGCAGTGCGCGAAACGCTTCGAGTTGCTTGAGCGCCTGCATATCTTCTGCGGTCAGTTTTTGTGATTTGCAGCGGGGGTCGCTGTTTTGCATGGCGTGGATCATCGGGCGGGACAAGGGAATGGCATCGCAGCCATGGCCGATTTCGCAGACCGAATCAAATTCCGGTTTGGCCTTGGCGTGGCAGCTAAAGCAGTTGCCACCGAAGCGGTTGACGACGTCGACGAAACCCCGTTTGCGTATCGTTGAGCCTTCTTTCGAGACATCGAGTTCAAAATATTCCCAGTCATGGGTTGCCGCGTTATAGCCAGCCGCATGCTTGACCATCACTTCGCCAGGCACCAGCTGCACCACAGATCCGGCAGGGTAAATACCCCCCTTCTCCGACTTTGCCACTGCCACAGTTCCCTTGAGGTTACCTTGCAGATTATCGACATAAAAATGTTTGACCGGAGTCATCTCGGTGAGGCATTGAAAAGTGCTGTCATCGATTTTCAGCTTTTTTTCATCCGCGGTATTTGCGGCAAAAGTGGTGCCAGCCACCAGCAAGGCCATTCCGGCAAGGACACGGCGGCAAGACAAGGAAAAGAACGTCGATAAATTTATCATGAGGGAGAGAAAAAGTTAAAAGTAAAAGTTAAAAGTAAAAGTTAAAAGTAAAAGTTAAAAGTTAAAAGTTAAAAGTCATGCCGTGTAGAGCATTATTTAATTGCTGGCAATTTAATTGCATAAAATATTATACGGTAAAAAATACGCAACAAAAGAATTTACAGAGAGTGAGACAAGCCCTGTGAAGCCTATTTTCGGTCCTGCATTGACACAATTTGGCGTGTTTTTTATCCGGAGATATCGGCACCAGAAATAATATTAAGCGGATCTCCAGTCCGTACTCAAATTCAATGTATGCAAAAAATTAAGAGGATGAGCGACGATAAGTGCTTATATCGCTTAATACCGCAATGATCAAAGTACCCGAGCCGCCAAGCTGCTACACTCTGCCCCCTGCTGCGACAAAGTGCGCACCACATTCAAAGAAAGAAGTCATTACATGGGCCAACATAAAAACAAGTTGAAGCGGATCGGCTTCAGCTCCAGTTTTGGCATTTTGGCCGCGACACTCGGTTCCGCGGTTGGTTTGGGCAATATCTGGAAATTTCCTTATCTGACCGGCGCTAACGGCGGGGCCGGTTTTTTGCTGGTGTACCTATTGGCGACCCTGCTGGTCGGACTGCCGGTGATGATCGCCGAGATTGCGCTCGGGCGCCAGGCCAAGGCCAATCCCATCAGCGCATTTGAGGCGCTCTCACCCAAACGTCAGCCATGGTGGCTGATTGGCGCTGCCGGCATGCTGGCCGCCTTTTTGATCCTGTCGTTTTATTCCGAAGTCGTGGCATGGGTCTTTGCCTATGTGGTCAAGGCGATCAGCGGTTCCATCCTCAGTAGTGACCGCCATGTGACCGAAGCGGCGTTCAATGCGCTGATCAGCGATCCCTTGCAATCATTGCTGTGGCAATGGGCTGTGCTGCTGTTCATCGGTGGCATTTTACTGCTCGGCGTCACCAAGGGAATTGAAGCGCTGACAAAAAAACTCATGCCGCTCCTGTTTGCCTTGCTGCTGCTGCTGTGCATGGTCAGCCTGACGCTCGACAAGGCGGCCGAAGGACTGGCATTCCTGTTCAATCCGGACTTCAGCAAGATTACCGCGTCGGTCGTACTGACCGCCGTGGGACTGGCATTCTTCAAGCTCTCGGTTGGTATGGGTACGATGATGACCTACGGCAGCTACTTTCGCGATGATCAGGATATTTCCCTCACCACCCTGCGCGTGATGGGCGCCGACCTGTGTGTCTCAATGCTGGCAGGAATCGCCATTTTTCCTGCCGTATTCACTTTTGGTTTTGCGCCAGGAGCAGGACCGGCGCTGGTATTCATCACCATCCCGGCTGTATTTTCACAAATCCCGATGGGGCAGTTGTTGATGGTGCTGTTTTTTGTGCTGGCGGCAGTGGCTGCCACCGGTGCCATGCTCTCGCTGATGGAAGTGCCCGTGGTGATTTTTCATGAACGCTTCGGCCTGTCGCGTCCGCGCGCCACCCTGCTGACCATCGTGCTGCTGGCGGGACTAGGTTCAAGCTGCGCACTGACCAATAGTACGCTGGAAGATTTCAAGTTATTTGGCATGACGATGTTTGACCTGTTTGATTTTGTCTCTTCCAACATCCTGTTACCGGCAGGCGGCATCTTCATTGCCCTGTTTGTCGGCTGGGTCTGGGGCATAGACAACTTCCGCAAGGCAGTCACCAATCAGGGCATGCTGGCGAATGAAACCACGGCGCGCATCGTCTTTTTTCTGCTGCGCTACGTGACACCGGTGCTGGTATTGGTGGTCATGCTGAAAGGCCTGAAGCTGTTTTAAAGCTGCTGTTAAGGATGGACTGAAAACCCGGCTGATTAGCATCCTGATGCCGGGCCGGGTTTCGCTGTGATACCCTAAATGGGAAATGCTCATACAGGTCTTTTCAGTCCAGAACAAAAGAACCACCTGCCCGTGCAGAAGAACAACAATCAATCGCATTGTGTCTGGCCTCCATCGCGGGTATTACTAATTCCCGCGATGGCCCGGTGAATCGATACCGGATTCAACGACGCAGTGGCCAGTCACTTCCGGCACCCTGAATCAGGAAGATCAATGAACCATAGCATCACTCTCATCACCACAATCGCCGCCGGCTTCGGTGCGGCGCTGATCCTCGGTTTCATTGCCGAAAAACTCAAGGTGCCGGCACTGGTCGGTTTCCTGCTCGCCGGCATTCTCATCGGTCCGGCGACACCCGGCTTTGTCGCCGATATCAATATCGCCTCGCAGCTATCGGAAATCGGCGTGATGTTGCTGATGTTTGGTGTCGGGCTGCACTTTTCGCTCGGTGATCTGCTGGCCGTCAAACGCATTGCCGTACCGGGGGCCATCCTGCAAATGAGCTTCGCCACAGCGCTCGGCATGGGGCTGGCCTGGTGGTGGGGCTGGAGCCTTGGTGGTAGCCTGATCTTTGGCCTGTCGCTGTCCTGCGCCAGTACCGTGGTGCTGCTCAAGGCGCTTGAAGTGCGTCATGTGCTGGACTCCATGAACGGGCGTATTGCGGTAGGCTGGCTGGTGGTGGAAGACCTGGTTACGGTGCTGGTACTGGTGCTGCTGCCACCACTGGCCGGCGTGCTTGGCAGTACCACTGCGCTAGCTGCAGGCGACCAGTCGCTCTGGATCACCATCGGCAAGACACTTCTGCAGGTTTCCGCGTTCATCGCCTTGATGCTCATTGTCGGTCGGCGGGTACTGCCCTGGATGTTGTGGCAGGTAGCGCGCACCGGCTCGCGCGAGCTGTTTACGCTGGCCGTGATCGCCACGGCGATCGGTATCGCCTTTGGCGCGTCGGCGCTGTTTAATGTGTCATTTGCATTGGGCGCTTTCTTTGCCGGTACCGTCATGCGCGAATCGAAGTTCAGTCACCGCGCGGCAGAAGAGTCGCTGCCATTGCGCGACGCCTTTTCCGTCCTGTTTTTTGTCGCAGTCGGCATGCTGTTTGAACCCATGATCTTACTGGAACAACCGCTGCGCGTACTGGGCGTACTGGCCGTCATTATTTTGGGAAAGTCACTGGTGGCGGCAACACTGGTGATGGCGCTGAGCTATCCGCTCAAGACCGCCCTGACGGTCGCAGCGAGCCTGGCACAGATTGGTGAATTCTCTTTTATCCTGGCAGGACTGGGGCTCACGCTCGGCTTGCTACCTGCCGAAGGCGTGAGCCTGGTGCTGGCCGGCGCGCTGATTTCGATTGCGGTAAATCCGCTGCTATTTACGGCCATTGAACCGCTGCAGCGCTGGATACTCAAGCACTCCAGCCTGATACGCCGGCTGGAACAACGGCAAGATCCGTTTGCCGAGCTGCCCACGGTGACGGAACGTAAATATCTTGAAGGACAAGTCGTGCTGGTTGGCTTTGGCCGGGTCGGACGCCGCATCGCCAAGGCGCTCGACGAGCGCGGCATTCCTTACGTGGTCGCTGAACAGAATCGCGAACTGGTCGAGAGTTTACGCAAGAAAGGGATTGCTGCAGTATCTGGCAATGCGGCTGACTCCGCCGTGCTGATACAGGCTCACATTGCCAATGCCGCGATGCTGGTGGTTGCCACACCCGATCCGCTCAATGTACGCCAGATGGCAACGACTGCCCGCACACTTAACCCGGGTATAGAAATCATCTTGCGCACCCACAGTGAAGATGAATCACACCTGCTGCACAATGACGGCATCGGCACCATCTTCTTTGGTGAGGAAGAATTGGCCAAGGGAATGGCTAACCATGTACTGCAACGTTTCGCACCGGCGCAAGCGGCGACAGAAAAAAGTCATGCCTGAACACTCAAGGCATGACGGTGAACCGCGGGTTGTACCTGCCAGCAAGAACTGAGCGGTATTTTATTTCTTGATTTTTTGCTGTTTTTCGCGCGCTTCTTCATCCATCTTGCGGAAAAAAAAATAGATGAAAAAAACCGCCATGCCGATGATAAAAATAATTCCGCCGATACTCATCAGACCCGGGCCTGAGGAAAACAAATCAGTTAACAGTTTCATTTTTTCTCCCTGAAAATTATATTCGCTGAGTATGCGTCAGTTTAATTTTCAGACAGTTGATCCTGATCAATAGTTACGCTTGACTTAATTATTCGATGTCATCACACGGTTAATGGTCTGCGCCAGACTCCAGTTCTGTTCACTGGGCATGTACGTGTGCCTCGCCCTTTTAAATCGCCTCAAGATAGCTGGCGAGAAATTCTCGTTCATTGATAACCATCAAGAATTACTCACACGTGGCGCAATAGAATCGAAGGCTTGTGAACATCGCTCAAAGAAGTTTCTATAGGTCAGTCAGCGGCGCAGTGTGCCGCCCCATCCGACATGATGGTATTCCCTGTTTTTTATAAAATTTCTATGCGTCTCAAGGCCAATCACTATGACTCCCTTGCCTGACAATAGCACTACCGGACTGTCCGCTGAAAGTGCTGCAGAACGACTGAAAAACGAAGGGTATAACGAGCTGCCGTCAGCCAGGCCACGAAAAATCCGGGCCATTGCCTTTGCCGTCATCACCGAACCTATGTTATTGCTGCTCATCGCCTGTGGCAGTATTTACCTGCTGCTGGGCGACTTGCATGAGGCGCTGGTCTTGCTCGGCTTTGTGTTTGTCATCATCGCCATCACTTTTTTCCAGGAACATAAAACCGAACGCGCACTTGAGGCGCTGCGCGATCTGTCCAGCCCACGCGCGCTGGTAGTCCGCAACGGCATACAGGTGCGTATTGCCGGACGTGACGTGGTACGCGGCGATCTCATCATGCTATCCGAGGGAGACCGGGTTCCGGCCGATGCCGTTTTACTGTCTTGTCTCAACATGAGCGTCGACGAATCCCTGCTGACGGGAGAATCGGTTCCGGTCGGTAAAGCGGTGTTGCAACCATTGCCGGAAAAAATGGCCCGGGCCGGAGGCGATGACATGCCCTTCCTCTTTTCCGGCTCGCTGGTGGTGCAAGGAAAAGGCGTCGCCAGAGTGATGTCGGTGGGCCTCGATACTGCCATCGGACACATTGGCACGGCACTTTTTTCGGTCAAACAGGAAGCGACGCGGGTACAGCAGGAAACCGCCCGCGTCGTCAGGTATGTGGCGATTGTCAGTATTTCCTTTGCCATTTTTTTAGCGCTCTGGTACGGCTATACGCGTGGCGACTGGCTCAATGGCTTGTTGGTCGGCATCACTTTCGCGATGGCGCTGATACCGGAAGAGTTGCCGGTCGTACTCACCCTGTTTCTGGGTATCGGTGCCTGGCGCATCGCCAGGCAAAGGGTGCTGACCAGACGCATCCCGGCCATCGAGACACTGGGCTCGGCAACCGTGCTTTGCGTGGATAAAACCGGTACCCTGACACAAAACCGGATGGCTGTAGCGCAGCTTTTTTCGAACTCGCAGCTTTATACCTGCGAGGCAGAAAATACCAATCAAAATAGCCCTCTGCCAGAACAGTTTCATGAGGTATTGGAATACGCGATACTCGCCAGCCAGCGCGATCCGTTTGATCCGATGGAAGTCGCCATTCAGCAAGCTGGACAAAGCCTGCTAGGACAAACCGAGCACTTGCATACTAGCTGGGTCCTGGTCAGCGAATACCCGCTTTCAAAAGAATTACTGGCCATGTCACGGGTCTGGCAATCGGATGAAATCAGCCCTGATGCCGGTGCGGCCAGCGGTACTATTCCGGTTGCGACGCAGTTTGTTATCGCGACCAAAGGCGCACCGGAAGCAGTAGCAGATTTATGTCACCTTGACGCCGCGCAGGTCAAGACGCTTACGGCACAAGTCAATACCATGGCAGAGCGGGGTTTGCGCGTACTTGGTGTTGCCAAAGCCCTGTTTGGCAACACCGGCTTGCCCGCCAGCGGAACAAAAGAAGCCGCGGCACTGAGCGCTGCAAAAGGGCAAAAACAGAAAAATGGCGAGCATGACGATCTGGCACATGGCTTGCCGACGATTCAGCACGATTACGATTTTGAATTCATCGGGCTCATCGCACTGGCCGACCCGATCCGGCCGGGCGTCCCCGCCGCCATCAAAGAATGCCAGAGCGCCGGGATTCGCGTCATCATGATCACCGGCGACTACCCCGCCACCGCACACAGTATCGCCGCGCAATGCGGTTTGCCTTCCGGCGGTCGCAGCATTACGGGAGCCGAACTGGTAAGCTTAAGTGAACTGCAATTACAGGAGCGCATCAGTAGCGTCAATATTTTTTGCCGCGTGCTGCCCGAACAAAAATTACGGCTGGTGACGGCACTCAAGGAGAAGGGAGAGATCGTGGCGATGACCGGCGACGGCGTCAATGATGCTCCGGCGCTCAAGGCGGCAGACATCGGCGTGGCAATGGGCAAGCGCGGCAGCGATGTCGCCCGTGAATCAGCCGCACTGGTGCTGCTGGACGATGATTTTTCCTCCATCGTGGCGGCAATCAAATTAGGCCGGCGCATTTTTGATAATCTCAGGAAGACAGTCGCCTTCATCGTCGCGGTGCACATTCCGGTCATGGGGATGTCGCTCATTCCGGTCATGATGGGCTGGCCGGTGGTACTGATGCCGGTACATATCCTGGTGCTGCAGCTCATTATCGACCCGACGTGTTCGCTGGTCTTTGAAGCCGAACCGGAAGAAGCCGACGTCATGCAGCGCGGCCCGCGCCCGACCGATGCCAGCATTTTTGCTGCTGGTATCGTCATGAAAGGAGCGCTGCAGGGAATCGCCTTGCTCATCACGGTGCTGGCAATTTTCTGGGGTGCGCTGCAGCGTGGCCTGAGCACCGAGCACGCACGGGCCCTGGCATTTACGACGATGGTCGTGGGAAATATCGGCTTGATTTTCATCAACCGGTCGCTATCGAATAATTGGCTGGGCGCCCTGGCGTTGCCAAATCCGACCCTGTGGTGGATCACTGCCGGCGCCTTGCTCATTCTCGCCGCCAGCCTGTTTGTGCCGCAGCTGAGTGTGTTATTTTATTTTGGCAGCCCGGCCGCCATCGATACCGGACTCGCCGCCGCGGCAAGCCTGTGTTGTATCGCACTGCTGGGAATGATGAAATCACGCGGCTATCTACGGCTTGAGTAGAGCACCACGTTAGCCTTGCATCATGACCACTCTCGGGCAGGAAGCCGCCGCCAAATCTCCGGACTAGCCGCTTGCAAGACCTGATTGCCCTATGCCAGCCGCTAACAGGTAGCCAGTAGCAGGTAAAAACCAGCATTCAATAACGCTATCTGTCGTACTGGTCAAGTTTCTTGTAATGGGCAGCTTCCTGGGCGTCTTCAATCGCGCGTCGTGACTTGATATGCTTGCGCAGGATTTGCGCATGAATTTCCTGATTCATCGGCGCAGCAGTCATCAGCTGATCGAGTCTTGCCGTGTTGTGTGCATAGGTGTTGGAACGTTGATACATAATTTACTTTCAAAAAAAGTACAATCAATTATCGAGGTTGAACCAGACCCAAAAGAGTACAGTTCCCTGACGCTATGCAGACGCCAGCCCTTCTTGCCGACCATGACCTGATTGGGAGCTTCATTTATATCAGGCCTTGATGACATTATCATGAAGTTATATAAAAATACTATTTTTACATTCTATTTTTATCAGGAATCATTTTTCACGCCCTCACAGCGCACCACTCCATCGGCTATTTTTTAGCTCCTGGTGGTGTTTTCTGACGATAACAGAATGTAACTGTCGTTAAAACGCACTGAGCAAACAAGTAACACCGATAGATTCGCGCCCTGATTTGCCATAAATCAAAAAAATAAGCGCTCGTCCCGCGCTGCCATTGAGCAAATTTTGTCGTTTTAAGTACACACAAGGGGTATGTTCAGGTGCGCAGGCTTGCGACCGGACACCGGGGTAGTGGCGAATGAATGGTGAAGAGTTCTACGCTGAAGAGAACACAGGATATGCAAGACAGAGCTGACGCTACAGAACAGAACGCAGGCAACGTAAAAATCACGCTTTTACAAGGCTGCGATCTGCCATCGGTACGCCGTGGCGCATCAATCGCGTAGTGTATTCCACCGTATGGGCTTCGGTAAAAAACTACTTAATTCGTTACGCAATTACACTCCAGGTCCGCAGCAGCTTCGCCACACACTCTGATAAAAACATCTAATTACAATATAAATTTATCGTTAATCGATACTTTATTATTGTTATTGTATTTTTAATCACTTAAGATAGTGATATTAAAAAATAAGGGAGTTAAAAAAAATGGTCACAGAGCGTAATAAAAGAATTGCCGCATTTCGCAAAGTAAGCGGTTATTTAATATGGGTGTCGATGCCTTTGCTCATCTTGTGCGGATTAATCGGCACAGTCGGATTAATCGGATTAATGATCACTCCCCAAGGTGATTTTTCTTTGCAAGACCTCACATTGAAAGCGACGATGCATGAATCAACTATTGAATGGATTTTCAAAGAAAAACTGAGCCTCGGCAGCAAAATTTTTTGCGTAGCTTTTGGAGCGATAGACCTGCTAATGACAATTTTTATTTTATTTCATTTTCAACAATTAATTGAAGGTTTTTATCGAGGTGATATCTTCAATAAAGTTTCCGTTACCCATGCACGAAAAGCATTCAAAATGAATTTGTACTCAGGTTACTTTCAATATGGTTTTCAAGCTCTGGGAGTAGTGGCCTCTTTTTTCTTGACGCAAACTGGACATGGTGAACGGATTACCTCATTTTTATTGAGCATTCTCTTTTTCCTGATAACGATCGGATTCCTTAGCCTTTTACTTTGGGCACTTGAAATTGGAACCGATTTAAACGAAGAAACCGAGCTCACTATTTAAGGAAGTTATATGCCGATTATTGTTAATCTCGATGTGGTGCTGGCGCAGCGCAAGATGCGATTAAACACACTGGCCGAATTGGTCGGTATCACGCCGCAAAATTTATCCGTTTTAAAGTCGGGACGTGCGAAAGCGATCCGTTTTGAAACTTTAGAAAAAATATGTGAAGTCTTGCAGTGTCAGCCCGGGGATATCCTGGCTTATGATGGCAAGGGCGAGATCCTGCAGACCTTACCCGAACCAATGTAGTCAATGGTCATCCCTGGATATTCTCTAAGCCGAAGGAATTTGATAATAATCTATCCACTATCTGTAGAACAGCAACACTCGATGTTGATACAGTTGAAAAAGCGCCATCTACGCTGTCCGAATACGGCGGCACCAGTGACATTCTGACGTCCTTATAATGCTGGACTTATTAATTAAATGCCTCAGACTAGGTATTTTGCGGCAATGCCAGGGCTAGTTTTTATCAGGCACATTATTTTTTCGTGAACGACGGTGTGCGGCACTAGCAAGAACTACTGCGACAAACAGCACACCCAAAAATGCAAACCACTAATCACCGCTCATTGGTGCTTCAATCTTTTCTAAAACTTCGATAATTGAATTCATAACATTCCAGATTAGATGACGGTTAAAGAATGACGACGTTAATTTTCGAGCTATACGACCTTTAGATACAGCAAAGAAGTTGCTAACGTCTAAAAGTGAACATGTTAGAGAAATAATATTATCATAAAATAAATTTCCAGAAATAATTTTTATTAAAAATTATTGCAAAAAAATTTTCATTCTTGTTAAATTACACACTCTCATATTTAACTCGCGTGAGTGCAAAGGGGGTCAGTTCTAACATTCCAATATTTACAACACCCCCCAATCAAGTCTCCGCAGCCCGCACTGCGCGGCTCACCGTCATGTAATGCACAGAATAATAGGTGGCGATCTCGGCCATGGTGTAGGCACCGGAGCGATAGGCTTGTGTCATAGCAGCATTGCGATTCTCGCTTTGTGCGGCATAGTCATCCAGGCTTAGGGCGAGGCTTCGTTTATGCGCAATCGACAATTCCCGTAGATCGCCTTCTTTTAAGGTGGCTTGATGTTGCTTAATGAAATCGTCGTCACCGAGTAGTAGCTGATATTTGGTGGCGAGCAATGGTGAATCTAGCCCTACGCCTTGCAAGACAAATTTTTTAAAAGCCCGCCGGGCGGCGGCTCGTTGCGCGCCAAATTGTCCAAGCAACCAATCGGTATCGAGCCACTCCGGTACAAGCTTATCATTCAACACCAGCCTATAGCTACTCCACGGCCATTCTTCCGGCAGTTGCACCATCTGGACGCGCACTGGATTTAACACCACATAACGCGATAGCTCAAGGAGGTGGGCTTCTTTCTGCAACAAAATCGCTTTGTAACGACCCTGAAACAGATGCCCGCTCATACGATAGCGGCGGTTGAAGCGCTGGGTGTAAATGCCATTTAGCTGCCGCATCCCGGCCGACAAATTTCCTTCGACGGTTTCCACCACGAGATGATAGTGGTTCGTTATCTGGCAATACGCATGCACGACCCAATTGAAACGATCGCACACTAAAGCAGGTACCGCTAGTCATTCACGCTTATCCCCGCGAGAGGTCACGTAATACACGGCGCCAGCAAATTCTAGTTGGAGAAGTCTTGCCATTTCAGAAAACTAATATGTATAGATTTTGAAATGTTGGAATGCTAGACCTGACCCCTTTTTTTGTGCCTAGACCTGACCCCTTTTTTTGTGCAGGCTTGATCCGGGTGAGGTCGAATAGTCTGAAGTAAAAACTTTACTAATCGCTTTTTTCCCGGACAAGCTGAACAGTTGTGGCCACAAAAAGTGCGCAGGCAGCAAAAAAATCAGGCTGCCAGTGCTTTTTCGAGCAGGGTATGGAGTTCGCTGAATGACGGTTGGCCGACGTAGCGCTTGAGGATGTTGCCGTCCTTGTCGATCACAAAAGTGGTCGGCGTCAGCTTGACGTCGCCAAAAGCCTGTGCCAGCTTGCCTTGCAGGTCGAGCGCGACGTGGAATGGTAACTGGCGGGTTTCGGCAAAATTGACGACGTAATTTGGCTGGTCGTAGCTCATGGCAACGGCGACAAATTCGAGTCCCTTGGTGTGATATTTATCATAGGTCTCGACCATTTGCGGCATCTCGGCCACGCAGGTGGTGCACGAGGTTGCCCAGAAATTGACCATCACGACCTTGCCGCGCAAGCTCTCGGTACTGATTTTTTCACCTTTCAGATTGACATACGTCACGTCAGGCGCAGCTTGTTTGCCGCCGAGTGACTGATAAAAAAGAAATCCGAGCACTGCTAAAAAAATAGCTGCCAGAAGCGAAAATATTAAGAATTTACGGGGTGCGGTGGGTGCCAGCATGGTATGACCAATACAGAGTGTAGTGGCCTATTATACGACTGAACCCGGCTTGATCGCACCGGCACTGTAGCGGCACCAGATTAGCCTGACGCAACTAACGATGATGACGCCATGAAAACGACATTAAAGAAACTGCCAAAAAGTATCTGGATGCTGGGTCTGGTCAGCATGTTCATGGATATCTCTTCCGAGATGATCCATAGCCTGCTGCCCTTGTTCATGGTTGGCACGCTGGGGGCATCGACGTTCACGGTCGGCTGGATTGAGGGACTGGCCGAAGGTAGTGCGATGGCGGCGAAAGTATTTTCCGGCAGCCTGAGCGATTATCTGGGCAAGCGCAAATGGCTGGCGGTATTTGGCTATGCCTTGAGCGCGGTAACCAAACCCCTGTTTGCCCTGGCGCCGGACATCGGTTTTATCATTACGGCACGGCTGACGGACCGGATTGGCAAAGGCATACGCGGTGCCCCGCGTGATGCGCTCATTGCCGACCTGACGCCACCAGACATACGCGGCGCCGCATTTGGCCTGCGCCAGTCGCTCGATACCCTGGGCGCATTGATCGGCCCCTTACTGGCAGTAATCCTGATGCTCTTGTGGGCCAATGATTTCCGGAAAATTTTCTGGCTGGCACTGATACCGGCATTGCTGGCCGTTGTGCTGCTGGTGTTCGGCGTAGTCGAAGCGGATCAGCCGCAAAAGAGCAAAACCGGTAATCCCATCAGTAAAATCAACTTGCAACGGCTCAATAAGGCCTATTGGTGGGTGGTGGCAATCGGTGCGGTGTTTACGCTGGCCCGCTTTAGCGAAGCCTTTCTGATTTTGCGGGCGCAAGAGTCCGGCATCCCGATCGCGCTGATACCACTGGTGATCGCCCTGATGAATCTGGCCTACGCAGGCTGCGCGTATCCGTTCGGCAAATTATCCGACAAATTCAACCGCGTGCATCTGCTGGCCGGTGGCCTGCTGGTACTGATCGCTGCCGACCTGATACTGGCGTCGAGCAGTCACTGGCTGGCCCTGCTGGTCGGGGTGTTCTTGTGGGGTATACACATGGGAATGACGCAAGGCTTACTCGCTGCGATGGTGGCGGCCACCGCCCCAGAAGACCTGCGCGGCACCGCGTACGGCTTTTTTTATCTGGTCAGCGGCATCGCGCTGCTCATTGCCAGTAGCGTGGCAGGCTTGCTATGGGACCGTTTTGGCGCGGCCGTCACTTTTTATGCCGGGGCTATTTTTTGCCTGATCACCCTGGTGGCACTGCTGACCTATTCTGCAGAACCGGCGGAGACGGTATCCTCCACATCACCT
The DNA here is from genome assembly GCA_947466695.1 of Oxalobacteraceae bacterium. Taxonomy (GTDB): domain Bacteria; phylum Pseudomonadota; class Gammaproteobacteria; order Burkholderiales; family Burkholderiaceae_D; genus Undibacterium. The sequence continues at coordinate 2,175 of CANIFC010000010.1, read as the reverse complement.
GATTCACCATAGCCGGCGAGCGGAAAAACGACCCCGGCAACGAAGCCCACTAGCGTACTTGACACTGCGAATGGGTGTCGCAGGCTCGTTATTATGGCGCAGCAGACACGGCAGCGAGGGGTACCGAAATAGGTTTTCCGGCGACATGCGTGGTCAGCACAATGGCCGTTGAGGTTGAGCCGAAGGCATTGAGTTCGTTGATCAGGCGCTGCAGATGTTCGACGTCGGTCGCCAGCACCCGCATCACCGCGCCGTCCTCACCGGTCACGGTATAGCAATCAATAATCTCAGGGCAACTGGCGACATACTCGGCGTAAGGCCGGCCTTGCTGGGTCGAGATGCGGATCATTGCCGTGATCTGGTAACCGAGTGCCCTTGGGCTGATATCGGCACGGTAGCCACGGATGACACCGGCCGCTTCGAGCCGCTTGATGCGTTCCGACACTGCCGGCTGGCTCAGGTAGACCTTGCGGCCGATTTCTGCATGCGAGATGCGGGCATCCTGCTGCAGCAACTGCAGGATTTTCTGATCGAATTGATCAATTTTTTGATTCATAAGCGTACGCTCTCAATTTCAATTCAAATCATGAAAATAACCTCTGATTGCTGATGAAGTCCTCTTCATTTTTCCTCTTTGGCTTGTTATATTATAGGACAATCTTCTCCGGACTCCTACCATGACCAACGCTCTCATCAACGCCATCACCACCGACCAGATCGCCCAGATCGCCACCCGTTTTCAGACCCCTTGCTGGGCCTATGACGCCAATGTGATCCGCCAGCAAATCGCCCGGCTGCGCCAGTTTGACGTGATCCGCTTCGCCCAGAAGGCCTCAAGCAACATTCATCTGCTCAGCCTGATGCGCGAAGAAGGTGTCATGGTCGATGCGGTGTCGGTAGGAGAAGTCGAGCGCGCGCTGGCAGCCGGTTATGCACCCAATGCGCAAGTGAATGGCGCCAGCCATGCGCCGATTGTCTTTACCGCCGATTTGCTGGATAAAAACGCCTTGAAACGCGTGATTGAGCTCAATATTCCGGTCAATTGCGGTTCGCCACAAATGCTGGAACAGCTCGGCCAAGCCCATCCCGGCCATGCGGTCTGGCTACGCATCAACCCCGGTTTTGGCCATGGCCACAGCCGCAAGACCAACACCGGTGGCGAACAAAGCAAGCACGGCATCTGGTTTGAGCAACTGCAACATGCGCTGGCCATCATTGAGCAGTACGGTTTGACGTTGATCGGGCTGCACATGCACATTGGTTCCGGCGTCGATTACGACCATCTGCAAAGTGTCTGTGACGCCATGATCACCCAAGTCAAGACCTGTGGGCGCGATCTGCAGGCGATCTCGATTGGTGGTGGCTTGTCGATTCCGTATGTAGGCGACGAGCCCGTGGTTGATACCGGGCATTACTTTCAGATCTGGGACAAGGCGCGCAAGGAGATCGAAGCGCATCTGGGCCATAAAATCAGCATGGAAATCGAGCCGGGCCGTTTTTTAGTCGCCCAATCGGGCATCCTGATCTCTGAACTGCGGGCGCAAAAGCAGGTCGGCAATAATTTCTTTGCGCTGGTCGACGCCGGTTTCAATGATCTGGCGCGGCCGGCCATGTATGGCAGTTACCACCGTATCAGCACGCATGCACCGGACGGTACACCGCGTATCACCGCAGCGCAGGCGACCGTCGTGGCCGGGCCCTTGTGTGAGTCCGGCGACGTTTTTACCCAGGAAGAAGGCGGGGTTGTCACGACGCAGGATTTACCGGCCTGTGAAATTGGCGATCTGTTTGTGTTTCACGATACCGGCGCCTACGGAGCGAGCATGTCATCGAATTACAACTCGCGCCCGCTGATTCCGGAAGTGCTGGTTGATGGCGACAGCATCCGGCAAATTCGCCGGCGTCAGACGATCGAGGAATTGATCGCGCTGGAACTGTAAGCGTCACTTCACCGGCGGCGCCTTGCGACTTGTCAACGCAGGCAGCTGTTCAATTTGACGGATGTGATAAAGCGATCTCAGCCAGACTGGCAGAGCGCGAACCAGGCAAGGGTGGATTATCAGCCGCCCGGTAAGTGAAGACTGCCGAAAATTTGGTCGCGCCAGTCTGGTTGCTACCGGCCGCATGAAACAGATTGCTATGAAACAGCAAGACGTCGCCTTGCTGTAGCGGCAC
>CANIFC010000009.1 GCA_947466695.1 Oxalobacteraceae bacterium | reverse complement strand
GTGACATTGACCTGGCGGTCGGATTTTTCCCTGGTGTAGTCGCTCAAATGATAGGCGGACAAGGAGTCGCCAGCAGCCCGATTCGTCACGAACGTTTATATTCAGGACATTATGTGTGTGTCATGAGTAAAGATCATCCGTTGGCAAAAGAAGAACTCACTCTGGATAATTATTGCAGTGCAAAACATTTGTTGGTGAGTTTTTCTGGCCGGGCATATGGCCTGGTCGACGAAGCGTTGTTGCTCCTGGGAAGGGAACGCCATATTTTACTCACGGTGAATCAGTTTTTTACCGGTGGGAAAGTGGTCGCCAATTCTGATCTGCTGACAGTATTACCGCACCATTGGATCAACTCAACCGGTATGCCGGATGCACTGGTGTGGAAAAAACTACCTTTCGATCTGCCAGAGGTTCATATAGACATGCTGTGGCATGAACGTGACGCCCGCAATCTGGCGCATAAATGGTTGAGGGAAAATTTAATTGGAATGACAAAAAATTCTTTGTTGTCGGAAATGGGTCATGATATGCAACTCGACACTTGAGCGTCAAACACATCTACCATCTCGCCAGATTCACTTTTTAGCGGAAATATTCATGTTCACAGGTATCGTCCAGGGCATTGCCCGAATCGCCAGCATTACTGATAAGCCGGGTCTACGCACTTTTAAGTTAAGTTTTCCTGAAAATTTTTGCCAGAACCTTGAAATTGGTGCAAGTGTCGCCGTTGATGGCGTTTGTCTCACTGTAACTTCTTTGCAAGACGAAAATACCGCCGAGTTTGATGTGATGCAGCAGAGCCTGGCGGTTACGACTTTGGGTGAATATCAGCAGAATGGTCACATCAATGTTGAGCGGGCGGCTCGCGATGGTGCGGAAATCGGTGGCCATCCGCTCTCTGGTCATATCGATTTTAAGGCAAGTATTGCAACAATTCGTGAGTTGGAAAATAATTTTGTGATCCGCATTGCGGTACCGCAAGAATGGTTACGGTATATTTTTGCTAAAGGATATATCGCTATTAATGGTGCTAGCCTGACGGTCGCAGAAGTGAACCGTCAAGAGGGATGGTTTGAAGTTTGGCTGATACCGGAAACTTTGCGCATGACGGTATTTTCTGAAAAAAAAGCCGGCGCGGTTCTCAACATTGAAATCGAACGTCAGACTCAGGTCGTGGTTGATACTGTACGTAGCATGCTGCAAGAAACTTTAGGACCATTATTACCGGCGTTGGAAGCCTTGTTGCAGCAGCAGGGTAAAAATATGGATGATCTGATCAAGCTTGGATCGCTTAAAAAATAGTAAGCAGCGTTATCGTTATTGTTATCGGCGTTAATCCTGCGCGGTCTCAAGTAACAAGTGCAAAACGTGATTAAAACTTTGCACCAGTGATCAGGCCAGGTCGACTTTATTCATTTCTGTCAGTCCCGGGTCAATTTCATAGAGGGAAAAGTCATTTTTCTGTTGGCGCCAATAAGCCCCATGGGCCGTTAATTTAGCCGGGACGCAATACTTAATGCCTACAAATGGTGCTAAAACCTGATATAACCCGAGCTACTTTGGTGTCCATTGAAATATCTGGTCTATGGGTAGTGGTTTCCCGATATGAAAACCCTGGGCAAAGTCGACACCTAGTTCGCGCAACAGTGTCAGCACGGATTCGCTCTCAACGAATTCAGCAATCGTCAGCTTACCGGTCAGATGTGAAATTTCATTGATACTTCGCACCATGGCAAAATCGACTGGATCGGCTGCAATGTTATTGACAAAGCGCCGGTCAATTTTAAGATAATCGACTGGTAAAAATTTCAGATCTGCCATAGAAGACACCCCGCCGCCAAAATTGTCGAGTGAAATTCGCAGACCACGTTGACGCAATACATTAAAAAACTCCAGGGCTTCACCGATATGCTCAATCGTTGAAGCTTCTGCAATTTCAAAACAAAGCTTATCAGGGGCTATTTGTCCGTGATCGAGTAATTCAGTGACAAATCGCTGGAACGCACGGTCACCAACGGACTTGCCTGATAGATTAATGACGATCGTGTTAATGCGGACATTAATATCGTGCTGTAATTTCATCCAGGCACTGACGCGGCTAATTACCCAGCGGTCAATTTTCGCAATTACTCCATAGCGCTCCGCTTCAGGAATAAATGCCCCCGGTGGTATCAGACTGCCATCCGTGTCACGCATGCGCAGCAGGACTTCAAAATACAGTCCAGGAGCGCTATTTTCTCGCAACGGCATGATCGGTTGAGCGAAGAGTTCGAAACGGTTATTTTCTATCGCCTCCTGAAGCCGGTCTGACCACTGTAATTGATCATGCCGGGCTAACATTGCCTTATTATTTGCTTCAAAGATATGGACACGACCACGGCCTGCATTTTTGGCTGAGAAACACGCGCCATCTGCTGCCAACTGAATATTTTGTACGCCATCACAATGTTGATCAATCTGTGCAATACCAATACTGGCACCGATTCGAAAGAGTTTTCCATCATGTTTAAAGCGAATTTCCGCTACGCGGTCACAAATTGTCTGGGCAATACGTTGCGCCGAAATGATATCGCAGCCGTCAAGCAGCAGAGCGAACTCGTCACCACCCAAACGTACCACGGTATCTTTGGCACGTACCGATTTGAGTAATAGTTCTGCTATTTGCTTGAGCAGTACGTCACCTGCAGCATGCCCGCAGTTGTCATTAACAATCTTGAACTGATCAAGATCAATACAGCATAAACTGTGTACTGTTCCTTTCGCCTGAGAAGAATGGAGCATCTCTTTAATCACACGATCAAATTCGACACGATTAAACAGGCCGGTCAGATGATCATGGCTGGCGCGGTGTTCCACTTCCTGTATCAACCTGCGCTGGCCTGACACATCACGAAATACCATGACAACTCCGGCGATAGTCTCGCGGGAAGAAAAAATTGGTGCAGCAGAATATTCGACAGGGTATTCAACTCCTCCTTTGCTGATGAGTGTTGTCTCTCTCGCCAAAGCAACAATAGCGCGGTCCTGTATGCACTGGGCAATCGGGCTTTTTTCGCTCAGGCGAGTACGTTGATTAACAATGTTAAACACGGAAATCACCGGTTGTCCCACCGCTTCGGCCTGAATCCAACCCGTCATATTTTCTGCCACTGGGTTGATAAAGACAATTTTTTCAAATTGGTTCGTAGTGATGACCGCATCGCCGATCGAGTTTAACGTCACCAGAGTGCGTTCATGTTCAAATGCGAGAGCAGCTTCGAGTGTTTTTCGCTCGGTAATGTCGGAGATATAGCCGTGCCATAACACACTGCCATCAGAACGTTCCTCAGGTGTCGCTTGCGCTTCCAGCCAGCGGGTACCACGGCGCGGAAGATTGACCTTGTACTGTTGATCCCAGTTGCTGAGAGTTTTTGACGATTCTGCAATACCATTGACAATCCGATCGCTGTCTTCAGGATGAATCCGCTTAAAAGCAATGCTGGCATCTGTCAGTACCTGCAAGGGACTGACGCCAAAAACGTGTCGGATACCTTCACTGGCGTAAGGAAAACAAGAGCTGCCATCGGCGCGAAAAAGAAATTGAAACACCGCTCCCGGCAATTGTTCGGTCGCTTTCTTGATTTTAAACAGCTCATTTTCCAGTCGATTGCGTTCATTCACCCGGATAAGGATACATTCGGTAAGGATCGCATCGTCCGAGGTGCGTTGTACCGCATTAAAAAGAAAGGGAATATTAATGCCGTTCACGTCTGCGAGGTTAATGGACACTTCCTCCACGCGCTGATTGATATGTAAAACGGTAAGAATCTGGATATGAAACATTAAACGGTTTGCTGAAGTGAGCAACCGATCAAACGGCATTCCTGGTACATCAGCCAGCACCAGGCCGAGTATATCCGCCAGTGTTTTATTCATCCCGCGGATGCGCAGGTCACCATCAAACACCAGAATGCCACAGGGTGCATCCTCAATATCGATTAACGATAATTTTAAAGTTGTTGTGTTCACTAATGACTTAAATTAGGCAGATTTTTTAAGATATTGATTAATTAAATCGATCGTCTCTTTTGGATGACTCATGTGCGGGCAGTGCCCTGTTGCGTTTATTTTTTTCAAAGTGCTGTTGATCAATTGCCTGTGTACAAAATCACCGACCTCGACTGGTGAAACGGTGTCTTGAGTGCACTGGATAATTAAGGTTGGCTTATTACAATTCTGCAGATCAACACGATTGTCCGCTAAAAAAGTTGTCGCAGCAAAGCGTCTGGCGATTGGCGGATCCATGGCACAAAAGCTCGCTTCCAGTTCTTCCGCCAATGCCGGTTGATCCGGATTTTTGGCGACAACACCGGCAAGGTAGTTAGCCCAGCCAGGCTGGTTGCGCGAAATCATATCAATCAAGCCTTCGATGTCGGCCCGTTCAAAACCACCTGCATAGTCAGGCAGATCATTGATGTAGCGAGGTGAGGGGCAGATCATGACCATGCTCTCAATGCGCTGCGGTATGGCAATTGCGGCGAGCATACAGATCATGCTGCTGACGGAATGTCCCACGAGAATGACATTGTGCAGGTCAAGCGCTTCACAAATTTGGACGATATCTTTGGCATAACCATTAAGGCTTGAATAGCGCAAGGGATCGTAAGCATCGAGGTCAGACTGGCCAGCACCGACGTAATCAAAAAGGATGACCTGATAATCTTGTTCGAAGGCCGGACTTATCATGCGCCACATCACCTGATCGCAACCGAAGCCATGGGCAAAAATGATAGGTTGCGCGCCTTTGCCGGTTATGCGGACATTATTTCTTTGTAATATATTCATAAATGAATCTTTTTTCAGGTAAAGAATCTTTTTTTCAGGTGTGAAACTTAGCTTTTAAAAGCGCTGAAAGTTAATTGTAAATACCTTCATATATTAGTTTAGAAATTTAAAAGCAACACTTTTTAATTCGAAATTGCGCAAATAAAAGAGGCGAGTATTATTTTTTACATAATTTATGTAGTTGAACAATTGATTAAATGTAGTTGAACACTGACGTAAATTTGTAAAGTGTAGGTTTTCGTGATGCTAAATGTCGAAAAATAATTACTTTGCCAATTTATATCGGCTGCGGGGATCTGGTCAATTTTATGGCGGTTTCGCTCGCTCTTCCGAATATTGGTTCAGGGGACAGTCAATTTATCTTCGGTACACTATCTTTATTGCACAATAGGATTCACCTCTGAGCTAATAGATATTTATTTTTAAACAATTTAAGAAAGTAACACGATGTTTGGTACTCAGGATCTCGCACTTTTTATTATTTCTGGTCTGTTATTAAATTTGCTTCCAGGTCCGGACTCGCTGCTGATCATGACACGTAGTGCTCGTCAGGGCTGGCGCGCCGGATCTGCTGCTGCCCTTGGCGTCGGCAGCGGCACCTTCGTCCATATTTTTGCGGCAGCATTAGGCTTATCGGCATTACTGGCTACCTCTGCGACGGCTTTTTTGGTCGTCAAATTGATAGGTGCCGGATACTTGCTGTACGTCGGAATGGGATTGATCTTGACCAGGAATAGATCAGACAACGTTACTGATATGCCGGCAGAAGCTCTGACTAATCCCATCATTCAGATGACCGTTGAACCCCGTTACCGGAAAATTTTTTTGCAGGGATTCCTGACGAATGTTCTCAATCCGAAGGTTGCGATGTTTTTTCTTGCTTTTGTACCGCAGTTCATTGCCGTGAGCGCTCCGGACAAGACGATTGCCTTTATTTTTCTGGGCTGTATTTTTAACTTTAACGGTATGCTGTGGTGCCATTTTCTGGCGTTCACAAGTGCTTTTGCCAGTCGCCGTTTGCGCGTTAATCAACGGCTGACGCTGGCAGTCAATCGCCTGATCGGGGCGGTGTTTGTGTCGTTTGGAATAAAACTGGCGGTTTCAGATATCACATGATTCATGGATGCCTGATCTATCTTCAGGCTTGGCTGGTGATCATTGTCGATTCCTGCTTTACAGGTTGCGTAAAAATGCAGCTTAAGCCCTCGGTAAATAGCGGTAAAAATATTCTATCACAAATCTCTCGCAGCAAATATCCTGCAGCAAATATCTTTACCTATCTGATGGGTAAGCAAGTCGTGTTTTTAACTTCTTCCATCACTGCGTAAGTATGCGTTTCGCGCACACCACTAAGTTGTAACAATGATTTGCCCAGGAAGTCGCGATAGGCGTTCATATCTTTGACACGCGCCTTGACGAGATAATCGAAACCACCAGCGACCATATGGCATTCCAGCACTTCAGGGATGGCTTGTACCCCGCGTTTGAAGGCGTCGAAAACGTCGGGTGTCGTGCGGTCGAGCACTACCTCAATGAATACCAGCAAGGCAACGTCGAGCAGATGCGGATTAAGCTGTGCGGTGTAGCCGAGAATATAACCAGATTCTTGCAATTTACGCACACGCTCCAGGCATGCAGCAGGAGAAAGATTAACTCTGTTCGCTAATTCTACATTGCTAATACGGCCATCATTTTGCAATTCTGCCAATATTCTTTTACTGATTTTGTCTAGCATAAGAAGTCATAGTGAGGGTTAATAAAATTCGGTGTAATTGTCTCACGAAATATAATATTTTGATATGAATCGAAATTTCCAGAATTAATCATGGCGGTTCATCTATACAATCAAATTAAGTAAATTTTGACAAAATCAGTGCAATTTATCCTCTAATTTGACCATCAGCCAGACCATCATACCGAGATCATGACTACACCATTCCATGCCTTGCAAGCTGAACTATTAGCACCAGCGACCCCGTTACGCGAAGCAATTACACTGGCCTATCGCAGGGACGAACAGAGCTCGGTACAGTGGTTACTGGCCAATATCAATCCCCACCCTGAAGCACAGGAAAAGATTCAGGCACTCGCGCACCAACTGGTCAGTTCAGTGCGCCTGCAGCGTACCCGTGCTTCGGGTGTGGATGCACTGATGCATGAATTTTCCTTGTCTTCAGAGGAGGGCGTCGCTCTCATGTGCATGGCCGAAGCCTTGTTGCGTATTCCCGATTATCAAACCGCAGACCGTCTGATCGCCGATAAAATCAGCAAAGGTGACTGGCGCAAGCATCTGGGCGAATCGCCGTCCTTGTTTGTCAATGCGGCGACCTGGGGTCTATTGGTCACCGGCAAACTGGTAAGCACCAATACCGATCAGGGCCTGGGCTCTGCGTTGACACGTCTGATTGGAAGGGGTGGCGAGCCGTTAATCCGTAAAGGGGTTGATCTGGCGATGCGCATGCTGGGTAACCAGTTTGTTACCGGACAGACGATCGATGAAGCCTTGAAAAACGGTCTCGACAATGAAAAACGCGGTTATCGCTATTCCTATGACATGCTCGGTGAAGCGGCATTGACGGCGCAGGATGCCGCGTTTTATTTCAACGCCTATGAGGCGGCGATTCACGCGATTGGTAAAGCGTCGAACGGGCGCAGCATTAAGGATGGTCCGGGAATTTCGGTTAAATTATCGGCGCTGCATCCGCGTTATTCGCGCTCCCAAAGAGCGCGTACCATGAACGAATTGTTGCCTTTGCTCAAAAAATTGGTGCTGCTTGCCAAGAACTACAATATTGGTATCAACATTGATGCGGAAGAAACCGAGCGCCTTGAGCTCTCGCTGGACCTGATGGAAGCGCTGGCATTTGATCCTGATCTGGCCGGTTTTGAAGGGATCGGTTTTGTCGTGCAGGCCTACCAAAAACGTTGCCCTTTCGTGATCGATTTTCTGGTCGACCTGGCACACCGCAGCGGCACCCGATTTATGGTGCGCCTGGTGAAAGGTGCATATTGGGATTCGGAGATAAAGCGTTCCCAGGTTGATGGCATGAGTGGTTTTCCGGTCTACACCCGCAAGGTCTATACCGATGTTTCGTACTTGTTATGCGCGCAAAAATTATTGGCGGCAGTCGATGTGATCTATCCACAGTTTGCCACTCATAATGCCCTGACCTTGTCGACCATTTATACCTGGGCGCAGCAGGACAATATTACAGATTACGAATTTCAGTGCCTGCACGGCATGGGTGAAACTTTGTATGATCAGGTGGTTGGCAAGGATAAGCTCGATAAGCCCTGCCGCATTTACGCGCCTGTCGGTTCGCACCAGACCCTGCTGGCGTATCTGGTACGCCGCCTGTTGGAAAATGGTGCCAACTCGTCGTTCGTTAACCAGATTGTTGATGAGTCGATTTCGCTTGAGTCGCTCATTGCCGATCCTGTTGCCATTGCCAGCGAGCTTGGTGGAATTGCGCATGCGGGAATTTCTTTGCCCGCCGACCTGTTCGGACTTGAGCGAAAAAATTCCCGGGGACTCGATTTTAGTAATGAACTTGAGCTACAAAAAATAGCCCGGCATTTTGCGCTTTTTAGTCAGCAAAAAGTGACGGCCGGCCCGCTGTTAAATGCTGCTGTCTCATCGACCAATGCGAGCCCTGTCGTCAATCCTGCCGACCACGAAGACATCGTTGGCTACGTGATTGAAGCCGATGCACAAGACGTACAAACGGCGCTGGCTGAAGCGGAAAATTATGCCATAGACTGGCAAACTGTCGCACCTTCAGAGCGTGCCGCCATCCTGAAAAAAGCGGCTGACCTGATGGAAGCGCAAACGCTGGATTTCATGGCGCTGGCAATTCGTGAGGCGGGAAAGTCTTTGCCAAACGCGCTGGCCGAAGTGCGCGAAGCGGTTGATTTTTTACGATACTACGCCACGCAGGTTGAGTTCACTCCCAACTCGCTGGCACTGGGTAGTGTTGTCTGTATCAGCCCATGGAATTTTCCTCTGGCGATTTTTGTAGGCGAAGTGAGTGCCGCCCTTGCAGCCGGCAATGTTGTACTGGCCAAACCTGCCGAACAGACCCCGTTAATCGCTTTCCGGGCAGTACAACTGCTGCATGAAGCGGGTGTTCCACGTGGAGCATTACAGTTTTTACCTGGTACTGGTGAGGTGGTCGGGGCGCAACTGGTCGCCGACAAGCGCGTCAAAGGTGTCATTTTTACCGGTTCGACCGAAGTCGCACAGAGCATCAACCGTACGCTGGTAAAACGATCGCTGGCAGAACATATCGAGATTCCCCTGATTGCCGAAACCGGTGGTCAGAATGTGATGATTGTCGACAGCAGCGCCTTGCCGGAACAGGTCGTTAATGATGCCATTGCTTCGGCATTTGACAGCGCCGGTCAGCGCTGTTCAGCGCTGCGGGTACTTTGCCTGCAAGTTGATATTGCAGAAAAAACGATCGACATGCTCAAGGGCGCGATGCAAGAACTGCAGATAGGCAAGCCGGATCGTCTGGCCGTCGATATCGGTCCGGTGATAGACGCCGAGGCGCAACAAGCGCTGCAGGCACATATCGGGAAGATGCGCGGGCAGTCTAAAAATTTCTATACGCTCGACCTGCCCGCTTGCTGCGCCAAAGGGACGTTCATCGCGCCGACCATGATCGAGATTAGCGCCTTATCGGAACTGACAAAAGAGGTATTCGGTCCGGTCCTGCATGTCCTGCGTTACAAGCGTGCTGATTTGCCTCAGTTGATCGAGCAGATCAATGCGACCGGCTATGGTCTGACGCTCGGAGTACATTCGCGCATTGATGAGACGGTTAATTTCATCACGTCGCGGGCACATGTGGGAAACATGTATGTCAACCGCAATATTGTCGGTGCCGTAGTTGGGGTGCAACCGTTTGGCGGCGAAGGAAAATCGGGTACCGGTCCAAAAGCGGGTGGTCCCTTCTACCTAAAAAGATTACAAAAAAATCCAGCAGGTACGGTAGGCGGACATACTGTCTTTGAGCGCCAGGCTCCTGGCGCCCTTGACGCCTTGTTGATTTGGGCGAAAACACATGGCCATGAAAAAATCGCCAAATTTGCCGAAAAATACGTCCATCACAGTCCCTACAAGATGACCATGGTGTTACCGGGACCAACGGGTGAACGCAATACCTTGTCGTTCGCGCCGCGCGGCCGGGTGTTTTGTGCCGCAACGACGGTCAATTGCCTGCTCAATCAACTCGCAGCCTTGCTCGCTACTGGCAATACACCGGTACTTCCGGCGCAGACCATGCAGTTATTGCCCGATGGCTTGCCTGCAGTGATCCGCGAGCGCATCTCGCAAGCTGAGGCAGATCAGGCTGCGGTTCAGTTTGCATTGGTTGAGGGGAGTTTGCTGGCGACGTATAAAAATTTGTTCGCGGCGCAAAATGAAGCGATTATCTGCGTCATTGAAACTCAGGAAAATACCGAAGTTCCCTTGTGGCGGCTGGTGGCCGAGCGTGCGCTCTGTATCAACACCACCGCGGCCGGTGGGAATGCCAGTTTGATGACCCTCGACAACTAATCGACGTCGCTGTTGTCAGAAATGAAGAGGCTGGCCCGGAAACGGGTCAGCTTTTTTTATTGATGCACTACACGTCAAATTGGAGAGTCGCGATTTTATTTCCGACGTAACGACATCCATCGCTAAATGGTGACGACAAATATTAACTTTTTCAAAAATCTGAACGAAGCGTCCTGCCACATTTTGCCCTTGGAGCCGCTCAAGGTGCTGAAAGCGAAAACGCTACAGATTAGCCTTATTGCGCACCACTTTAGTGCAAAAAAAATTATACGACGTTTATTTTCTAAAAATATTCTCATGATGGATCTTTTTACGCGGGTGGAACATATGTTGCTTCATCTATTGCAAAGTCTGCTCAATGAACGGTTAAAGGAAATGACATGCACAAAACAGGTAAAGTATTTTTGGTTGGCGCTGGTCCAGGTGACCCTGATCTGCTGACCTTGAAGGCGGTGAAGGCAATTGCTCTGGCGGACGTCATCCTGATTGATGATCTCGTCAATCCTGAGGTGTTGCAGCACGCCGGCCCTGCCGCGCGTGTGGTGCAGGTAGGAAAGCGTGGTGGCTGTCAGTCAACACCGCAGGCTTTTATTGAAAAGCTGATGCTTGCCGAAGCTCTGGCCGGCCACTGCGTAGTACGGCTTAAGGGCGGCGATCCTTTCATCTTTGGTCGCGGTGGCGAAGAGCGCCAGCATTTAATGGCGCAAGGTGTGGTCGTGGAGGTCGTCAACGGTATCAGCAGTGGTCTGGCCGCGCCGTCATCGCTGGGCATTCCCTTGACACATCGTGACTGGTCGCAAGGGGTTATTTTTGTCACCGGGCATGGCAAGAGTGCCGCTACCAATCCGGACTGGGCAGCGCTGGCGAAAACCGGACTGACGCTCGTCATTTATATGGGTGTGGCACATTGCCATTCCATTCAGCAGTCATTGATCGCGGGCGGCTTGCCGGTAACGACGCCAGTGGCGGTGATCCAGTCAGCCACTTGCTCTACTCAGTCACAGCTCATCAGTACGCTAGGAAGCTTATCGCAGGATCTGGCCAGCTCGGGTCTGGGTAGTCCCAGCGTGATCGTGATCGGCGAAGTGGTGCGTTACGCTGAGCTGTGTCATCTCATTACTGAACAAAAATTTGCCTGAAATGATCGTTTCCGGGTAAATATTTTCCATGAGGTGCTAAAGGGCAGACCTTGCACGGCTGATTTTTTTCCGGATATCTGCCGTAATTTTCAGAGGAGTCCGGAGCTGCCGTGCGTGTCGATATTTCATACACGCAAAGTATTCATGCCAATGAATCGATAAGACTTTGGCAAGCAGTTAAAATAGTGTTTTTGAACATGAAGCCGGCAATGAAGATAATCCAAAGCTCGTATGATTTCAGCCCCATTCATGACGCGATGCAGCGCTATGTGGATAAAAATATCCTGACCGGGGTGTCATCCGCCTTGCTGCTCGGACGTGATCTGGTGTATCGCGATTGTGCCGGTTGGTCCGACAAGGAAAATGGCATCCTCATGCGGCCCGATCACCTGTTCCGCATTTTTTCCAACACCAAGCTCATCACCTCGATTGCCGTGTTGCAGTTGATGGAAGACGGCAGGCTGGCGCTGGATGACAAGATAGAAAAATATCTGCCGCAGCTGGGTAACAGGCGTGTACTCAAGGAAGGCAGCAAGGACATCACGGATACGGAAGCGGCCAGGTCATCGATTACGCTGCGCCAGTTACTCAATCATACTTCGGGCCTGAGCTACGGCTTGCTTGACCATGGCAGCACCATGTATCGCGCCTATGTCGAGCGTAAGGTATTACACGCCTATACGCCCTTGTCGCATCTGATTGACGTACTTGAAGAGCTGCCGCTGTCGTTTCATCCCGGTACCGCATGGGAATATTCGATTGCCAGCGATGTGCTGGCGCGGCTGGTGGAAGTGATCAGCGGTGAACGCTTTGATGACTTCATTCAGCGGCGTATTCTCGATCCGCTCGGTATGCCCGACACCTTCTTTGTTGTGCCTGAAAATAAGCGTGACCGGCTGAGCGCCTATTACTCTGCCACTGACCCTGGAAATCCTCTCAAACGCGGTTTGACGCGGCTGGAAAATTCACCCTATCCGGGGGCTTTTGTGACGCCGGTAGCCAGGTTGTCCGGTGGTGGCGGACTGGTCTCCAGCCTCGCCGACATGCTGGCGCTGATGCGTAGTTTTATCCCGGGCGGCAGACAAGTGCTTAGCGCAGAAACCATTACCATGATGATGCGTAACCAGTTGCCTGAGGGTGTCAGGATCGCGTTTCCCGGCGTGGGCAGCGTTCCGGGAAAAGGGTTTGGACTGGGTGGAGCCGTGACTCTCACGCCGGGTGCGATGGATCCGGCGGCCTCGGAAGGCGAATTTGAATGGGGTGGCATTGCAGGTACGCATTGGTGGATATCACCAAGGCACAATTTAGCCGGCGTCTTGATGACGCAGCGCCAGATGTCCTTCTGGCAGCCGTTTTCATTTGAATTTAAAAATCTCGCGTATCAGGTAATAGGGGCTAGCTAACATCGCCAATGTGCGCAGCGACAAGCTGCGCTTGCGTGTCATTATGCTGATCATCGTTGTTACATCAATTTCAGGCACAATGAGGCAGCACAAAACCCCTGCCTCGCCACGTAACGGAGAACCGTCATGCTGTTCAGTAGCACTTCTTTTTTGAAAAATACCTGTCTGCTGGCGGTGCTGGGCATACTTGCGGCATGCAGTACGCCGGTTAAAAATTCACCTGTAATGGCCGGTAAATTGCTGGCTAGCTGGGTGGTACTTGGCGCACAGGGACAGGCGGTGGCGCGTGCCGTCACTACCGAGGCAAGCTGTCCGACGCTGTTGCAAGATGGTGTGGCGCAGCGCATGCACGTCAGGGCCAAGGCGGAAACGATCGCACAGCGCAAGACGGTCAGCATTCCAGCCGATTCCAAAGCATCGCAATTTCCTGTATTAACCTGTGAAGCGATCCTCAACAGCGGCGTTGCTTCGGTCAGTATCGAAGGAATCCCGTTACCGCTACCGAAACCCTCGGCACAAAAAATCATCGTGATCGGTGATACAGGTTGCCGCATGAAGAAAGCCGATCACTACTACCAGGCCTGTAATGACACCAGCCAATGGGCCTTTGAGGAAGTGATCAGGACTGCTGCCAGCTTTAAGCCTGACCTCGTGATTCATGTCGGCGACTTCCATTACCGTGAAAATGCCTGCGCTGAGGGAAGTGCTGATTGTGCCGGCAGCCCGTGGGGTTACGGTTGGGATACCTGGCAAGCCGATTTTTTCGCACCGGCGGCACCTTTGCTGGCAGTGGCGCCATGGGTGATGGTACGCGGTAACCATGAGTCCTGTGTGCGTGCCGGACAGGGCTGGTGGCGCTTCATGGACCCGCGCCCGCTAGAGCCGGGACGGGACTGCAATCTTGAGCGCGACGATGCCATTGGCGACTACAGCGCGCCTTATGCGATTCCGCTGGGGCCGGTCGCCGGCGCGGCTGCGCAACTGATCGTGTTTGATTCAGCCAGGGTGCCGGTCAAGGCCATGGCCAGCACGGATAGTGCTTACCAGATCTATACGCAGCAATTGAAGTCGGTTGACAGCCTGGCTGATCAGGCGGACTTTTCCATTTTCATTAATCACCATCCGATTCTGGGATTTGCCCCTGGATACCTGCCGGGTAATGCGGCCTTGCAAGACATCATGAAAAACCGTCATCCGCAACGCTTGTTTCCCGCCAAGGTACAAGCGACCGTTGCCGGCCATGTCCATTTATTTGAGGCCATCACCTTTGCCTCTGATCACCCGACACAATTTGTCAGCGGTAACGGCGGCTCATCGCTCGATACACCATTGTCGATGCCCCGCCCTGATGACGTCACACCCTACTCCGGCGCGCAGATAGCGCATTTTAGTAACACCAATGAGGTCGGTTTCATGAGCATGGAACGGATAGGAAAAAGCTGGAAAATGGAGGCCTGGGACCAGCGCGGCAAACGCCTCACCAGTTGTATGATGCAAGACCGGAAAACGCTTTGCCAGGACGAAAAATAAATTTTTTTAGGTCAGGTTGTTACATGCAGTTACCAATCTTCTGTATAGGGCAACTTTATAGGACAACGAATTTTCTTGCCATGCGTTGTATGCAGACAAGTCATCTATCTGGAAGTGTCAATTGCCATGCCAGCCCTGTTCCGCTCTTCGTTCCGTCAGTCTTTTCGTCAGTCGCTCGGCGTTGTTGCGCTCGTTTTTATGTCTGCCTGCAGTACACCGGGTAAGCAGATGGCGCGTCAACCGGCGCAGTCAAGCATCGCGACAGTGAGCGTTGCGCCGCCGGTTGACATGCGAGTGCGCATGACGCTGCAACAGGCCAAGGCTGATCCACTGCAACTGTTGAACCGCATCAGCTGGGGTGCCAGCGCCTCTTCTTCACGTCAGATGCAGGCGCTGGGCATGGACCGCTATCTGGATCAGCAACTGCGCAGTCGCAGCGCGCTTTTGCCTGCAGCGATTCAACAGCAGATCGATGACATGAGCATCTCACGCCGGCCGTTTGATCAGCTGATGTTTGAGCTGGAGTCACAGCGCGAAACGGCGGCACAAAGCAAGGGCAGCGACGACAGCCTGCGCAAGGCGTATCAGCAGGAATTGACACGACTCGCACGCGAAGCGGCTTCCCGTGCACTGCTGAGGTCGGTCTATTCAAGCAACCAGATGCAGGAGCAAATGAGCTGGTTCTGGATGAATCATTTTAATATCCATAGCGGCAAACACAATCTGCGCGCCATGCTGGGTGATTTTGAAGAGCAGGCTATCCGCCCTCATGCGCTTGGTAATTTTCGTGCGCTGCTACGTGCCACGATGTTGCATCCGGCGATGTTGCGCTATCTTGATAATGAACACAATGCCGTGGGACGCATCAACGAAAATTATGCGCGTGAACTGCTGGAACTTCACACCATGGGCGTCGGTAGCGGTTACAGCCAAAATGACGTACAGGAACTGGCCCGCGTACTTACTGGTGTCGGGGTGAATCTGGGCGTTAACGCTAACGCGCCGCGCCTGCCACCTGAGCTGCAAAGAGCCTATGTCAGGAACGGCCTGTTTGAATTCAATCCCAAACGGCATGACTTCAGCGATAAGCAAATTCTGGGTAAAACAATCCGGGGCCGCGGTTTGAGTGAGCTCGACGACGTACTTAATCTCTTGTGCCGCCAGCCCGCTACGGCACGCTTCATCAGCCATAAACTGGCAGTGTATTTTGTCTCTGACAGTCCCAGTCCGGCGCTCGTTGAGCGCATGGCACAAAGTTTTTTACGCAGCGATGGTGATATACCTGCCGTGCTCAGAACAATGTTTGATGCCCCCGAATTTGTCCTCTCGCTCGGTGGCAAGTTCAAGGATCCACTCCATTATGTGGTGTCGTCAGTGCGCCTGGCTTACGACGGTACTACCATCATGAATACCGCCCCGATGTTCAACTGGCTTAACACGCTCGGTGAACCGATCAACGGTCGCCAGACGCCAGATGGATATTCCTTATTGGAGACTAGCTGGGCCAGTCCCGGGCAAATGACCTTGCGCTTTGATATTGCCAAGACCATTGCCGCAGGAACGCCGGGTTTGTTCAAGCTTGAAAATAAGATGGAAAATTCACAGTTACCGGTACGCGCGCAAGAGATTCCCGGCCCTGCTCTGGCGAATTCGGACTATGTGAAAAACTGGCTGAAAAATTTTAGCCCCGCCTCCAGACAAGCATTACAACAGGCAGGCACGCCACAGGAATGGAATGCCTTTTTTCTCGCAACGCCGGAAATGATGCGTCGCTAAATATACCAAGGAGCGCCAGATGAACCGTCGCGATTTACTCAAAGGGTGCGCTGCAATGGGCGCCATGTCATTGGCAAGCGGGCTGAGCGCCGCCCCGGCAACGCAAAACCGTTTGCTGTTGGTGTTCTTGCGCGGTGGCTATGATGCCTGCAATTTGCTGATACCGACATCGAGCAATTTTTATTATGAATCGAGACCGAATATTGCCATTGCCAGACCTGGTGGCGCCGACGATCAACAAGCCGCTTTATTGCTGAATGCAGACTGGGGTTTGCATCCGGCGCTGCGCGAGACCATTTATTCCCTGTACCAGAGCGGCGAAGTGGCGTTTATTCCTTTTGCCGGTACTGATGATGTGTCGCGCAGTCATTTTGAAACGCAGGACAGCATTGAACTGGGCCAACCCCTCAATGGCAGACGCAACTTGCACTCGGGTTTTTTAAATCGCCTGTCTGCCCAAATAAACGGCACCAGTGCCATGTCATTTACTGATCAGCTGCCCATTGTCATGCAGGGGAATAGCGCGGTGGCCAACACCGCGCTCAAGGCTTTGGGTAAAAGTAATATGGACCAGCGGCAAAGTGCGATTATCTCCCAGATGTACAGTCATACCGCGCTGGCGCAACAAGTCAACGAGGGTTTTACAGTACGCGACGAAGTCATCCGCAGCCAGCAAGAGGCCCTGCAGGAAGAGATGAATTCGGCCAACCGCAATGCGCTCTCGACCAAGGGTTTTGAACAGGAAGCGAAACGCATGGCCAGGTTGATGCGCGATAAATACGCGCTGGGTTTTGTCGATGTCGGCGGCTGGGACACGCATGTCAATCAAGGCGGTGCAACCGGTACGCTGGCCAATAAATTTGAAGAACTGGGGCGTGGCCTGGTGGCCTACCGCAAGGAGATGGGTAGCGCATGGAGCAATACCACGGTCGTGGTCATCAGTGAATTTGGCCGTACCTTTCGCGAAAATGGAAAGCGCGGTACCGATCATGGTCATGGTTCGGTGTATTGGGTTCTCGGCGGTGGCGTCAAGGGCGGACGTATCGCGGGTGAGCAAGTCAGGCTGGAAGCGGGGAAATTATTCCAGAACCGGGATTATCCCGTGCTTAATGAATATCGTGCGGTATTAGGCGGTTTGTTTGCCAGAATCTATGGACTAAACGGGTCTCAGCTCGAACAGATTTTTTCAGGGATAAAGGCCCGTGATCTTGGCTTGCTGTAAGTGCTGCGTGACACACATCTCTTGTGTAATCACCGATAGCCATCGCATCATGGCTTGATCGCAGTGGGAATGACGTGCAGCTTATTGCGGCCGTCACTACGGAGAAATTACACGCAAACAACTAAATGCGGCTCGCCTGCAGCAGCGAGGATGATTTACCACGCTTTCATTACACAAACTTAAGAATACCTATTAAGAATCGGGCAGAGATGCTAATGTTTTATGACAAGTTACGCATCAACGTAGCGGGTTCGCACTTTATCGGCAGTTCGCGGAAAAAGTGCGGTGCGATTTTTTAATTATTCAGCAACCAGAGGAGCATGCACTATGAAAAAATGTATTTTGGCAAGCAGTCTGATTCTGATCTCTGTTACAAGTTGGGCGACGGTAACGTCATGTGAAGATGTAAAAAGTAAAATAGAAAAAAAACTTGCCGGTAAAAATGTGACTAACTATAGTCTGGAAGTCGCCGCAAAAGGGACTGAAACCAAGAACAGGATTGTGGGTAGTTGTGAAGGGGATAAAAAAATTATTATCTACCACCGTAGCACTGCTAAAAAAAAGATGGCTGAGTAAGTTTTGGCAGGGAGACGAAGTCGTTCCGTCTCCCTGCGCTCAATGTAAAATTTTCGTCTAGTTGCGCTTATAGCGGAAATTTCTCAAGTTCTTGGCAGCTTGCATCTGTATCGTGTTTCTTACCATGGGTGTCCAGCCCAGCAAGATCCCTTTAGTCCCCAAGGCCTGGCCAGCCCATTTCCATAAGCTGAAATGATCTACCTGGCGAATGATTTTGCCGTTTCTGAAAACAAAGCTGGAATGAATGTCGTTGACCACAACACGGCCAGTTTGTGAAAACTGATAGGTCGCAACCCAGTGTGCCTCACCTTTCTGGTCGTCGGCATGGATGTTGTCAAACGCCAGCGTGAGATCCTTCGCCTTGGTTGTCAGCATGGTCCACATATCGGTGACTTCTGTTCCTTGCAGAATAGGAAAAACAGGGTCAGAAAATTGTACGTCAGTGGCATAGCAACTGACCATTGCAATGGCGTCGAGTTGTTGAAAGGCGCTAAAAAATTTCTCAAGTAAGACTTCATTATTATGCATGTGTGGATATCCTCACCGGGTTATTACGCAAGATACGTATGGTTTCGTAAATTACGGGTATGTGCGTGTAGGTACGTCATCTGATGGATCTGGGCGGGCTCGTGACAACGTCAGCGTACCCATGAATTTGTCAAACGCATTGATGTAAGCGGCGCTATTGTCAATGTCAATTTCCGTAAGGAAAAAATGCTTCTGATTGGCTGCATTTTTTGCTGCGTTGCTGGACTGATGACCGCGTTGCCTGCCTGCGTGACGCGCAGTCGTGAGCTGCGCCAGACCGGATCCGGGGGTAACTATATCTGCAGTAGTGCTATCGGAGCTAGTCATTTTTCCAGCGGCGATTGTCACTTGCTCTGTGGCAGATCGCACTCAAGGCTATTTTTTCGATGATTTAGGTTTTGTTGTGGCATTTTCACTTGTGCTGTCTGCGCTGGTACTTGCTTCTGCGACGGTCGTTGCCTTGACTTCAGGGACATGAGATTCCGGTCTCACCTCGGCCATTTTATTTTCCCGCATGTAGTCGTTCATTTCTCTCCAGCCGGCGTAGACCGCGGAGCGGGCTAAATCTGCATTTTGAGAATAGCAATCCTCAATCGCCCTTCCGGCATGGCGGCAGGCGCTTCCGGTAGCGCGCGCATCTGCCTCTTTAACAGCGGCGTCCTTAGCCGGATCGGCGAGTCCAAGCCGGTCGCAGCCTGCCAGCATGACCAGTGATAAGAGCGTAATTAGTAGAGACGGACGAGGCGACATTGGAACACCAATCAACTGAATCAAAATAATAACAGGCATAGTGTAGTCCAAAAAGAGCCGAAATATGAACTTGACCACAACAACTGGCGCTAGATTTTCTACCGGATTTAACGAATAAAGTTTTATATCCTCTATGATGAGCGATAAGTTTTTATGGAGAAAGTGGCGTGATGGAATTTTTTATAGCCATATGTGGCCAGTTAGCCAAGGATGGTGAATATGGTGAACCGGCATGGTGAGTGGGGTTTTGGCTGCGTTGGGTGCCGGCTTGTTGTGGGGATTGGTCTTTGTGACGCCGCTGCTGTTGCCCGACTATCCTGGCACCATGCTGTCGTTCGGACGCTATATTGCCTTTGGTCTCATCGCCCTGATTCCCGCCTGGCTAGATCGCAAGCGCATCAGCGTTTTACGGCAGCAGGACTGGCTGGCCGCCTTCAGGCTGGCGCTGGTTGGTAACATTATTTATTATGCTGCCCTGGCATCAGCGATCCAGCTGGCGGACGCGCCTTTGCCGACCATGCTGATCGGTACCTTGCCGGTTGTCATTGCCATTTGCTCCAACTGGTCGCCGCATCAGCCTTCCGAGCGTATTACCTGGAACCGGCTGCTGGTGCCTTTGCTGATTATTTTTGCCGGGCTGATGCTGGTCAATGCGACGGAACTGCGCAATTTAAGCCCTGGCCGCAGTCTGGCTGACTATATCCAGGGTGGTTTTCTCACGCTGGTGGCCGTAGCGGCATGGACCTGGTACCCGATCATGAACAGTCGCTACATGAAGGTCTGCACCCACATCAGCTCGACCACCTGGGCCACGGTTCAAGGGCTGGCGACCCTGCCGCTGGCGCTGGCAGGCCTGACATTATTTGGCTTGTTTTCCGGTCTGGGTGGCAGCGCTTTAGCTGGCGCTTATGCTTTCCCCCTTGGTCCGCAGCCAGAAAAATTCATCGGCATCATGCTGCTGCTGGGAATTCTGGCGTCGTGGCTGGGAACCCTGCTGTGGAACCATGCCAGCCAAAAACTGCCGACAGGCCTGGTTGGCTCCTTGATCGTGTTTGAAACACTGGCGGCCCTGTTGTACACCTTTCTGTTTCGTGGCGTCTGGCCGGAACCGCAGGTACTGGCCGGTGTTGGCATGCTGTGTGTCGGTGTTGCTTTCGCCGTCAGGGTGTTTCAGCCGGTCCGGCACGGATCGTAAACACGACCGTTACATCTGCTGAAACAAGTGTCCATGGTTGCGGCTCACCTCGAGTTTCTCCGGATGATTTTTTACCTGGATCAGCTGACGTCCACGAAAATCGCGCGTCACCTCTGATATGGCATCGACCCTGACCAGGCAGGAGCGGTGGATGCGCCAGAATTCATCGGGATCAAGTTCCTCCTCAAGTTCCTTGAGCGTTTTTTTGATCAGGTACTCCGCCTGTGCGGTTTGTACCCGGGTATATTTTTCATCGGAGCGAAAAAATAAGACTTCTTTGCTACTGATCATACGTAAGGTGCTGCCTACACTTGCCTGTATCCAGCGCAGATAGTCGGGTTTTCGTGCCTGGCTGTGTTGCATGATGCGCGCCAGCAGCTGCTCTATTTTGGCCGCTCCTGAGTGGTCCGGACCGGCGCTTCCGTTCGCCCGCAGCCGTTGCTTCAGCCGCTCGCACGTGCTTGCCAGTCGATCCGCCTCGACGGGCTTGAGCAAATAATCCATCGCTCCTTGTTCAAACGCGGTAATCGCATATTCATCGTAGGCGGTGACGAATACAATCTGCGCCACTTGCGCGAGCTGGCTGGCTACCTCGATGCCATTTTTACCGGGCATCCGGATGTCGAGAAAAATTACATCCGGGCGATGGAGCCGGGCCAGCTCAATGGCGGCAATGCCATTGCCAGCTTCCGCGACGATGTGCAGTGCAGGCCAGACCTCTTTCAGGCGCGCCTTAAGTTGCTCGCGCATAGGCGCTTCATCATCGGCAATCACGGCGGTAAATTTATCAGGCATGACGATCAGCTTTCAGTTGTCGGTAATGATCAACGCTTGTTTTTAATGGTACTTAAATGATACTTAAATGGTACTTAAAATAGTACTTAATAATCACTGATGACGTAATTTGTCGCACTGATTGAACGCAAGTAGTTAACCTGTTATTGAACACTCTTACTCAACGTCATTATTCGCTATAGGGCAAGCGGATGCTGATCCGGGTAGCGTCTGCGAGGGCCTCAACCGTCAGTTGCGCTCTTGATCCGTATAACAGCGCCAGCCGTTCCCGGATATTGGACAAGCCGACCCCGTCATCTGCATGGACATCAAAGCCGACACCATTGTCGCTGACCTCGACCTGTAAATCATCGTCTATCCGCTGCGCCCTGATGTGGATATGTCCGCCCTCGATTTTTGGTTCAAGGCCATGTTTAATCGCGTTTTCGACCAGCGTTTGCAACATCATCGGCGGAAAATGGGCGTGCTTCAATGATGGCGCTAATTCGATGCTCGTCGTGAGGCGATCTCCCATGCGGGCCTGCATGATCGCCAGATAGGCGCGCGATAATTCCATCTGCTGCTCAAGCGTACTGCTGCCTGTTGCGCGCATTTTTGGCAAGGCTGCCCGCAGGTATTGAATCAGGGCTGAGTGTACCCTGGCGGCCTGAGCCGGATCGTCCTCGATCAGTTGCCCGATCAGCGCCAGCGTATTGAATAAAAAATGCGGCTCGATCTGCGCCTGCAATGCCGCGATCTGCGCTTCCAGTAGTCGCCGCTCCAGCGTTGCTACATCGGCTCTGGCGGCTGCGGCGCTAGCCGCCAAGTCGGCTTTACGCTTGCCACCGGCCAGTATCTTGGTGGCGATAGAGCCCCAGAAAAATACTGCAGCGAGAGGCGCGAAGCCGATCGGGCCAAGCAGGACGAATACCAGGAGGCCGGTAATGATCAAGACGGGCCAGGACACAACGGCGATCCAGTCAACCAGGCGCCACCAGAGCACCCGGACGGTTTCAACCACGTCTAGGGTGACGGCGAGGATTTTATTATTTGTCACATCGGGCATGGTCATACTCCTTTTGTAGCGTCGCAGTGTGTGTCAGTACGGAACTTGACAGGTCATGACTTCCGGGATGATCCCGGTTGCCAAGCATGCTTAGTTCGGTCGCTTCTCTGATTGGGCCGGGCTGCGGGCAACAAGCAATGCCGCCAGCTTGCAGGCCAGAAAAAGTGCAAACAAAGTGAGCGCCATCGGCAGCAGGCTGAGGATAAGCGCGCCCGCCAGGCAGGCCAGAAGTAAAGCGGGCAATGGCAGTTGTATCAGCCAGTGCAAGAGCGAGACGAACGTTTGCAGGAATTGCTGGCTTGCATCGCGCAAAAATTGCCCTGTTGATTGATTGTTGAGCTTGTTCACAGTACTCTCCCTGGTGGTTTTTGTAGGATCGATTCAGTGATGTAACTCTTTTTTACAACACGGTCGACAACGCCACTGTAGGCCTGCCTGCTCATGCTGGCCAGTGCGTAGCGACCAATGGCAGTAGTACGAGTTTAAATGGTATTGGCAGACGATGAGCGGTAACGCTGGCGTGATATTCCATTGTAAGGCAATACATCTGGTCTGAATAACATACAATGGGGTTCACCTCACTCAAATAGTACCCTCCGTGCAAACTACCTTTCTCAAAATTCTTGCCATCGCCATGGCATTCACCCTGATGGCGTGTTCCCCTAAATTTAACTGGCGCGAAGTGCGTGGCGTCGATGCACCGTTCACGGTACTGCTGCCTGCCAAACCGGCCTCGATTTCACGTGAAACAGAAATGAGCGGTGTCAAATTACGCATGCAGATGACCGCCGCCGATGCCGGCAGCATCAGTTTCGCAGTTGGCTATGCAAAAGTCGATGATCCTGCGCAATATGCCGCTGTGCTGGCGGCAATGAAGGCGGGCATGCTCAAGAATATCCATGCCTCTTCCAGTAAGCCGCTCAATGGTTCTGCTACCGACATCGAGGCAACCGGGCAATTGCAGAATGGCCAGGCGGTCAAGCTGGTCGGACGTTTTATTGAGCACGGTGGCTGGGTCTATCAATTGATCGTGATTGGCAAGGAAAGTGACTTGACACCCGTGGTGATCGATACCTTCCTGACGTCATTCAAAGCCGGCTAGGTCAGAGTTCAATGACCAGCGCACCACTGCAAGGCCGGATGGCGATACGCGTTTTTCTGTGTTTTGCCTCCGGCTACCTTCTGTCATACGCCTTGCGGGCAGTCAATGCAGTGATTGCGCCAGCGCTCATTGCAGAATTGCAATTAAGTAACGCTGATCTGGGCTTGTTATCTTCTGCGTATTTTCTTGCTTTTGGTGCTTTGCAGTTACCCCTGGGAATCTGGCTCGATAAATATGGTCCGCGCCGGACCGAGTCCGCTTTGCTGGTGGTGGCGTCTTTGGGGGCGGCGATCTTTGCTACCAGCCACAGCCTGCCTGGCCTGTGGATCGGCCGTGCACTGATCGGCGTGGGGGTCTCTGCCTGCCTGATGGCTTCACTGAAAGCCTATCGCCTCTGGTTCGCGCCGCAACAGCAAAGTCAGCTGACCAGCTGGATGCTGGTGGCAGGTACTTCTGGTGCCTTGATCGCTACCGTGCCAGTGAACGCGGCGCTGCCTGTCGTTGGCTGGCGTGGCGTATTCCTTATCACCAGCGCCCTGTTGCTGCTGACGGCAGTCGCCTTGTATTTCTTGCTGGAACCGGTCGAACGCGCCCGTGCAACGCCGGCAGCCGCTGTGCAACCGGGTGCCAAAGATCACGGATACAGGACTATTTTTGCCGATCCTTATTTCAGGCGCATGGGCTTGCTGGGTCTGGTGATACAGGGCATTTTTGTTGCCATGCAAACCTTGTGGGCCGGATCGTGGATGGTCGGTGTGCTCGGCATGAGCAAAGATCAATCGGCCCAGGCCCTGTTCATGCTCAATCTGGTACTTCTGCTGGGATATTTTGCCCTTGGCTGGTGGGCTCCACGTTTCGTTGCCGCGCCCGGCAAGCCCGGCTGGGCGGTACCCAGGGTCGTCAGTATCGGGCTGGCGGCAATGATACTGACCCAATTAGCCATGTTATTGACCGAGTCGGCATGGTCTTGGGGGTTGTGGCCGCTCATGGCCTTGTTTTATACGGTCCTGACCTTGGTGCAAACCCATCTTTGCCTGACTTTTCCTGTGTCATTGGCCGGGCGTGTCAGCACTGCCTATAATTTATTGATGTTTATCGGCGCGTTTGTGACGCAATGGGGCATTGGTGTGGCGATAGATCTTTTTCATCACATCGGCTGGACTGAGTCGGCCGCCATACGCGGAAGTTTCGCGCTCTGCCTCGGCTTGCAGGCTTTGGTCTATGTCATATTTACTGGCAGCAAAGCCAAAGCCAGGGATTTTCATTAAATTTTTTGTATTTTTGAGTACTTGCGCTTCCGGGTCAGTGGTTTAGTATTATTATCTGGCCCAGTCTGTATCAACTACAATTTGCAGCGGTTCGTTTCTCTCAACTCATAAAAAGGAAAATCCATGTTAATCACTTTTACATCGAAAGCGGCTGCCGAAGTGACCATGTACAAGGAACATGCTCGCCGGGCATTGGAGTTACTCCATAAAGACGTCAATCGTGGTGTCATCACTTCGGAAGAAACCGCCGGCGCGATCGAGGTCATTGAAGCGGCAATCGTTGAAAGCCGTGCCCATCCTGTTTCTGGTGAGGTGGTTCGTGATGTTGACGTTCATCACAACCAGGACGGTGATGATCATGAGCACGAAAAACCTGAACCAGTGAGTTTTTCTGCCCGCATGTATCCCCTGATGGAAATGCTGCACGCGGCAAACAAGGCGCATTGCGATGTGATCTGGAGCGCATAAACCCATGACCGGGCATATCGAGAATACCCTTGAATTTCAGCTCAAGGCAACGGACGGTACCAGCCTGTTTGTGCGGGACTGGCCGCTGGCTTCGGGGCTCGCTGTGCATCCCGGCGTCATCATCATGCACGGTCTGGGAGAGCATTGCGGTCGATATGCCCATGTCGCCCGTTTTTTCAACAGGCTAGGCTTCACTGTGCGGACCTACGACCACCGTGGTCATGGCCGTTCAGGCGGAGCGCGTGGCGATACGCCTGATCCGCAGATCATGTTGGGTGATGCCCGCGCCGTCATGAATGACTTTTCTGCAAAGTTATCCTCACCGCCCCTGTTATTCGGCCATAGCATGGGTGGTCTATTTGCTGCCCGTTTTGCTGCTGAAGGGCTAGCGCCCTTGCGTGGCCTGATTCTCTCTTCGCCGGCGCTGGCGCTGCACATGTCTGGTGTCCAGTCGCTCCTGCTGAAGGTCGCCAGCGCCCTGTTTCCGGGGATGGGTATTCCTAATGGCTTGCAGACCCGCTATCTGACGCACGATGCCGAAGTGATCGAGGCATATGAAAATGATCCGCTGGTGCATGCCAGGATCACCGCTAACCTGGTCAATGGCATGTTGCGGGCAATAAGGTACGCGCATGACCATGCGCCACAATTGAGTATTCCGGTATTGTTGCTCGTGGCAGAGGACGATCATCTGGTTGACCCGCTTGGTAGCAAACGCTTTGCGGCGCGCTTGAACCCGGCCCTTTCTACTGCGTTTTACTATCAGGGTTTCTATCACGAAATTTTTAACGAAGTCGATGCGGTCCGCGTGTTTGATGATCTGCGTCACTGGCTGGAGCAGCAGCATTTTATAATTTCTTCTGGCAACACTGAGGCAAGTTAACTGCGTTTTTATTGAGGTCGCTGCAGCGTTTGAGGGTTTGCCACTGTTACACTAGCGCCCTCGCCGGCCGGCCTTCAACATGTTAGCTCTGGATATAACCAAAAATGACCATGCATCCACCCGTAAGAAAAACTCTGACCAAGCCAAGTAACGCGACCAAACCGGCGAAACAGGCGAGTCGCGCGAGCACCACCAGAACCGCCAGCGATTCAAGTGCCGGTAAGCGTACCAGCCCGGCTGCGCAGCAACCGCCTGAGGCAGTCACCGAATTTAAAACAACCGGAATCAAGCCGGACTCGCTTGCGTTCAGCCTGGTCGGGGCGGCACATGCCGTTTCCTATGTGCTGGAAGGTACCGCCCTGCCGCAGGCACTGGCCAGAGTATTTGCACAAACCAATGCCACACCACAGATGCGTGGTGCCATTCAGGATATCTCCTACCGCACCATGCGCCAGGTAGGTTGCGTTGACGCCTTGCTGACCTTGATGACCAGCAAACCTCCAGAGCCACCGCTACTTTATAGCCTGATGTGTTGCGCCCTGACCTTGCTGGTCAAGGTAGAAGGCGAAGAGGCGCCCTATGAAGATTTTATCGTGGTCGATCAGGCCGTCAGTGCCGCCGCTTCGAGCCCGAATATGGTGTTCGCCAAAGGGATGGTCAATGCGGTATTACGGCGCTTTTTACGCGAGCAGACCGTCTTGCTGGCCACCGTCATGAAGCAGCCGACTGCACTCTGGAACTATCCGCAATGGTGGGTCGATCAATGCAAGGCAGCGTATCCGCAAGACTGGCAAGCGGTCTTGCGCTCGGGAAACCAGCCGCCGCCGCTGACCTTGCGGGTGAATCTGCGCCAGACCTCCGTTCCCGCTTACCTGAGTTTGCTGGAACAGGCGCAGATGGCGGCGACCCAGATCGGTCCGTTCGCAGTGCGTCTGGCTAAACCTGTGCCGGTGTTGCAAATCCCCGGATTTGAAGCGGGAATGGTCTCTGTACAAGACGCCGGTGCGCAACTGGCGGCGGGCTTATTGGACGTGCAGGACGGCATGCGCGTGCTCGATGCCTGCGCCGCCCCTGGTGGTAAAACCTGCCACTTGCTGGAATTGGCCGAGATTGACTTGCTGGCGCTCGATTCAGATCCGAAACGGGTCGAACGCATACATGAAAATCTGGCCAGGCTAAAACTCTATGCCGTTACCAAAGAGGGTGATGCGGCGAAGACCAACTGGTGGGATGGTCATGCTTTTGACCGGATTTTGGCGGATGTACCTTGTACCGCGTCCGGTGTCGTGCGTCGTCATCCGGATATTCGCTGGCTGCGCCGCAAGATGGATGCGATCCAGCTGGCGGCATCATCGGCACGGATACTCGATAATTTGTGGAGCATGCTCAAGCCGGACGGAAAATTGTTATTGGTCACCTGCTCGATCTGGCCGATGGAGTCGGAGGCGCAAGCTGCCGCCTTTGCGCTTCGTCACGCTGCAATACGCCTCGATGCGCCGGGTCAATTGCTGCCACAGTTGGATGGTAACAACGATCATGATGGTTTGTTCTATGCTTTGTTCCAAAAACCGGCGGTCTGAAACAGGTTTCACTATATTATGTTGATCACTTACTCATGATATAGGCACTTGTTTTTTTATCTTTACATGGATCGACGCTTCTTTACCTTTTCCCGTGCGACCTTTTTCGCTTGCCTGTTGGCTCTCATTGCGCTTCTGGTCATACCGTCGCGCAGCGCCCGGGCGACCGATGTTGAGGTCCTCACGGCCAAGCTGGAGAGCAGCGAAGAAGGGTATCGTATCGTTGCGGCGTTCTCCTTTGAGCTCGGTCATGAGCTGGAAGATGCCATCACACGCGGCATACCAATGTATTTTACGACGGATGTCGAGTTGTCCCGGCCGCGCTGGTATTGGTTCGATGAAAAAACCATACGCTCCTCGCAAACGGTCAGGGTTGCCTATAACCTCTGGACCCGCCAATACACGGCCTCAATCAACGGCAGCCTGCAGCAAAATTTTGCCAAGCTGGAGGATGCCATGGCGCTGGTACTGCGGCCAAGGCGCTGGATCGTGGCGGACAAGAGTGCGCTCAGTCCGGGAGCGACCTATAACGCGTCGATTCGCCTCAAACTTGACATCGACCAGCTACCAAAACCCTTTTTGATTACTTCATTAAATAATAGTGACTGGCGTCTGTCGTCTGACTGGAAGCATTTTATTTTTAGGGCTGAAGACAAGTGACCAGATTCTTAAAGTATGCACTGACAGTCGGTGGTGCCCTGATGAGCATCCTGCTGTTTTTGCTGACCTCGGCTTCGGAGAACTCTGCCAGTTTTGCCAAGTACTTTGGTTGGCTGCTCGGTGCCAATGCGCTGGTGGCGTTTGCCCTTTCAGGTCTGGTGGTCGCCTTGCTGTGGCGCCTGTTCAGTCGTTACCGTACGCGTGAATTCGGCTCGCGCCTGATGACGCGGCTGGTGATGTTGTTCGCTTTGGTCGGTATTTTGCCGGGGGTGGTGATTTATATTGTCTCGGTGCAATTCGTTTCGCGTTCTATCGAATCGTGGTTTGACGTCAAGGTCGAGTCAGCACTGGAATCGGGCCTCAATCTTGGTCACAGCGCACTGGAGTATTCTCTGGCCGACTTGCAGACCAAGGCGCGCAATATGGCGTTACAGTTGTCCGAGCCTTCTGAAACCTCACTGGCATTGCGCCTGTCGCGTTTGCGCGAGCAGATGCAAGTGGAAGAAGCCAGCATCGTCAATAGCAGGGGCCGCCTGATTACCGCTGCCAATGTGAATGCCAGGGTGCTGGTTCCGGAGTTGCCCACTTCCTCGATGATACAGATGGCCAAGGTGACGCGCATGTATGCCGTGACCGAGGGTACCGCTGAATTGACGGCTCCCGAGCAGTCACTGGCCGTCAGCGCTGGTGCGCGTCGCCCGGTATTGGCTGCCGAGCCGGCCAATGTATTGCGCTCCCGGGTTGTCGTTGCGCTACAAACCTCAGGCATGGGTTTGTCGCTGCAAAATGAAACGGTGTATCTGCAGCTGATTCATCCTGTGCCTGTCAGTCTGGCGACTCACGCCGAAGCGTTAAGGAGTGCCTGGAGTGAGTACCAGGTGCGTTCGCTGGGGCGCGGCAGCTTGAAAACCATGTATATCTTTACCCTGACGCTGACCTTGTTATTGGCGATTTTTGCCGCGATCACCAGTGCCTTTCTGATCTCGGGAGAGCTGGCCAGACCGCTGCTGCTGCTGGCCGAAGGCACCAAAGCAGTCGCCGAAGGGAACCTTTCGCCACGTCCGATCGTGACCAGTTCTGATGAATTAGGCAGCCTCACGCAGTCTTTCAACACCATGACCCGCCAGCTGTTTGACGCGCGCGCAGCCGTAGAAAAAAACCGTACGGAATTGGAAAACGCCAAAGCGTATGTCGAGTCGGTACTCGCCAATATGTCTGCCGGTGTGATGGTGCTTGATCAGGCCGCCAGGCTGGTAACCTGTAACGAGTCGGTTGAGCGTATCCTGCAGCGAAGTTTTACGGCGCAGATCGGTAAGCCGCTGGCAGAAATCAATGGCATGCAGGCATTCGCCGCCGCAATTGACCGCGCCTTCTCTGAACAGCATGCCCAGTCGGCAGCCGGGGGACAAGAGCAGCAGCACTGGCAGCAGCAAATAGAAGTCCCCCGCCCACAGCAGGGCAAACAGGACGAGCATAAAATTGCGATTAATGGGATCAGCGAAGTAAATAGCGAGGTCGAGCAAAGCATCACTTTGCTGGCGCGCGGCTCCCATTTACCGGTCGCATCGGCTGCCAGTTATGTGATTGTTTTCGACGATATCAGTAATATCATTTCAGCCCAGCGTTCGATTGCCTGGGGTGAAGTGGCGCGCCGGTTAGCGCATGAAATCAAGAATCCATTAACGCCGATACAACTTTCAGCTGAGCGCTTGCAGATGAAATTGCAGGATAAATTAAGTGATAGCGATGTACTGATACTCAATAAGAGTACCAATACGATCGTTAATCAGGTAACGTCCATGAAACGGATGGTGGATGATTTCAGCGATTACGCCAGAACGCCACCAGCCGTCCTCAGTGCCTTGAATTTGTCGGCCTTGATCGATGATGTGCTACCCCTTTACATGGCCGGCGACGGACGCGACGTGATTCGTCTCAAGATGGCTCCGGATCTTCCTGCCGTGATGGGCGACGTGACCCAATTGCGCCAGGTCATTCATAACTTGCTACAGAATGCCCAGGATGCCGTCGCAGACAATGTCAAATTGCATTTGCCGTCGCAGATCGATGTCGTGACAGAGATCGTGCGTTACACCAGTGCGGATAAAACAGAACGCTCTGCGGTAAAATTAACGATTAGTGATAATGGTCCAGGATTTTCGAGTAAAATTTTAGCCCGTGCGTTTGAGCCTTATGCCACCTCCAAGCCACGCGGTACTGGTTTGGGTCTGGCAATGGTGAAGAAAATTATTGATGAACATGGTGGTAGAGTCGATATTCAAAACCGTAGTGATACAAACGGTGCAAAAATATCCATTTTGCTGTTAAAGTTAGCACCGGATTTGTAATGCATCAGTAGTCTCTCTCTACTGATGTCAAATAAACGTCTCCTGCAGAGACGCTCAGTTTGAGTGAAAATAAGCTTGTTTAAGGTAGATTGATGGCAAACATATTGGTTGTTGACGATGAAATGGGAATCCGGGAGCTACTTTCGGAGATTCTGGGCGACGAGGGACACGTCGTTCAACTGGCAGAGAATGCACAGCAAGCGCGCGTGGCGAGACTTGAGTCTCGACCGGATCTGGTCTTGCTTGATATCTGGATGCCCGATACCGATGGCGTTACCTTGCTCAAGGAATGGCAACGCGACGGTATGCTGACCATGCCGGTGATTATGATGTCCGGCCATGCGACGATTGATACGGCCGTTGAGGCGACGCGCATCGGTGCGCTTAATTTTCTCGAAAAGCCGATCGCCCTGCAGAAATTGCTCAAAGCGGTCCAGCAAGGCCTGAGTCGCAGCGTCGAGGCAGTTCGGACACCGTTGCCGAGCGTACCAGTCGTTCTGGCGGAAATCCATGCCAGTCACTCGAATGGAAACTCTTTCAGTTCGACTTCATCAGCTTATGAAGCCAAAACTTTTTCCAGCTCAGTCACCCCGGTGGCGACCGTGGCCAATAATCAGTTTTCAAATCTGTCTTTCGAGTTGCCACTGAGAGAAGCCAGAGATGCCTTCGAACGCATTTATTTTGAATATCATTTGCACCGTGAAGGTGGCAGCATGACACGGGTAGCCGAAAAAACGGGTCTTGAACGCACGCATCTGTATCGGAAACTCAAGCAGCTTGGTGTCGAGTCTGTGAAATACTCCAAACGTGGCGAATGACGGCACGTAGTCTGCTGACAATCATCAGTGGCGGAAGTTATGCACAAAGGGAGGAGGCGGTTGTTGCCGCCCTCGCCCTCAAACCCGGAGCAGAGACTGTCGCAGTCGTTCTGGAGGGTTTGCCGGAAGGGAATAATATATTGCAAGCAGACGCCTTTGTTCAGCTGCACCGGATTGCCCCTGGCTGTATGTGCTGTATTGGTAATCTGGTCATGCGTGTCACACTCAACCGGATACTGAGAAAGCCACCTTCAAGACTGTATCTTTGCCTTGCCAGCAGTGAACATCTGGAAAAGATAATTTTATTCTTGCAACAAGATCCTTATAATCAACTACTTGATCCTTCCCAAAATATTTACCTGTGAAGCGCATCCTGGTGAAAAATTAAAGCAATTTCTTTCACTGCCGTAATTATTACTGTCAGTCTTGAAATTGTCCTCCAGCAGCACCATATCCATAACAGTAGGTTTTAGCCGTAAGCAATAACTTGACCAAAGAAAGGATGCACAATGAATCTGATTTATAACAGCGATCAATATAGCGTCGTAGAATTTGGTGCAGATGTCGATCATGAGACCCTGCGTTTTGGTGGTTACGAAATTACCGATAAATCAGTACGCCGTGAATGGTTTATTGGCGGATCAATGGCTGAAAATTTCCGTAAAGATGTCCATGACCTGATTGCCAGCGAGCCTAGCATAGAGGAAATAGATGATTTTCTGGGGCAGTTCGACGACTACATGGGCCAGTCAATACTGCTGCATTGAAGGTAACACCATCGCATGTAGCAGAGTTGCCGGATCCAGCAACCGGCAGCTTTGCCAGCTCCACTATCCTCATCACCTCCGGCATTTTCATCGCAGTAGAATTCAATTTTACCGAGATAGTTGATAACAAGATCAGCGCCCGGACTACATCAGCCTAATAATGAATAAACAGGCTGCCAGAGAGCTTGTTATACGACTGTCCGGTTGTCACTTCACCGTTGAGTAAATTCCCTATTGCCGGTAATTGACGCAATCAGATATCGCGTTTTGGTTAATTCCCGGTCAATTTGGCGCAGCATCATCCTCGCTAACATACGAAAATTGGCGGCAGGCTTTTTTTGACCGGCGTTTCCCATGGATGGCCAGCCTGACGCTTGCCGGAAATCCCGGGATCAGAAAATATCAATGTCTCTTTGATCTCACATGCAAGGTGGATGCTCTGAGCTGCCAGGTATAGGAATTCATCAATAATACCGACGCTAGTGATAGTTAATATATCACTGCCTCCATTGCCGCATCGCGCAGAGCCACGTACACTAAAGAACATCGACAATATGAAAAGCGTTATCGCCTTATGAACAATTTACTACACGACTTTATCCGTGGCCTGCCAAAAGCAGAATTGCATTTGCATATCGAGGGCTCGCTCGAACCTGAACTGATGTTTGCCCTTGCGCAGCGAAACAATGTCAGCTTACCTTACGCCTCGGTCGACGAGATCCGCGCCGCTTACGACTTCAGTGACCTGCAGTCTTTTCTGGATTTATATTATGCCGGTGCTGCAGTTTTACAAACAGAGCAAGACTTTTATGACCTGACCATGGCTTATGTGCACCGTGCCTTAGCCGATAACGTACGCCATGTTGAGTTATTTTTTGACCCGCAAACACATACGGCAAGGGGAGTGGCAACTTCCACGGTCTTTGCCGGTATTGCCAGGGCATTACGGGACGCGCGTCAGGAGCACGATTTTTCCGGCAGCATGATTCTTTGTTTCCTGCGTCATTTAAGTGAAGAGGATGCCTTTGCCACGTTGGTCCAAGCCTTGCCTTTGCGCGATCAATACGCCGATCTGTGGAATGGTATCGGGCTCGACTCAGCCGAGGTCGGCAACCCGCCAGAAAAATTTGCTGCGGTTTTCGCCCGGGCCTCTGAGCTGGGCTTTCACCTGGTTGCCCATGCCGGCGAAGAAGGTCCTCCTGCCTACATTCATAGTGCCTTGGAAAAGCTCAAAGTCGAGCGCATCGACCATGGTGTCCGTGCCGAAGAAGATCCGGCATTGATGGCGCAGTTAATCCATAGCCAGATGCCGCTGACGGTTTGTCCGCTCTCCAATTTGAAGCTTTGTGTGGTCAAGAATCTGCGTGAGCATAATCTGGCGCGTATGTTACGCGCAGGTCTCTGTGTCACCGTCAACTCCGATGATCCGGCTTATTTTGGTGGTTATATGAACAGTAACTATATCGCCATTACGGATGCGCTGGAACTCGGTCGCGCAGAGTTGATACAACTTGCCAGAAATGGTTTTTGCGCTTCATTC
>CANIFC010000008.1 GCA_947466695.1 Oxalobacteraceae bacterium | reverse complement strand
TATTTTTGAGGTGAGTGAAAGTGAGCAGATTCAGGAACCTGAAAAGTTAATTACTATTTTCCGCTATTACCGGGATCGCGGCTTTGCAACAGCAATTGATGATTTTGGTTCCGGCTATGCGGGACTATCCCTGCTAACTGATTTTCAACCGCATTTCATTAAAATCGACATCCATCTGGTCAGGGATATTGATACTAATACAGTCAAGCAAGCAATCGTGCAGGGGATACTTACCACCACAAGCTTGCTTGACATTACGATTATCGCAGAAGGGGTGGAAACGGCGGCCGAGGCGAGATGGTTTAAATCTCAGGGTATCCATCTGATGCAGGGATTCTATTTCGCCAGACCCGGATTTGAAACGCTGCCAACGGTGTCAAACTGGGATCTGGGTCAGGCGTAGTGAAAGCAGGTTTCACTGCGCCACTAAGGATTTATTTACGTCGGGCAGTCCGGTCGTCCGGTATTGATTCCGGCGTACGCTTGCATCAGTTCAGGCGCGGGAGAAAACTTTCATCAATTGCAGCGCTTCTGTGCCCAAAGACTCAAAGGCGTAAGAGCCGGCATCCATGGTGACAAACTCACCGGCACTCAAGCGCAGTTCATGGCCATCAATACTCGTCTTGCAGGCCCCTGTCAGTACGTACAAGACAAATGCGTGTCCGGCCTTGACGGCAAACTGCTGGCCTGCTTCGTAGTCGTTCAGATAAACCTTGAAATTTTCTGCCGGGACGTGTGCCGCGCGTACCGCCTCTTCAGAGATGGCAGTGGAGGAGGTGTCCGACCAGATTTTTTTTTGTGCGGTTGTCATGATAATTCCTTTAATGGTGGTGCGGTGGCAGTGCAGCTGGCATAAGGCAGGCTAGTCCAGCGCGGTCTGTCAATGCGCTGGTGGTGCTTGCTATGCTGGTTACGCAGAGTTTTTTCGTGATTTAACGAAGATGCGCGAGTATAAAAGAAATTTGCCGATTCTCCTCATGATTTTATTCCTACCTTATTAAAATTATCAGAAATGTCTGTGACAGCCGCTTTTCATGCGGGATATCCGCTGACAATGGGTGCCAGTACTCTTGCGTGTAGACGACTGGTCTAATTTAGTGTATGATCATCGAAATGAACAGTCCACGCATTATTCCAGCCATCACTCCACGTATTACGCGCACCGATATGCGGCAGCATATTCTCGATACTGCCAAGCCCATCATCCTTGGAAAAGGTTTTTCCGCTGTCGGGTTAAACGAGATCTTGCGTGCGGCAGATGTTCCGAAGGGATCTTTCTACCACTACTTCAAATCCAAGGAGTTGTTCGGAGTGGCTCTGCTGGAAAGTTATTTTGTTGACTATCTGGCTTATATTGACCGCTTGTTTCGTAACCGTGATGTACCGGCAGCGCAGCGCTTGATCAGTTATTGGAGTAGTTGGCTGGAGTCGCAGGCGAGTGACGATATGCAGGGCAAGTGCCTGGCAGTCAAACTCGGTGGGGAAGTGTCGGACTTGTCCGAAGCCATGCGTGAGGCATTGCAACATGGTACCGATCAGATCATTGCCCAACTTGCGATATGTATTCGCGATGGCCTGGAAGACGGATCACTTGCCGAACCTACGGATGCAGACCATACAGCACTCATTTTGTATGAACTGTGGCTGGGTGCAACGCTACTGACGAAGATGCGGCGCAATCGCAGCGCCATGGAAAATGCCATGACTGCGACCTTGAAAATGTTGAAGTTGTCGTAATGACGTCTTGAGTTAATTTGAGCTACTCTTAGCTATTTTGAAAGAGTTCTTTTTTATTGCCACTTGTCATGAGAATACGTGTAGTCTGGCACGGCCAGTGACAGCAAACCGGTGGTAAAGTATTTGTAATGTGATGTGATGAGGCAGGTCAGCGGGCGAATATTCTTCGCTCACTTTTTTTACCAAAATAATAGACGACCAGTCTAATTTAAATAAGAAATTGAGAGAGAACCTGATGCGAAATTTTGAATTTTACAATCCGACCAAAATTATTTTTGGCGCTAAGACGGTTGCCAAGCTGGCTGACCTGGTACCGGCTAACGCACGGGTGCTACTACTTTTCGGTGGTGCCAGCGCAAAAACGACCGGCACACTTGATGAGGTCAAGGCGGCACTCGGCAGCCGTGAAGTGCAGGAATTTGCCGGTATTGAGCCCAATCCCAGTTTCGAAACCATGATGCGGGCGGTTGAACTGGTACGACGTGAAAAACTCGATTTCCTGCTGGCTGTCGGTGGCGGTTCGGTGATCGACGGTACCAAGTTCGTCGCAGCGGCTGCCGGGTACGACGGTGACCCATGGGAAATCATGCAAAAGCATGGCCGCAACGTGAAAAGTGCCTTACCGTTTGGCAGCGTTCTTACCTTGCCGGCGACCGGTTCTGAAATGAACAGCGGTGGCGTCATCATGCGTAAGTCAACGCATGAGAAATTCTCTTTCATGAACCGGTTGGTGTTCCCGCAGTTTTCCATTCTTGACCCGACCAAGACGTACACCTTGCCGAAAACACAGATCGCCAATGGCATCGCGGACGCTTTTGTGCATACCATTGAGCAATACCTGACTTTCCCTGCGCAGGCCATGCCGCAAGACCGTTTTGCTGAGGGCCTGTTACAGACCCTGATCGAAATCGCGCCAAAAGCCTTGTCCATGGAGCCCGATTACGATACCCGTGCCAACATGATGTGGGTTGCCACACTGGCGCTCAATGGCCTGATCGGTGCCGGTGTACCGCAAGACTGGGCCACCCACATGATCGGTCACGAAATCACGGCGCTTTATGGTATCGACCATGCCCGTACGCTGGCGATCGTCCTGCCATCCCTGCTCAACGTCCAGCGCGAACAAAAGCGTGCCAAGTTATTGCAATACGCTGACCGGGTCTGGCACATCACCGAAGGTAGTGAAGAGGAACGTATCGACCAGGTGATCCTGCAGACACGCCAGTTTTTTGAAAGCCTGGGAATCAAGACCCGCCTGTCCGGATATGAACTCGGTGTCGCCCCTGCAGAGGCGGTTGAGGCAATTATCGGGCTACTGGATGCGCACGGCATGACGGCGCTGGGTGAAGCGCAAGACGTAACGCTTGACGTGAGCCGGGTCATCCTGACCGCAGCAATTTAAGCGACGCGCCGCTATCAGGATAACTGCCCAGCAGTTGCGGCTTATTATCTGGAAGTAGCGGTATACCGCAGTACAGACAGCCGTCGCCAGTGACGTTGATGATGCTATAAAAAATTCATCACGTAAAAATAAGGTAAAAATAAGGTAAAAACAATGACACAAAATAGCGAAACCACAAACAAACCAACGACAAAACCAACGATCAATCGCCAGATTACGCTCAATTCGCGTCCGGTTGGCGCGCCATCACCCGACAATTTCCGTCTGGTGGAAAGTGCCGTACCCGTACCTGCAGCCGGTCAGGTTCTGTTGCGCAGTCTTTTTCTTTCGCTTGACCCTTACATGCGTGGCCGCATGAGTGACGCCGCTTCGTATGCAGCGTCGGTCGCGGTGGGCGAAGTCATGGTCGGTGGCACCGTATCACGGGTGGAGGTGTCGCAACATCCTGATTACCAGGCAGGTGACCTGGTTGTCGCTTTCGGCGGCTGGCAAGATTATGCCCTCTCTGACAGTACCGGCCTGACCAAGCTGGACCCGGCCATGGCACATCCGTCGCTGGCACTGGGTGCGCTCGGCATGCCTGGTTTTACCGCCTATATGGGGCTGCTTGATATTGGTCAGCCAAAAGCGGGCGAGACTGTGGTGGTCGCTGCCGCCAGCGGTGCTGTCGGTTCCATGGTGGGACAGATCGCCAAGCTGCAAGGCTGCCATGTAGTCGGGATCGCCGGTGGAAGTAAAAAATGTCTTTCAGTGGTCGATGAACTCGGTTTTGATGCCTGTATTGATCACCGCAGCCCGGACTTTGCCGCGCAACTGGCCGCAGCCTGTCCAAAAGGCATCGACGTGTACTATGAAAATGTCGGCGGCGCCGTGTTTGACGCTGTCTTGCCCCTGCTTAATGCCGCCGCCCGGGTGCCTGTGTGCGGACTCATCGCCCATTACAATGACACCGCCTTGCCAGAAGGACCGGATCGCCTTGGCCTGCTGACCCGGACACTGCTGACCAAGCGCATCAAGATGCAGGGTTTCATTATTTTTGATGACTACGGCCATCGCTACCCGGAATTTTTCGCCCAGATGAGCAACTGGATCAAAGACGGTAAAATCAAGTTCCGTGAAGATGTCGTTGACGGTCTGGAAAATGCACCGCAAGCCTTTATCGGTCTGCTTGAAGGTAAGAATTTTGGTAAATTGATTGTCCGTATCCACTCCCACACCAACTAGGATTCATGATGAAAATATTAATGGTTTTAACCTCGCACGACAAACTTGGCACGACTGGCGAAAAAACCGGTTTCTGGCTCGAAGAGTTCGCCGCTCCTTATTATGTTTTTAAAGATGCCGGTGCGACGATCACTTTAGTCTCGCCACTTGGTGGCCAGCCACCGCTGGACCCAAAGAGTGATGATGCCGGTTCGCAGACCGAAGCGACACTGCGCTTCAAGGCAGATACAGCCGCGCAGGCAGTGCTGGCAAACACCCTGAAACTGAACGGCGTCGCTGCAGCAGATTTTGATGCCGTATTTTATCCGGGTGGTCATGGTCCTTTGTGGGATCTGGCTGAAGACGCCGCCTCGATCGCCCTGATTGAAACCATGTTTGCTGCCGGCAAGCCGGTTGCTGCGGTATGTCATGCACCAGGGGTACTGCGACATCCAAAATTGGCCGATGGTACGTCCGTTGTCCAGGGTAAAAAAGTGACCGGTTTTACCAACACTGAAGAAGCGGCTGTTGGCCTGACCGATATCGTGCCATTTCTGGTGGAGGATATGCTCAAGAAAAATGGTGGCGATTACTCCAAAGGTGCTGACTGGGCGCCTTATGTCCTGACTGATGGCTTGCTCGTGACTGGCCAAAATCCAGCCTCATCCGAACTTGCCGCCCGTGCCCTGATGGCGCTGCTGGCGTAATTAAGGCAAGACACCTGAACAACATGTTGTGCCAAATAGCCTGGCATGCGGTTCAGGTTGTGCACCAGAGTACCGTTTTTACGCATCAGTGCGTCTTGTGGCGGGTGTCTATTCCTATTTTATTTTTACGTTTTATAAATAATTTACCATACGCGAAAAATTCGCAGATCGCTTAGGGAATCGCCTTTTTGATGAACGTAGCGCAAGCTGTGCCTGTTTTGGGCCTGTTCTTGTGTCTGTTTTTGCGCCTGTTTCAGTGCACACCAGCGCACACGCTAGCTGCGTCCCGTGCCGTGCGGCGAAATGCCACTGGCCAGAGAATGCTGCAAGCGCGCAACCAGATCGATCAGGCGTGGCTGCACTTCTTTCAGTAGAAATTCTGGTGAGAGGTTAAATGCCGGACCGCCACAATTGATCGCCAGCGCCGCGCTGCCGTCATCGGGTTTAAAACCGATCGCAATCGCATTGACGTCTTTTTGCCAGTCGCCAAACGACGTGCAGCAGCCGATGCTCTGGTACTCGTCAAGACCGCGCATGATGCCATCGCGGATTTTTGGCCATGCGATCTCATCGAGCTCGCGCACCCGTTCCAGTACGTCATTGCGCTCGCTGTTGCTTGCCACGGCAAGGTAGGCGCGCCCCATGGCCGTGGTGGCGATGGGAATGCGCGAACCGACATCCAGGCTCAGGGTCAGGGCGGTCTGGCTGCGGCGGTTTTCAATGTAAATCATGCTGAGCCGGTCGCGCATGCCCAGCGACACCATGCCCTGGGAAAATTCCGCCAGTTCCTGCATGTAGGGACGCGCCAGCTGGCGTACATCGAGTTTGGCCAGCATGGAACTGCCGAGCGCCAGCGTGGCCGATCCCAGGCGATATTTTCCGTAATTGTCAACA
The DNA here is from genome assembly GCA_947466695.1 of Oxalobacteraceae bacterium. Lineage (GTDB taxonomy): Bacteria > Pseudomonadota > Gammaproteobacteria > Burkholderiales > Burkholderiaceae_D > Undibacterium. The sequence continues at coordinate 28,640 of CANIFC010000008.1, read as the reverse complement.
TACTGCAGATAGCCCAGCTTGGTCAGGGTGTAGGTGAGGCGCGATACCGTTGATTTTGGCAACTTGCTGCGCTCTGACAGTTCCTGGTTTCCCAGCATCCTGTCGCTGGAGCGAAAGCACGCCAGCACCTCAAGACCGCGCGCCAGTGCAGTGACGAAATGGCGGTCTTCCTTGATGTTGGATTTGACGGGATCAAGCGGGGCGGCCCCGGAATCGTGTGGTGGCAAGGTAGTCATGGTCAATGTGCTGATCCTGGTGAACTTGATGAACTTGGCGGTTCCGGTGGCGATCGGGCCGCTGCAGGAAAATGAGCATCTTACGCTTCTATCCCGGTACGAAGTGCAAATGCACTCCATATCGCCTCAACCACTTTAAAAAGCGTTGTTCTGCCTGCGCTTTCCTTACAGTGAAAAATACATGTCGTGCAGCGTTGCCAGGTCAACGTTGGCTGCCGGCTGATCCAGCACCACTTTACCGCTGCGCATCATGAATACCCGGTCGGCCACCTTGACTGCCATGTGGGTATTTTGTTCCACCAGAACGATGGTGACGCCGTCTTCTTTAAGTTTTTGCAAGATCGCAAAAATCTCCTGCACGATCAGCGGCGAGAGACCCAGTGACGGTTCATCGATCAACAACAGGCGCGGTTCAGCCATCAGGCCGCGTGCAATCGCCAGCATCTGCGCCTCACCGCCGGACAGCGATCCGGCCATCTGGCGGCGGCGTTCCTTGAGTTTGGGAAACAACGTGTAGGCGCGCTCGATATTGTGTCCCATCGCGGCCCGCTTGGTTTTGGGAAACGCACCCATGATGAGATTCTCTTCGATGTTCATGTCGCGAAATACCATGCGGCCTTCCGGTATCAGCGCCACGCCCATATCGGGCATATCCCAGGTATTGCGGCTGGCGAGCGAGCTGCCACTGAGCAGCACTTCGCCGGCAGAGGGCTTGATCAGGCCCATGATGGCCTTGAGCAAGGTCGATTTGCCAGCGCCATTGGGGCCGACGATGGTGGTGAGCTGACCCGCGACAAAATCGAGGTTGACATCCCACAGGACATTGATGGCGCCGTAACCGGCGCGCAGTTGACGAACTTCAAGCATGGGCTGCTCCTGTGTAGCTTTGGATGACCAGGGGATCGCGAAACACGGTCTGCGGATCACCGTCGGCGATGACTTCGCCAAAATTAAGCACGACCACCCGCTGGCACAGTTTGGACACGGTCTCGATATCATGCTCGATGATCAATATGCCGATCTTGAACTTGCGGTGCATCTCTTCGAGTTTTGCCGTGAAGTAGCGTTTGGCATTGGTTTCGAGTCCGGCCAGCACTTCGTCAAGCAGCAGCAATTGCGGTTCGGTTGCCAGCGCCTTGGCCACTTCCAGCCGTTTGAGTTCCTGTAACGCCAGGCCGGTAGCGGCGTCGCGGCCGGCCTGGGCAGTGAGATCCATGAAGTCGAGAATCTCGTCGATGCGGGTCTGGTCGACCTTGCCATTGCCAAAACGCTGTGCCACGATCAGGTTTTCGCGTACCGTCAGTTCATGCAGCGGTTGCGGGATCTGGAAGGTGAGGCCGATACCAATGCGGGCGCGGTTGTACATCGGTTTGCGGGTGATGTCGTCACCGTTAAAGCTCACCGTGCCGCGGGTCGGCCGGACCAGGCCTGAAATGGCATTGAACAGCGTGGTCTTGCCGGCACCATTGGGGCCGACCAGGCCCACTACCTGATCGGTGCCCATGGAAAAGCTGACATTGTTCAGGGCGGTAAGACCGCCAAATTCAATCGTGAGTGCATCAAGCCTGAGCATGTTTTTTTCCTTTACGCTGGTTGAACAGCGAGAGCAGACCGTCGGGTGCCAGCAAGATCATGGCAGCCAGTACGACCCCCAGGATAATCTGGTGGCCGGACGAAAACATCGCCTTGAAAACCAGCTGGTCCAGCATGTAGATCACGATGGCACCGATCATCGGGCCGGTGATGGTGCGATAGCCGCCAAAAATAGCTGCGATGATGGGCAAGATGCTCCAGGTGCTGCTAAAGGCATAATCGGGCTCGAGAAAATTAATGATATGCGCGTTAAATGCGCCCACCATACCGGCCATGAATGCCGACAGCAACAGCATCCACGCCTTGAGCATGACACTGTTGACGCCCAATATTCTGGTGGCGTCTTCGCTGTCATGCATGGCGCGCAAGGCAATGCCGTAATAGCTGCTGTGCACGCGGGAATACACCAGGCAAAAGGCGAGTACCAGCGTAAGCGCCAGAAAGTAGGGGCCAAGGCCGCTGAGCAGGTTGGGAGTGGCAAAGCCGGGTAAGCCAGGGATGGAGGAAATACCGGCCGAGCCGCCCGTCAGCGACGACATCTGCGTGGCAAGAATGCGGAAAATATGCGCATAGGCCAGGATGGCGAGCGCAAAATACGGTCCCGACAGGCGCAATGCCGGCAGCATCGCCAGCGACGCGAGCGAGGCGCAGGCGCCGGCTGCCGGAATCGCCAGCAGCACCGGCCAGCCAAACTTCATCGTCAAAATGGCGGAAGCGTAGGCGCCGATACCGAAGAACGCAGCGTGACCAAAACTGATCATGCCACCGAGGTTGCCAAGCAAGGCCCACGATACGGCGATGCCGGCCACGATGAGCGCCGACACAGTCAGGCTGAGCAGGTAACTGTCACCCTTGAGTAAGGCCGGTACGATCAGGTAAAGCAAGATGATTGCCGGCCATAAGATTTTTTTCATGTGCTTATCCTCTGCGCTTGTTGGTGCCGAACAAACCGTTCGGCATGATGAATAGCACGACTAAAAACAGCAGCATGCCGGCCAGTTCCTGCAGGGCTGAACTGAACAGGGTGACGGTCAGCGCTTCGGCGATCCCCAGCAGGAAGGCCGCCAGGATCACGCCCGGAACCGAGCCCACACCGGCGAGCACCGTGATGATGAAGGCCTTGACGGTCAGCGAGTGACCCAGAGGCGGTGAAATGACACCGCTGGAATAAATGGCGATACCGGCAATCGTCGCTAATACGCCGGCCACCAGAAACGAGGCCAGCTCGACCCTGGACGGGTTGATGCCCATGAGTTTGGCCGCGTCGCGGTTGGAGGAAACCGCCCGCACTGCGCGGCCATACCAGCCACGCGACAGCCACCAGCCCAGCGCCAGGGCAACTACCAGGCTGATGACAAAGAACAGCAGTTCACTGAACATGCTGTAGAGATTGCCGATCTGCAGTGCGTCCTGCATCGTTGACGAGGAGGTCGAGCGGATGTCGCTGGACCAGAACAACAGCACCGCATTGGTCAGGATCATGCCAATGGCAAAAGTGAGCATGAGCGAATTGAGTTCACGGTTACGCTTGATGCAGGACACCAGGAAATAAATAATGGCCGAGCACAGGCACACCGCGACCAGCGCGAAGGGCAGTGCCAGCATCGGGTTAATGTCGAGCCGGCTTTCGACTGCGTAGCCGATATAGGCGGCCAGCAGGACCAGTTCGCCGTGCGCCAGATTGATGATGCGCATGGTACCGAACGACAGGCTCAGGCCGAGCGCGATCAGGGCATACACGCCGCCGACCAGCATGCCCGAATAGAGCGATTGCAAGATGAGATCAAACATGGAGAAGATCCAGACTAAGAGGTGACTCCGGGGCCGTCAAGCCCCGGAATATAAGGTTTTACCAAGGCACTGCCGGGTATTTCAGGGCGCCGCTTGCTTCTGCCGCCGGTGAGACGATCACGATTTTTGAGCCTTGATGCTGGCCCATGCGATGCTGAAAGTTGGGGTTGTCACCGCTGGCGTCAAAGGTCACGCGGCCGATCAGGGTGTCGCGGTTGGTGCTGCGCAATTCTTCCGAAAGGCCACCTTTCTTGAGGGTGCCGGCAGTGTGTGCACGCAAGATGGCCTCGAACAGCAGGCTGGCCTTGACGTAGCCAAACTGGGCCAGGTAATCGACTTCTTTACCAAACATGCGCTTGTAGGTTTCAGCAAATTGCTTGCCTTCAGCGCTGCTGTATTCGGTCGGGAATGGCAGCATGGCGGTGCCGATGACGTTAGGCATCAGGTCGGGAAAGTCGGCGGCCATTTTGGCAGTGGCCAGTGACCAGACGCCGATGATGGACTTGATTTCCGGTTTCAATACCCGTGCAGCGCGGATGATGCCGACGTAGTCGGTTTCATAGCCGCTCATGAGGATCACTTCCGACTTGTCTTGCAACTTGATCTTGTTGATGACGGGTTTAAAATCGGTCATGGCGGGATCAAAGGCATGCAGTGTGACCTTGATGCCTTTGGCGGCGAGCGACTTGTTGATATCCTTGGCCAGTTCCGTCGTCGCTTCTTTGGTGGAATAGACGATGGAGATGGATTTGACCTTCATTTCAAGCAGCAGTTTTTCGACAGCCAGTTCGTAGCCGCGGGTATTGTTGATGCGGAAAAATGTCTTGTAACCGCGTTTGGTCAGCTCATTACTTACCGCGCCCGCCGTGATGTAGGTGATGTTATAGCGGTTGGCGGCGTCGGACGCCGGGCCGATGATGTTGGAACCATAGCCTCCGATAATCGCGTTGACGTTTTCCGATTTTAATTTCTCGACCGCAGCAACCGCCTTGGCCGGTGCCGACTCATCGTCGATGGTCACCATCTTGATCGTGTTTTTGCCGTTACTGCGGTTGAACATGTCGACGGCACTCTGGATACCTTCGTTGAAGGCGCTGCCGGAGCGGGCCAGGTTTCCCGTCAGCGGCATATGCGCACCGACCAGAAATTCTTCGGCGCCGGCCGAGCTGGCGAGCAGGGCGGCGCTGAGCGCGAGTATTTTTCCTAATTGCAATTTCATGTCTCTTCCTTCTAGGTTTTAGATGTTTTGACTGCTGTTGACTGCTGCGCTGTTAACTGCTTAACTACACCAGACTGTTGAAACGATCCTATGTGCGGCCCGCGGCGAGCAGGCGCAACTCGTGTTTGAGTATCTTGCCGGTGGGTGCCGCCGGCAGATGCGCGAGCACGATAATTTCTGCCGGAATTTTATAGGGTGACAGGTTATTTTTTAAAAACTGATTCAGTGCAGTTCGGTCCAGCGCACTTCCGTGTCTGGTCTCGATGAAGGCGATCACCTCTTCGTTACCATTCACTTCGCGGCCCACTACAGCAGAGTGCAGCACGTCCGGATGGGCATTAAGAACTTGTTCGACCTCGACCGGGTAGACATTAAAGCCGGAACGGATGATGAGTTCCTTGCTGCGTCCCACGATGAAAATGGCGCCGTCTGCCTCGATGCGGGCCAGGTCGCCCGTCATCAGCCAGCCGTCGGCCGTGATGGTTTGCGCCGTCAGTTCCGGCGCACGGTAGTAGCCTTTCATGATATTGGGACCGCATACCCATAGTTCTCCCACTTTGTCACCCACCTCGTCCGCCGTAACGGAGCCGGCTGTGCCTGACATACTATTGTCGAGCCGCACTTCAATCCCGGGAATGGCCTGGCCCACCGAACAGTCTAGCCTTGGCGTGTCGAGCCTGGTCTGGCAGATGGAGGGTGAGGCTTCCGTCATGCCGTAGCCATTGTGCAGTACCAGCCCGAAAGTTTTTTCAAACGCGGTTTTTAACGGCAAGGTCAGGGGCGCGCCACCCGATTGCACGACCCGTAAGCGGGGTGCCTTCAGGCTGATGCCCGCTTCGCTGGCGTATTCAATGAGCCTCACGAACATGGCCGGTGCGCCGTGCAAGACCGTAATGCCGTCTTCGGCCAGCGCGCGCGCCAGATCGGCGGCGACAAAGCGTGGCACCAGATGCAGATGCGCTCCAGCCATCAGGGACGCCACCAGCAAGGCGGACAAGCCATAAACATGTGACAGCGGCAGTACGCCATACACCGTGTCGACAGGTGTCAGGCGGCGCACCTGACCGCTGTTGTTGCCGATGAAGAGTAAATTTTTCTGCGTCAGCATGACCGCCTTGGGCGCACCCGTCGTACCGGAGGTGTAGACCATGACCGCCACTTGCCGGGCCGTGTCGGTCTCGTGCGCTTCGGCAATTGCTGCGGTATTGAGCGGGCCTAGCAAGAGCGCCCCGATGCCGGTCCAGCTGACCTCAATGGCATCCTGCGCCTGGCCATGCGTGAGTGCATCGCTTGAAGTCTCATGAAAATACAGCACGCGACGTGCTCCGGAATGGTCTGAAAAGGTATCGATCTCGCGCTTGCTCAGCCGCGCGTTGACGGTGACGGACCAGGCGCCCAGAGCACTGACGGCAAGCAGGCACACTGCCAGCGCCACACAATTTTCTGCCACCAGCAAGACGCGGTCGCCGGGGCGCACTCCCGCTTCGGCCAGATGCGCGGCAACCGCATCGACGACACCGGGCAGGGCGCCGTAAGTGAGCGATGTAGCGCTGTCACTGAGGGCAATGTGGTTGGCGTTGATGGCTGACCAGGGTAGAAACACTTCGTGGATACGCTGTGGCAATAAGCTTGTTCGATTCGCTTCGGATAATGTTGCAGAGTCTGCCAATTGAGCCAAGTTTTCTGTGCGGTTCATGTGCTTCCTTTTCTGTACATAACCCGGAAAAGTCAAAGTTGTGCGTTACGGCGGTAGTAAATGCGGATGAATGCTGGCCAATACTGAAAACTGATCGTGCCAGCTAAAAGTGCCAATCAATCATGATGATTAATAGTGCCATAAGAAAAAAAAGAAATCAATTAAAATCGGAATGTAGTTCTGCAATGCAGAATTACAAATGAATTAAATAAGCTGATTTCCTTATTAAATATCGATAAATGCTACTTTTTAATGCAAAAAGTGCGTTAGATAAGTGGTAGCATAAGGGTATAGATATTAATTGACGTAATTTGTTCTGCATTGCAGAACTTTGAAATCAAGGTTTTGCGGCTGTTTTCATGTGCCTGTGCCGGATGCCAGATTACTGGTAACAGGCCACCACCAGGTCACTACACTGGTATGCCGGCAGGAGCGGCGTTTGCAAAAGCAACGGCGGGGGCAGGTAATTCACTTCACAGCACAAGCCGGCATCCTGATTTTCGCATTACTTTTACGGAACTTCTTTATGAATTTGATGAACCTGATGAGCCTGATGAACCCAACTTATGGAGCCGTTTATGGACCCGCTAATGCAAAATGAACAGCGTATCAGCCCGCATTCACCCGAGCTGGTGGTGGGTATTGTCGGCGCCGGTGTCATGGGGCGTGGCATTGCCCAGATTGCGGCTCTGGCCGGAGCCCGCGTTTGCCTGCTTGACGGCCACTTGGGCGCTGCCGAGGCGGCGCGTGCCATTTTATTGAGTACGCTGGATCACCTGGTCGTCAGAAACCGCCTGAGTCCGGCCGATGCCAGCCTGGCGGGAGCGCGAATCATCTGTTGTTCCGGGTTCGACGAACTGGCCTCCTGTCATGTCGTCATCGAGGCGATCATTGAAGATCTGGCAGCCAAGAAGACCTTGTTTGGCAAGCTGGAAGAAGTCGTTGCCGTCGATACCATCCTGGCCACCAATACGTCCTCGCTGGCCGTCACGGCCATCGCGGCCGGCTTGCGCCATCCGGAACGGCTGGCCGGTTTTCACTTTTTTAATCCGGTCCCGCTGATGAAAGTGGTCGAAGTGATTCCGGGCCTTGTGACCGATACCGCCATTACGCAATTTCTGCTCGAGCTTGGTCGCCACTGGGGGCATGCCGCTGTCCAGGCCAAGGATACGCCGGGCTTCATCGTCAATCATGCCGGCCGCGGTTACGGCACCGAGGGCATGCGCCTGCTGGCCGAAGGCATTACGACGATAGCCACACTCGACGACATCTTGCGCGACTGTGCCGGTTTCAAGCTGGGCCCGTGTGAGCTGATGGACCTGACCGGTCTGGATGTCTCGCATCCGGTCATGGAATCGATCTACGAGCAGTATTACCATGAGCCGCGCTTTCGTCCGCAGGGCCTGACCCGCCAGATGCTTAGTGCCGGTGCACTGGGTAAAAAAACCGGACACGGATTCTATCGCTACGATGCACAAGGGAAAAAAATAGCCAGCGCCCTTCTTGTTGACGGTGCGGCAGAAAGGGCTGCGGCACAACTGCCATCAAGTATCTGGATTAGCAGTACCCGGCCGGAACTGGCCAGCCGTATTGCTTTACTGCTCAAAGACAGTGGTGTCGAGATCGAATCGGGTGAGCGTCCCGGTGCCAACGCGCTGTGCATCGTGACGCCGCTGGGCGACGACGCCACCACCTGTTGTGTCGCGGAAGAGCTCGATGCCAGCCGTACCGTGGGAGTGGAAACCCTGTTTGAACTGGGCCGACGCCGCGTTGTCATGACTACGCCGGCGACGAGCGCTGCCTGCCTTGCTACGGCACGTACGCTTTTTGCTCATGACGGCGCTGCCGTCAGCGTGATCCGTGATAGTACCGGTCTGGTGGCGCAAAGAGTGGTGGCGCATATCATTAATATCGCCTGCGACATGGCGCAGCAGGAAATTGCCGATCCGTGTGATATCGACCGCGCCGTCACGCTGGGTCTGGGGTATCCGCACGGGCCGCTGGCCTGGGGTGACCTGCTTGGTGCCTCGACTGTACTGGCCATACTTGATAACTTGCTGCAACACAGCGGCGATCCGCGCTACCGCGCCAGCCCGTGGCTGCGGCGGCGTGCGGCACTCGCTCTCTCATTACATCACAAGGAAGTGTAATCATGCTCAACGCGTATATTTATGATGGTCTGCGGACCCCGTTTGGCCGTCATGGCGGCGCTTTATCGACCGTGCGACCCGATGATCTGGTGGCGCAAGTGATGCGGGCGCTGGTCGCGCGTAATCCCTGGCCGGCGGAACTGATTGAAGACGTGATTCTCGGTTGCACCAATCAGGCCGGTGAGGATTCGCGCAATATCGCCCGTAACGCCTTGCTGGCGGCGGGCTTGCCGGTCAGCGTTCCGGGCCAGACGGTCAATCGGCTATGTGCCAGCGGTCTCGCTGCGGTGGTTGACAGTGCCCGCGCCATCAGCGCCGGCGAAGGTGAGTTATACCTGGCTGGCGGTATTGAAAGCATGAGCCGTGCACCCTTTGTGGTGGCCAAGGCGGAGTCTGCCTTCAGCCGCGATTTTAAAGTCTTTGACAGTACCATCGGCAGCCGCTTTCCCAATCCGGCGGTCAGTGCAGAGTATGGCACCGACACCATGCCGGAAACGGGTGACAACGTCGCACAAGATTTTGGCATAGACCGCGCTGCCGCAGATGCCTTCGCGCTGGCCTCGCAACAAAAATATGACATTGCTTTCAAGGCGGGATTCTTTACGGAAGAAATTTTTCCGGTCAGCGTGGCGACCGGGCGCAAATCACCGCCGGCACTGGTCGCCACCGACGAGCATCCACGGCCACAAACGACTCTTGAGAGTCTGGCCCGCCTCAATCCCTTGTTTGACGGGGGCGTGGTCACGGCAGGTAATGCCTCCGGTATCAATGACGGTGCCGCGGCTGTACTGATCGGCAGTCTGGCGATGGGCGAAAAATTTGGCAAGGCGCCGATGGTGCGGATATTGTCCAGCGCCGTGGCTGGAGTCGAGCCGCGCATCATGGGTGTCGGTCCGGTTAATGCCATCAAAAAAGCCTTGCAGCGCGCTAAGCTCACGTTGGCGGACATGGACGTGATTGAAATCAATGAAGCATTCGCCACCCAGGTCCTGAGTTGCCTGAAACTGCTGGGTGTTGCGGCGACCGATACGCGGGTCAATCCGAATGGTGGCGCCATTGCGCTGGGTCATCCGCTGGGCGCTTCCGGTGCCAGGCTGGCATTAACCGCCTCGCGTGAACTGCAGCGTCGCCAGGGTCGCTATGCCGTCATCAGCCTGTGTATTGGGGTCGGGCAGGGTATGGCCGTGGTGCTCGAGCGGGTTTAACGCAGCTAGAGTAAGGCGAGAGATTGACGTTGGGGAAAAGGATGTTTGCAATAGGGATGGGCCTATCGGGAAGTTGAAAAGCAGGTGTCACAAGCGCTATTTTTTGCCCTGTTTTTTTAATTCCCCTTGAGCGCGCCGGAAAAAATAACACCCAAAGAAATTAACAATAAAATCAAAGAGAAAATTATGGATTTGAATTTTACCGCTGAAGAGACGACGTTCCGGCAGGAAGTGCGGAGCTTTCTGGAGCGCTCCCTGCCGGCCGATATCCGGCACAAGGTGCTCAATGGCCTGATTCTGGAAAAAGACGATTACCAGTGCTGGCAGCGTGCGCTGCACGCGCAGGGTTGGGGTGGCACCGGATGGCGTACCGACTTTGGCGGTACCGGCTGGAACTCGGTGCAGCAGTATATTTTTGAAGAGGAATGTGCCGCTGCCGGGGCGCCGCGTATTGTACCGTTTGGCCTGAAGATGGTAGCGCCGGTCATCATGGCGTTCGGTTCGCCGGAGCAGCAGCAACGCTTCCTGCCCGCTATCCTGTCGGCACAGTCGTGGTGGTGCCAGGGCTATTCCGAGCCGGGCTCGGGTTCTGACCTGGCATCGGTCAAGACCAGCGCGGTACTGCAGCGTGCTGCTGAGGGTGATCATTACCTGGTCAACGGCCAGAAAACCTGGACCACCCAGGGCCAGTACGCCGACTGGATTTTCTGTCTGGTGCGCACTGATCCGAATGTCAAAGCCCAGCGCGGGATCTCATTTTTACTGATCGACATGAAAACGCCGGGAGTCACGGTGCGTCCCATCATCACCATGGACGGCGCGCATGAGGTCAATGAAGTCTGGCTGGAAAACGTCAAGGTTCCGGTTGAAAACCTGATCGGTGAAGAGAACAAGGGCTGGACCTACGCCAAGTTTTTACTCGGCCACGAACGTGCCAATATCGCCGGCATCGGTATCGCCAAACGCGAACTGGCCCGTCTCAAGCGCATCGCCACCATGGAGCTTAAACACGGTCAGCCGCTGCTCAGGGATGCCGCCTTTGGCGCCCGGATTGCGCAAATCGAGATCGACCTGATGGCGCTTGAGATTACCAACCTGCGTGTGCTGTCGGCAGAAACTTCGGGGCGTGCACCTGGGCCTGAAGCGTCGATCCTGAAAATCAAGGGTACCGAAATCCAGCAGGCCATTACCGAACTCCTGACCCAGGCTGTTGGCCTGTATGCGCTACCACTGCGGCGTGAAGCGATGGCGGCAGGCTATCAGGGTGCCGGTGTCGGGCCGTTTTACGCCACACCGCTGGCGGCCAACTATCTCAATATGCGCAAGCTGTCTATCTATGGCGGCTCCACCGAGATTCAGAAAAATATTATCTCCCAGATGATTCTGGGACTATAGGACAACGAGATGGATTTCACTTTTAGCGAAGAGCAGCTGATGCTGCAAGAGACCACCCGCCGCGTCATGGCCAAGGATTATGGCTTTGCGGCGCGCCGGCAGATCAAAGAGCATGCGAGGCAAGGGTTCAGCCCTGCGCTCTGGGCTACCTTTGCCGACCTGGGCTTGCTGGCCTTGAACGTGCCGGAAGAAGATGGCGGAGTTGGTGGCAGTGCGGTCGACACCATGCTGGTCATGGCGGTATTGGGTGAGGCGCTGGTGCTGGAGCCGTTTCTGGCCAGCGCCGTGGTGGCGACCAAAACTATCGCCTTGCTGGGTAATAGCGCCCAGCGCGCAGTGCTGCTGCCCGCCATGGCGGCGGGAGAAAAAATTGCCGTATTGGCGCATGATGAAGCCAGTACCCGCTATGACTGGCAGGCAGTAAGTACAACGGCCTCACCGGTAGGTAACGGCTACGTCATTTCCGGCCATAAATGCGTGGTGTCACATGCCTGTTCAGCCGATGTGGTGCTGGTCAGTGCACGACTGGCTGCAGCGGGGCAGGACGGGACGCTGGCGGTGTTTGCGATACCGGCCGACACTGCCGGTTTGCGCCAGGTCGCCTATACAACCGTTGACGGCGTACGCGCCAGTGATGTCTGGCTCGAGCAGGTGTATGTACCGGCCAGTGCCATGCTTAATGGCCTTGATGGCCTTGATAACCTCAATGGCGCGCAGGATACGGCTGCGGTGCTGGGTGAAATTCTCGATATTGGTCTGGCGGCGATTTGTGCCGAAGCCATCGGTGCGCTCGATAAAATGTTGGCTGGCACCATCGACTATGCTAAAACCCGCAAGCAATTTGGTCAGCCGATCGGAAAATTTCAGGCGCTCCAGCATCGTATGGCAGATATGGTGCTGCATATCGAACAGGCTCGTTCCATGGCGTATCTGGCGGCAGTGAGCTGCCAGGAACCGGATGCGGCAGTGCGCAGCAGGGCGATGTCGGCGGCAAAAGTCGTGGTCGGTCAGGCTTGCCGTTTTGTCGGCCAGCAGGCGGTGCAACTGCACGGCGGTATGGGCGTGACCGATGAGCTCGATATCAGCCATTACTTCAAGCGCCTGATGGCGATTGAATTGCAATTTGGCAGTACCGACCATCATCTGGAACTGTTCGCCCGGCAAATGCGTTAAAAAATACTCGCTGGCTTGTTGTTTGTCGTGTGTGTTTATTGAACGAAGGAAAAACGATGTCTGATAACAGGATGAAATTATTTTCCGGCCCCGGCGGCGGCACTCACATTGTCGCCCGTGAAGTCGGGAGAGCGGCATGAGTGACGCGCTGCTGATACATCAGGAAGGTGCGGTTCGTATTCTGACCAACAATAATCCATCAATGCGCAATGCCATCACGCCGGCGTTTTACACCGGCCTGTTGCAAGAGCTGGCCAAAGCCGAAGCCGATCCGGAAGTCGGGGCCATCATCCTGACCGGCGCCGGTGATTTTTTTTGTTCCGGTGGCGATCTCAACCAGTTGGCCTTGCGCCGGGCGATGGCGCCGGCTGAAAGACGACAAGGGCTGGAAAACCTGCATGAGATCATCCGTGCCATTCAGTCGTGTTCCAAGCCGGTGATTGCGGCAGTGGAAGGGGGCGCGGCCGGAGCCGGCCTCTCGCTGGCGCTGGCCTGTGACATGCTGGTGGCGGCGCGCAATGCCGTATTTTCAGTCGCTTATGTCAAGGTTGGCCTGACGCCAGATGGTGGCGCAACGGCATTCCTGTCGGGTTTTATGTCACGCCAGATGCTGACCGAACTCTGCCTGACAGGTGACCGCTTGAGTGCGGAGCGCCTGCATGCCATGGGCGCTGTCAATCGCCTCAGCGATGCCGGTGCCGCCGTAAGTGAAGCGCTGTTGCTGGCTGCACGTGTAGCGGCCGGGCCTGCCAGGGCCAGCGCCCGTATCAAGCGCTTGTGCCTGTCGGCCTACGATACTGTCAGCGCGGATCAGATGGAGCTTGAGGCGCAGTTGATGGTGGAGTCGCAAGGTGACGATGAGGCGGCGGAAGGCATAGGCGCTTTCTTTGCAAGGCGCGCGCCGGACTTTGTCAGCCTGCGAAATAAACCCGTGCTTCCTGACTGATTCAGTAAATGACTGAGTGACTGAGTGACTTATTGAGTGCGTGCGGACTCATATCGCCCGCTGATATGATTCGTTGAACCGATCTCGAATTTTTTGGAGTTGTGATGAACGATTTACAGTTATCCCTGCCCTTGTCCGGTGTGCGGGTACTTGACCTCTCGCGCGTGTTGGCCGGCCCCTGGAGCGGGATGGTGCTGGCCGATCTCGGTGCCGAAGTCATCAAGATCGAGCATCCTGAACGAGGTGACGATACGCGCGACTGGGGCATGCGTATCGGAGTCACCGAAACGACCTATTACAACAGCGTCAATCGCAATAAGCGCTCAATGTGCCTGGACTTGAAAACACCCGAAGGCCAGCAGATTATCCGTGAGCTGGTGCTGATCAGTGATGTCGTGATCCAGAACTTTCGCTTCGGAACCATGGAAGAGCTCGGCCTCGGTGCTGCACAGTTGCATCAGCTTAAACCGGAACTGATCTATTGCTCCATTACCGGCTACGACCCGACCGGTCCCGAGGCGTCGCGTCCGGGTTACGATTTGCTGGTGCAGGGTGAAGCCGGGCTGATGGCCATGAATGGCGAAGCCAGTCAGGCCCCGCTGAAATTTGGTGTTGCCGCCGTCGATTTGTTTACCGGCATGTATGCCTCCCAGGCGATTCTGGCAGCACTGTTTGAACGGCAAAAGACCGGTAAGGGTAGGCACATCCAGATGGCGCTGTATGATTGTGGCCTGATGATCACCGCTTACTATGGTCTGGAAGCCTTGCTGATGCAAAAAGACCCGCAACGCCATGGCAACGCCCATCCTTCGATCGTGCCCTATGGCGTATTCGATGCCGAAGACGGCGCTTTGGTGATTACGGTTGGCAACAACGGCCAGTTTGTGCGTTTTTGCAATGAGGTGATCGAGCGTCCCGATCTGGCACTCGATGAACGGTTCCGGACCAATCTCAATCGTGCCCGGCATCGCGATGTACTGATGCCTGAAATCAGCCGTGAACTGGCCAGCAGAAAACGCCGTGACCTGTTACAAAGTATGAGTGCTGCCGGTATTCCCTGCGGCGAGGTGCTTGGCCTGTACGAGGCATTAAGCTCACCACGGGCCACTGCAGGCGGACTGGTCACGACGCAGATTCATCCTGAGGCTGGCGCGATCAGTGTACTGGCTCCGCCTTACCGTTTTGACGGCGTGCGACTGCCGGTACGCAATGCGCCACCGGTACTCGGTGAGGCGACCAGGCATGTGCTGCACACCCTGCTGGGCAAGTCGGAACAGGAGTTGGTGCAGCTCAAAGACCGCGGTATCGTTTGATCCGCTGTCTGCTGCCTGCTCGCGGGCGATGGATTTTTGTCCGCAGTAACAAATGAAAAGGGAGACTGACAGCAAGTGTCAGTCTCCCTTTTTAAATCAGGCCAGGATGACGGCCGCTTCTTGTTTTACTGACGGACACGCATCTTGGCGCCGGTAGCCGCGCTACCCTTGCCTTTGAACGCAGGTTTTCCATTACCTGCTGGAAATGCAGGTTTGGCCGCCGCCTTGGTAGGCACGCCTGTGATCGCCGACTTGGTCACTGCGGGTTCGGCCATTGCCGCTGTGGCAGGGGCTGCTGTTGCTGGCGTTGTGCTGGCAGGCACCACGGCTTGCGCTGCGTCTGCTTCAACAACGGGCATCTTGACTTCAACCGTAGCTGTTGTGGCTGGTGCGGATACTTGTACTGCTGCCGGTGCCGGTGCCGGTGCTGCCGGTGTCGCTGTTGCCGCTGGAGTGGCCGCCTTCGCTGCGACAGTTTTCTCTGCGACAGATTTCTCTGCGACAGCTTTCGCTACGACAGTTTTCTCTGCGACAGCTTTCACTGCGACAGATTTCTCTGCGACAGCTTTCTTCACTGGAGCCGTTTTTGCCGGACTTGCTTTGATGGCGGCAGCCGGTGCCTTGACAATCGCCTCTTTGGCGACGGCCGGTGCTACTGCTGGCGTCGCAGCGGTAGCAGCTACTGCCTTCGCTGGTGCTGCAGTTTTAACGGCTGGCTTTACTTTTGCTGCAACGGTCTGGCTTGCCACCGGCGTTGCCGTAACAGTTTTTGCCGCAGCAACTGGCTTGGTCGCTTTTTTAGCAGCGCTACCGGTGGTCACTGGCAGCAAAGGCAATTGCTTGTCGTTCACCACGGCGCGTTTCACTGCCGGCGATAATGCGGGCGACGCTGCTGGCGTTGCTGCAGCCACTTTTGCTACAGCTGCAGGTGGGGCTGTCTTCTTGCTGTCAGCAGGGCTGGCAACCGGGCTCTTCGCCTTGACTTCGGCTGGTGCATTGATCGTCAGTTTTGCTTTGGCGGCGGGAGCGGCGGGAGCGGTGATTGCGATGCTGACTGCATTCGGGCCAACCGCGCTGACAGTCGTCAATGCGCCCGGTGTGCTTACCGCTTGCAAGAAATCGCTGCGTGTCGCGCCAGAAATACTGGCCAGTTCACGGCTGTATTCCATGATTTTTTCAAGACTTGGCTTGCTGTGTGCGGCGGTCAGTGACAAGAGCTCCTGCGGGTCTTTCGCTGCCATCAGTTGCTGAGTCGTCGCAATGGAATTTTCCATTGACTGCCTGAGCAGGTTGAAATTAAGCGTGATGAGTTTTTGCAGGCCACCAAACGCGGAATAGGAGAGCGTATGAATGGCGGCGAGCTGCGTCGCCAGTTGAGTTTGGGCGGCTGCGGAAATTTGCTCCGGAATCGTAGACATGAATTTCTCCTGTTAGGTGAGTGGGGTAAGGTGAATTATATTATTAAAATGTAAAATGATGCAATGCAACATGCGACATTGTAGACCTTCATTGCAAGCTTGGACACCATTTTGTCTTTCTCTGGCGTGGATGTTGCCACTAACTGACTGATAGCATTAATCTAAAGTAAGTTACCGTTCAATTTTGGCGTAGAAAAAGTGCTGTTTGAAGCGCCTTATTGACTTCACGCAACTGCAGCAAAATCAACGATAAAACACGCTGCCTGCTTTCTGCAAGATCTTTTCGGAAGCCGATGCAATTGAGAAAATAGCGTGGGTGGTCAAACAGCTGGCAGGGCGATCTACAACGAAGTCGCGAGAAAAAAATGTAGAAAAACAGGCGGAAAAAGTGAAAATTGAACTGACGCACTGCGTTTGTGCATCAGGGATGTCGTGGATATCATTTTTTCAGATCAGACGCATTACTGAAATCGCAAGCACCAAGCGAGGCGCTTGGTTCAAGGGTGTGGGGGATAAGCCTGTTGCAGCCCTTGAATTGATGATGGTCGTGAATCCTGTATGCCTCCTCAGGCCGGACGCGGCAAAGACGCAATCAGGTCGGCAAAACGCTGTCCCTGAATCAGGATATGCTCGCGCAACAGGTTGGCAGTGAGGTTGCCATCACCATCGATAACCGCCTGGACCACATTGGCGTGCTCTTCAAATGAGTTGCTGACCCGGTCGCGCACCCGCAATTGCAGGCGGCGATAGGGCCGCAGGCGCCGGTGCAGGTTCATTGCCTGCGTCGCCAGAAAGGTGTTGTGGCTGCCGGTATAAATGAGTCCGTGAAACAGCTCGTTCTTGTAAAAATACTCGTCGGGATCTTCTACATCACGCGCCTCTTTGCAGGCCTGATGGGCGGCCTGTAGTGCGGCTTGCTCTTCTTTTGACATCCGGCGTGCGGCCAGACGGCCACACATCGCTTCAAATTCGGCCATGACCTCAAACATTTCGACCAGTTGCTGGGCGCTGACTGTGGCGACATGGGCACCACGCCTGGGCTGCATTTCGATAATGCCCATTGAGGCCAGCTGGATCAGGGCTTCCCTGACCGGCGTGCGCGATACGCCAAAATGACTGGCCAGTTCAGCTTCGTCCAGGTGATGGCCCGGCGCCAGCTCGCCAACAGCAATGAGTTCTTCTATTTCTTCCCTGAGGCTGGTTGAGCGATTTTTCATTGGTTTGGCAAAATGATAAAAAAAGAGTGGGAAGGGTGAGTGGTGTGCAGCGGCAAAAACTTTTATGAACTATTTAATAATGTGTTGCATGAATACGATACCAGTATATATTGGCGTTGACATTGCATGCAAATTATAAGATCTTGTATACATAAAATAAAACTTGGCACACAAGAGTGTGATGCCAAAAAACGTAGCTGCCGCTGACACGGCAAAATTTTTGTACATCTTCGTGTTATTGAGACGGTGCGGCCAAGGGCCTAACTACCCAACTGGTGTCACTGGTCTCGTTACACGGCCGTTGGTCAAAGAAATACATCTATCAATCAAATCCTTAGGAGCTGTCATGTTTCAATTAAAAAGAAGAAGTGTCTTGCAGGCCTTGAGCCTCGTGCCAGTGTTATCTGCCTTGTCGCCGATGGCTGCGTTTGCCCAGAGCACTGCGCTGAAAATATCCCACCAATTTCCTGGCGGCACGGTCGACGAGGGCGATTTCCGCGATCGCCTGACGCGCATGTTTGCTGCAGAAGTCACCAAGCGCACCAAGGGCGCACTCAAATTTGAAATTTATCCCGGTTCGTCGTTGATGAAAACTAACGCGCAGTTTTCTTCCATGCGTAAAGGGGCACTTGATTTATCCCTGGTGCCCTTGTCTTACGCTGGCGGGGAAGTGCCTGAAGTCAATATTGGCCTGATGCCGGGTCTGGTGCCTTCGTATGAAGTCGGCGCAGCCTGGAAAAATGCAGAGATCGGCAAAGAACTCAACAAGCTCCTGCTCGATAAGGGCATTGTTCTGGTCAGCTGGATCTGGCAGGCCGGTGGCGTGGCGTCACGTACCAAGGCGGTGGTCGATCCTGAGGATGTCAAGGGCATGAAAATCCGCGGTGGGTCGCGTGAAGTTGACCTGATGCTCAAGGCGGCCGGTGCGGCAGTGGTGTCATTGCCGTCCAACGAGATTTATGCTGCCATGCAAACCGGTGCGATGGATGCCGCCATGACTTCCTCGACCTCGCTGATTTCTTTCCGCCTCGAAGAAGTGTCGAAATTTCTGACCAGCGGCCGCGGCCAGAGTTACTGGTATATGTTTGAGCCGCTGATGATGTCCAAGCTTATTTTTGACAAGCTCAGCAAAGAGCATCAGGCCACGATCATGGCTGTGGGCGCTGATCTGGAAGCGTTTTCCATCAAGGCGGCAAAAGAAGATGACATGCTCGTTGCCACTGTGTACGAGAAAAAAGGCGCCAAGGTGGTTGACTTGAACGCCGCGACAGTCAAGAAGTGGCAGGCAATCGCCCGCGCTACGGCCTGGAAAGACTATGCCGACAAGAGTGAAAACTGCGCCAAATTTCTTAAATTGGCGGAGAAGCTGCTATGAGTCATGGGTTTGAGATGAGCCCCGGCAAGGGGCCCGCCGCGCCAGACAATGCCGCTATCGGTTTTCTGGCCAGATCGCTGCAATGGCTCAATGCCATGATCGTCAAGGTGGCAATGGGGGCGATGCTGCTCACTGCCCTGATCCTGACCTATTCGGTGGTGACGCGGTATTTTTTCAGCGTGCCGACCGACTGGCAGGACGAGGCCTCCGTGTTCATGCTGATCGGCGTGACTTTTTTTTCTACCGCGTATGTGCAGTCGTTTCGCGGTCACATCGGCATTGAGGTCTTGTCGTCGATCTTGCCGGCGAACGTCAATGCCCTGCGCCTGATGTTGGTTGACCTGATCAGTTGCCTGTTCTGCGGCTTTTTTTCGTGGAAATCCTGGACCCTGTTTCATGAGGCCTGGATCGATGGCCAGACCACTTCTTCCACTTTCGCACCGCCGTTGTGGATCCCTTACTCGATGATGGCCTTTGGCATGAGCTTACTCACCCTGCAAATCCTGACGCAATTGCTGACCTCGATGACCAATAAACGGAGGCCTGCATGAGCCCGCTCACCCTCGGTGTCCTCTATGGCATCGTCACCCTGGTCGTGATGTTTTCCGGCATGCCGATCGCCTTTGCGCTTGGCGTGGTGGCGACCAGTTTCATGTATCTGTTCATGCCTGCCGCCTCGCTCGACACCATTACGCAAAACGTGTATGAAGAGATGGCTTCCATCACGCTGCTGTCGATTCCGCTGTTTATCTTGAAGGGCGCGGCGATCGGTAAATCCCCCGCCGGGCGCGACCTGTATTCGGCGATCCATGTCTGGCTCAATAAAGTGCCCGGTGGTCTGGGTATCGCCAACGTCTTTGCCTGCGCCATGTTTGCCGCCATGGCCGGATCATCACCTGCCACCTGTTCGGCCATTGGTTCGGCCGGTATTCCGGAAATGCGCCGGCGCGGTTATTCGCCGGGCTTTGCCGCCGGGATCATCGCCGCTGGTGGTACGCTGGGTATCTTGCTGCCGCCTTCCATTACCATTATTTTGTATGCCGTCGCTGCCGAACAATCGCTGGGTCGTTTATTTTTAGCCGGTATCGGTCCCGGTGTGCTGCTGGTCTTGCTGTTTTCCTCGTATGCCGTCTATCGTGCCCGCAAGGAATACGCGCTGGCGCTGAAGGTCTATCAGGATGGTGGCGAGAAGTCTGCCTATCTGGAAGACGAGCAGTTCACGATGGGTCAAAAAGTGGAAATGCTGCCACGCGTGTTGCCGTTCGTAATCCTGCTCATTGGTGTCATGGTGGCCTTGTACGGTGGTTTTGCCACACCATCTGAAACTGCCGGTCTTGGCGCGCTGATGGCGATGGTACTCATTGCGATCGTGTATGGCGTCTGGCGCCCGAAAGATATTTCTCCCTTCATCACCTCGACCATCAAAGAGTCGACCATGCTGCTGCTCATTATTGGTATGTCGCTGTTTTACTCGTATGTCATGAGCTATCTGCATATCAGTCAGTCCGCTGCCCAATGGGTGGTTGAGCTGTACCTGAGCAAGTGGATGCTGCTGGCGGTGATCTTGCTGATGGTGGTGGTGTTCGGTTTTTTTCTGCCGCCGGTGTCCATTATCCTGATGATGTGCCCGATCATTTTGCCACCACTGAAAGCCTCCGGTTTCGATTTGGTCTGGTTCGGTATCGTCATGACTATCGTCATGGAAATGGGCCTGATCCATCCGCCTGTAGGCTTGAATATTTTCGTCATCAAGAATATTGCACCGGACATTGCGCTCAAGGACATCATCTGGGGTGTCATGCCGTTTCTGTTGCTGATGCTCGTTGCGGTGATCCTGTTGTGTTTCATTCCGCAAATTGCCACGGCATTTCCTGATGCTGTCATGGGAGCACGGTAATGGCCGGTCAGCCTGAACGCTGGAATACCCTGCAAATCAACCGGCAGCAAAGGCTGTCGCGTGCCGCCAGCGTGCTGGGGGCCGATTTGCAGGGCAAGATTTTCCCGCACGCCCGCATTGCCGATTTGCTGCATGCCGTGATTGAAGTGTCCGACCGGGTCTGTATCGAGGGTAATAATCAGAAACAGGCTGATTTTTTGTCCGAAGCGCTGACGCAACTCGATTCTGCCCGTGTGCATGATTTACACATGCTGCAGTCGGTGCTGGCATTGCCCTCGCATCTGGATGTATTTGAAAAAGGGATCGCGTCCAAGCTTGATTTTTCTTTCTCCGGCCCGCAAGCGGTGCGCCTGGCCAAGCTGGTATCGACCGGCAAGCTCAACATCGGCGCTATCCATACCTACCTTGAATTGTATGCGCGTTATTTTGTCGACCTGACTCCGCGTATCGCCATGGTGGCGGCGCAGTCGGCTGACCGCGAGGGTAATCTCTACACCGGTCCCAATACCGAGGATACGCCACCCATCGTCGAGGCGACCGCTTTCAAGGCGGGCATCGTGATTGCCCAGGTCAATGAAATCGTCGATGTGCTGCCGCGGGTGGATATTCCGGCGGGGTGGGTGGATTTTGTCGTCAAGGCACCCAAGCCGCATTACATCGAGCCATTGTTCACGCGCGATCCGGCGCTCATTTCAGAGATCCAGATTCTTATGGCGATGATGGCCATCAAGGGTATTTATGCCCAATATCAGGTGCAGCGCCTGAACCATGGCATCGGTTTTGACACTGCCGCCATCGAACTGCTGTTGCCAACTTACGGTGCCTCGCTGGGCCTGAAAGGCAAGATCGCCACGCACTGGGCGCTTAATCCCCATCCGGCATTGATTCCTGCCATCGAGGCCGGTTTTGTCCAGGCGGTGTATTCGTTTGGTTCCGAACTGGGGATGGAAGACTACATCCGTGCCAGACCCGATATCTTTTCGGTCGGTGCCGACGGCTCCATGCGCAGTAATCGCGCCCTGTGCCAGGCTGCCGGGCATTACGCCTGTGATATGTTTATCGGCTCGACCTTGCAGATCGACTTGCAGGGGAATTCGTCGACGGCCACCCTGGGTCGTATCTCCGGTTTTGGCGGAGCGCCCAACATGGGTGCCGATGCACGTGGCCGTCGCCATGCCAGTCCGGCGTGGCTGAAGGCGGGCGAGCAGGCGCGGCGCGGGAAAAATCAGATTCCGCGTGGCCAGAAACTGGTGGTGCAGATCGTCGAAACCTTCCGTGAACACATGCAACCGGCCTTTGTCGAGACGCTTGACGCCTGGCAGGTGGCAGAGCAGGCCAACATGCCGATTCCTCCGGTGATGATCTATGGTGACGATGTGACGCATATCCTGACCGAAGAGGGGATTGCCAACCTGCTGCTGTGCCGCAGTGATGAAGAGCGCGAACAGGCTATCCGTGGCGTGGCCGGTTACACGCCGGTCGGGCTGGCGCGCGATCATCGCATGGTCGAAAACCTACGTGACCGCGGCATCATCACGCGTGCTGAAGACCTGGGGATTGACAAGCGGTTAGCGACCCGTGACCTGCTGGCGGCCAAGACCATGAAAGATCTGGTCCGTGCGTCCGGTGGCTTGTACCAGCCGCCAAAACGTTTCAGAAACTGGTAAGTTGTCATAGAAGTTGTCATAGGAAAAAATACGATGGAAACCTTAGTATTTCGTTTTGAACACGGCCAGCGGCATTTGCCCGCGGCCGCCAGCATGGTTGGTGTGGTTGGCTCCGGCAATCTCGAGGTGCTGATCACGTCAACCGAGTTGCAGGATGCCTGTGAAATTGAGGTTCAGACTGCCGCTATCGGTTTCCGGCCGATCTGGCAAGCGGTGATGGATGATTTTCAGGCGCGCTGGCAACTGGCCAATGTGCATATCGCGATTAATGACATGGGCGCAACCCCGGCGGTTGTGAGCCTGCGGCTCGATCAGGCGGTAGAGGCTTGCCTGGAGATCGCACCATGAGGAGCTATCTCGAAGCGACTGCACGTCAGCGCATCACTGCATTGCTGGCTCATTTTGAAGAGTTTCTGCCGCCGGCCAAAGAGTGGATCAGTCCGCATCTGGCGCAGCTCAATGCCTCGGTGTCGTTTGATGATGGCGTTATCATCGGGCAGGGTCAGTTACATGGCCAGACCGTGTACGCCGCCGCCCAGGAAGGCGGGTTTATGGGTGGCGCTGTGGGAGAAGTGCACGGTGCCAAGCTGGTCGGCCTGATGCGGCGCGCGATTGCCTGTGCTGAGAATGATAAGCCGGCGGCGCTGATCTTGCTGGCAGAGTCGGGTGGGGTGCGCCTGCATGAAGCCAATGCAGGCCTCATTGCCGTCTCTGAAGTCATGCGTGCGGTATTGGCGGTAAGGGCGGCGGGCATCCCGGTGATTGTAGTGATCGGTGGCAGCAATGGCTGCTTCGGTGGCATGGGCATCGTTGCCCGCTGCGCCAATCTGGTACTGATGTCGGAAGAGGCAAGGCTGGCAATGTCCGGTCCGGAAGTGATAGAAACGGCCAGCGGCGTCGAAGAATTTGATTCGCGTGACCGTGCGCTGGTGTGGCGCACCAGCGGTGGCAAGCACCGCTATTTGATGGGTGATTGCCAGATGCTGGTGGCCGATGATATCGACGCCTTCCGCAATGCCGCGCAACTGGCCATGGCAAACTGCGCGCAGAAAAATACCGCACTCACGCTCGATGGGCTGGAAGCGGAGCAGGCCATGCTCGCTAGCCGTCTGGCGAACTACGGCAACTTGCAAGAGCCGATGGATATCTGGTCTGCCATGGGCGTCGCGCAACCTGAGCAGCTCGCCATGCTGGAAGCGGAGGCATTCGTGGCGCTGGCGGCAGCATTGCCAGTAGCTTCAGCAACATCGGCAACAACAGCAACAGCAGCAACAACAGCAACGACAACGGGAGTCAGATAATGGAATGGCAAAAAATTGCAGCCCAGCTGTTTCCACTGGGGCACCAGATCATTGAGCAAGATCAGTTCTTGTGTGGCACAGCGCAGGCTGGAGATCAGGTGATCAGTGTCATCGGCACCACCGGGCACACCCCGATCGGGGTCGAGATTGCGCTGGCGCAGGCGCGCGCAGTGCTCGCTACCGTGCGCGATCATCCGCAACGGCCGATCTTGCTGCTGGTCGATACGCAGGGGCAGCGCTTGCGTCATCGTGACGAAATGCTGGGCATCAACAGTTACATGGCGCATCTGGGCAAGTGCATCGAACTGGCGCGCCAGCACGGGCATACCGTGATTGCCCTGGTTTATGATCAGGCGCTATCAGGTGGTTTTATCACCAGTGGCATGATGGCCGATGCCTGCTACGCCTTGCCGGAGGCAACCATCCGCGTGATGGGCTTACCGGCCATGGCACGCATCACCAAGGTGCCAGAAGCGGTGCTGACAGAACTGTCGAAAGACAATCCGGTGTTTGCCCCCGGACCGAAAAATTATGAACGGATGGGCGGCATAGAAAGTATCTGGGAACACGATCTGGCCGCTTGTCTGCTGCAGGCGCTCGCTACGGCAACGCCTGAGGATACGCGCAGCCAGCAAGGTCTGAATCGCGGTGGACGCTTGCGCGCGCAAAACGTGATCAATGCGGTCGCTGCTGTTGTGGCCGGGCCAGTTATTGCACAAACTCAAGCGAATATGCCGTCATCGGATCAGGGGCAGCAAATACAGCAAGCGCAACAGTCGCAGCAAGCCCGTGGCTGAAAAGTGCGCTACCGCGTACCAGAGGCATGATTTGGTCTGGTTGTCAGACCCGGCGTGGCGCGAGCTCATTGCCGGTCAGCCAGATGCTGTCAGCGGCCAGCTTGAGTACTGGCAAGCGCGCGACTTGCCGGTCGTAGTGCGCCGGCGTGATGTCGATGCCGCCGACAATATGGTGTGCATCGGGATCGCCCTGTCGCCCACTGACAATGACAAGCCACGGCTGTCAGCGCAGGTCAATGTCACGCAGGTGACGCGGCACGAGCGGGCGCAGACACTCGCTGCCGTGCTTGCCGCAGCGCCGCGGCGCTGGCAAGCGAGCCTGAAATCGCTGGCGCAAGAAGCGACTCAGCGATCGTGCCAGTTGCATGTAGTCGGTTCGCTGGCCTTCCAGACACTCACGCAAGAAACGTATGTCCGGCCAGGGTCGGACATCGACCTGTTGTTCTACCCGCAATCGACAGCGCAAGTGGATGCCGGCCTCTTGCTGTTGCAGCGGTATGCACACGAGGTGCATAAATTACCGTTGGATGGCGAAATCATCTTCCCGCGTGGCCAGGCAGTGGCATGGAAAGAGTTCCTGCATTGCCAGAGCCAGAGCGCGGCCGATAGCGCTAATAGTGCAGGCAAGATAAAAGCGAGCAACCGGGTTCTGGTCAAGGATGCACACCGGGTCTGGCTAGCCACGCCGGCAGAATTGCTGGCGACCTTTGATGAAGTACCGGACCAAATATCAGACCAAGATCGAGATGCGGTGTACGTTCAGTGTGCGTGTCAGTGTGCGTGTCAATTAGACGCCGTGGTGGTGCTCTGATGCTGGCCCTGATCCCTGCGCAGGCGCAAGGCGGTTCAGGTGTGGCGCATGCCATCAGTAACACGGCCGTCATGCGTCAGCGCGCCCGCCATATTGCTGTCCTGGCAATGCGCAGTTTACATGGTGAACTGGTGCTCTATCCAAAGCCCGGTCTGGTGTCGCTGCAGGACAACGGCAGTCACGATGACATGAGCCCTGAGACTTTTTTTCGCAGCCTGTTTTCCTTGCGTCACTACTTCAGGGCGATTGCGCTGGCCGGTATGGCGCAGGCGCCATTTTCCGTCCTCAAGCAACTAGGTATCGCGGCCGAACAGCGCATGCTGAACGCAACCGGTGGCATCAATACCCATCGCGGTGCCATTTTTGCGCTTGGCATGCTCTGTGCCAGCACCGGCTATTGCCTGCAAAAAAATATCACGGTTTCGGCTTTTTCCCTGCGTGCCGCCCTGTTGTCGCAGTGGGGTAGTGCGCTTGCCGGTCACAGCCTGGCAACAGCTGCTGGAACTGATAGTCATGGCGCTCTGGCAGCCAAGAAGTACGCAGCAAGTGGCGCCAGGGAAGAGGCGGCGCTGGGTTTGCCTTCGGTCTTTGAGCAGGCATTACCCCGCTTGCAACAAGCGCTGGCAGAAGGGCGCAGCTGGCAACTGGCACAGATCGACAGCCTGTTTTGCCTGATGGCGCACATCAGCGACACCAACCTGTTTCACCGTGGTGGTCCGTCTGGTGCACGCCTGGTACGGCAACTGGCGCAAAAATTCTTGCGCCGTGGAGGTACTGCCGCCCCTGACTGGCTGGCACAAGCGCAGGCTTGCCACCAGATTTTTATGCGCCACCGCTTGTCGCCAGGTGGTGCGGCCGACCTGCTGGCCGCGGCCTGTTTCGTGCATGCCAGTGTTCAGTCATTTGCCTTTGTGGATGACAGGGTTGAGATTCAATGAATAAGTTTGTCCTGCTCTGTCCCGGACAAGGCGGACAACACGCCGGCATGTTCGATCTTGCGCGCAGTGATCCGGCTACCGCCGTTTTACTGAACTCGCTGGATGCCACGCAGTCGTTCGGCATGACATTAGCGGCAGCGCTGGCACAGCCTGAGGCGATGTTCGGTAATGTGCTGGCGCAGCCGCTGGTTGTTGCCGCCACGCTGGCTAACTGGCATGCGATCCGTACCTCGATTCCGGCACCGTCACTGATTGCCGGTTACAGCATCGGCGAGGTATCGGCCCATGCCGTCAGCGGTGCGCTGGACATCGCACCGGCGATCGAACTGGCGCGCCAGCGCGCGCTGGCGATGCAGGTGTGTGTACAGCCCGGTGCGCCACACCAGATGCTGGCGGTCAGCGGGATTCCGGTACAGCAGCTGACGGCATTCGCAGGACAACACGACCTGCATGTCGCTATCATTACAGGTGACAACAGCGCCATCATCGCCGGTCTGGAAAGCGCCATGACGCTGGCGCTACTGTCATTGCAGCAAGTGGGTGGGCTCGGTAGTCAGCTTACGCCGTTGCCGGTGCAGGTTGCGTCACATACGCCCCTGATGCGGGCAGCCGCACCGGCGCTGGCGCAGTTATTGGCACAGGCGCGCTTTGAACTACCAGTGGCTGCCGTCGTCGCTGGTGTTAGTGCTGAACTGGTCGTGACAGCGGCACATGCCAGGGCGAGCTTGCTGGCCCAGCTCACAGAACCCTTGCAATGGGGTGATTGCATGGATCTTTGCGATGAACAGGGTATTGCCTTTTCGCTGGAACTGGGTCCCGGTTCGGCCCTGTCGAAGATGCTGCAAGCGCGCCATCCCCACATCAGCTGCCGCTCGGTTGAGCAGTTTCGCAGCCTTACCGGTGTCATTGACTGGGTAAGGCGACAATCTGATGCCGATGCGTCATGAGCCATAAAAAATAGCGACGGTGATGTCCTGCGATGGCTGGCGCTCCGTAGTGAATTGAAGCTCTCTTTTCACAAGCCAGTTGCCGTCATCTTCATTGAAATGCCTATAGCAACAATGAAGAGCAGAAATGGTCGTATTGGGGGGAAATCTCTAGCGTTTGAATCGTGGGGTGGCGTCCGGCTTGCCGGGTAACGTCCTCTCGATTGAAGGGTTAGAGCTCATCGCACCGCAGCATAAAGCCGGGTGTTTCTGAACACTCCATTTGGACCGATGCGGTTGTTCCGGACGGTTCCTTCGAGCACATAGCCGGCGCGCTCGCACACTAGCCAACTTGGCTTGTTCTCTTCGTCTGGTAGGGCCTCCACACGCTGCATGCCGAGACTTGAGAATGCAAAAGCAGTGATCGCCTTGACCGCCTCTGTGATGAGGCCTCTGCCGGTGAAGCTTGTTCGACCCCAGTACCCAATTTCGCACTTTGGGACTGCCCACTCTATGCTATGAACACCACTGCTACCGACGAGCGTGCCCGATTCCTTAAGAAAAAGGAGCATGGCCATGCTTGTTCGTAGTTGGTAGTTGGCTTGGCTTTCCCGGCAGTACTGCTCAGAGACCTCAGGCGAAGGCTCAGCCATGGCCCACGGCAGTGATGCAGGAAATTCTCGAAGAGCTGCGAGAGACTCGACGACTGCGGCGTGCACGACATTTCCATCGCCTGGGCGAGGGCAGCGTATGACCAGGCGCTCCGTTTCGAACTGTTCTGGGACTTCGCGCAATATGGGACTTGGCATGAATGAGCTCTAACATCAAATAGGATGAAAAAAAATTCCGCCTAACCTAGCGGTTCGTCCGCCTATCCTGGCGAGGTAATTCGTTTATTACTGCTGATCTGTGATGCTTTCCGAAATATACTGTATTTGTATTTAGTACTAAATAACCAGGAAAAGCAGACAGCTTCCATGGACATCCCGCAAGCCCTTCGGAATCCGGTTCCAAACAACCAAAGTT
Source organism: Oxalobacteraceae bacterium (assembly GCA_947466695.1). Lineage (GTDB taxonomy): Bacteria > Pseudomonadota > Gammaproteobacteria > Burkholderiales > Burkholderiaceae_D > Undibacterium. Next base: position 550 of record CANIFC010000008.1, on the reverse strand, counting down.
ACTCAACCGTGTTAAAAATTGCATTCATGATAAGCACTACAGCTTACGCACGGAAGAAGCTTATGTCTACTCGATTCGATGGTGCATCCGTTTTCATGGCCTGAGGCACACCCCTAGAGATGGGTGCGGCTGAAACATTTAACTAGACTGAGACCTTTGCACGACAGCCTTAATCAGAAGAAAAATTTAATAAGACACTCAAAATTTAATAAGACACTCATATTAAATTATGGCCTGAAGTCTAGGTGTGCGACTTGAACAAGGTTTAATAAGACACCCAAGGTTTAATAAGACACCAGGTTTAATAAGAAGGTTTAATAAAGGGCGGATTCAACCTCGAAGTGCAACACCGTGTTGATCCGACTTTAACTGCTCCATGAATACCTCGTGTGGTGTTTTGAAATTGAGGCACTTCCTGGGGCGATGATTGAGGCTATGCATGGCCTGTACGATGTCTTCGGCAGTGATGCTTTCGAAGCGCATTTTCTTGGGGAAAAATTGCCGGATCAGGCCATTCATGTTCTCGTTTGCACCGCGCTCCCAGGAGCAG
>CANIFC010000007.1 GCA_947466695.1 Oxalobacteraceae bacterium | reverse complement strand
CTGCAGGTTGGCCCGGTCCCGGCATTGTCAATGAAGGCTTTACCAAAGATGACACGCAGTGGCACTGGTGGCTGTACTGGCATGAGCTGATGACGAAGTCGGGTAGCTGATCCCGCTAGGATGCCATGTATCTGCCGGGCTCTGTTGTTCCGGACATTAGTCTCCGGTACTGCATCGGCCCGCAGTTTCGAACTACGCAATAATCAAGGAGTGTTGTATGGAATCAGTTGCAAGTAACCCGGTCGCTGAAGCGGCCTTCAGCGGCCAGCGTGTGCCTGTGGGTTCGGAAATTTATAATCGCATCACAGAGTTTTTGTATGATGAGGCGCGTCTGCTCGATAGTATCAAGCTGCTGGAGTGGACCAAGATCCTGGAGCCGGACCTCATTTACACGGCACCGCTGCGCGAAACGCGGATCATGGCGGAGCACTCAAAATCGATCGTGCGTTCGGTGCAGCATTATCATGATAATTACCGCTCTATCATGGGTCGCGTCATGCGCCTGACTGCCACCAAGAGCGCCTGGGCGGAAGATCCTCCATCGCGTACCCGCCGGCTGGTGACCAATGTTTTTGTCGAGACGACGGCCAAGCCAAACGAGTTTGAAGTGGCCAGCTACATGCTGGTAACACGCAGCCGTTTCAATCACGACCAGTATGATCTGATCAGTGGTGAGCGTCATGACCTGATCCGCCTCACTGACAGTGGCTTCAAGCTGGCCCGGCGCGAGATCATTCTTGATCAGGTGGTTCTCGGAACGCCGAATCTGGCGATTTTTCTCTAATCAGGAAAAGATGCGATGACAGATAAAATGATGTACGCAGCAGTGATCACCGAACACGGTGCCGTACCCGTGGTGCAGCAGTTTGTGCAGCCGCAGGCCAAAGCGGGTGCGGTGCTGATTGATGTTGAAACTGCGGGGCTGGGTGGCTGGGATGTGCTGGGTGCCTACCGGCTGGGAGTCGAGTATCCATGCGTTATCCGGGGTGAAGGCGTTGGCCGGGCACCTGACGGACGGCGCGTGTATTTTGGTGAGCGTTCAGTGTTGCCCTTTGGCGCCTGGGCCGGGCGCACCCTCGTCCCGGAGGAAGAGGTATGGGATGTACCCGACGATATTGATGACAAGACCGCCATTACGATGGGGATCGCTGCCACCGGCGCATTGATCCCGCTGGAGCTGGCAAAAATCCAGGCTGGTGAGACGGTACTCATTGTGGGTGCAACCGGAACCCTGGGTCAGGTAGCGCTGCAACTGGCGCGGTATCTGGGAGCTGGCAAAGTGGTCGCTACCGCCCGCAATCAGGCTGCGCTGGACCGTTTGCTGGAACGTGGTATTGCCGATGCGGTGGTCTGCCTCGATGGCGTTGATGATGTTGCCGCATTGAAGGCGCAGGCCGGAGCCGGTTTCGACGTGGTGCTCGATCTGGTCTGTGGGCAGCCAATGCTCAATGCACTCAAAGCGACTCGCTGGGGCGCCCGCATCATGACGATCGGTACCGGGGCCGGGCGAAAGCTCAATCTCGATATTGCAGACCTGCTTTTTCGTACCCTGTCCTGCATCGGTACCGGGCAGCGTCCGCCTGCTGACCGGCATGCCATCTGGCTGCGTTTGCTGAGCATCGCGCGTACGCAAAAAATCGTTGTCGATTATGCCGACTATACCCTCGCTCAGGCTTCCCAGGCCTGGGCTGATCAGATTGCCGGACCGCATGCCAAGATTACGGCAAGCATGATCGCAACCGGGCCCTGATCTCGGGGGCACTGGAGTAATGCAGGTCCTTCAGAGTCATTCGAGATGAAGGATCTGAGAGCACATTTACGTGCGCGCTGATTGAGCCGATACCCGGTTCATCAGCGCGTTTTTTTAGCCTTGATCTGGCAGGCAATCAAGCCAGCGCTGGTCGTCCTGCGCTAGCTGCGCGTGACGATGGCGCAAGTCCAGCGTTGAGCCAACGATCCTGATGGCTAGTTGTGCCCGTTGCGGCTGCTGGGCGAAACAGTTTCCAGTCGGGCTGGCTGTTGCCACCAGATCAAGATTACGTTCACGTCCACGTGAAATGATCAGGCAACGGCGCAGTATCAGCGCCGCTTCGGCCTGATCTTCGCTCAGGTTGTTCAAGGCCCAGCGCGCCAGTCCCTCTTTGAGGTGAATGCCGGCGAAAGCGGGTGGCGCCATAATGGTTTCACCCGTAATTTGCCACTCCAGCAAACGCACGCCGTCACGCAGTAGCAGGCCAGAGGTCGCGTCACCGTTGCGGCGCGGTACCTCTACCTCATAAGTGCGTCTGGCGATATGGCGTGCCGCCGCGGCGACTGCCAGTCCTGCCAGATCAAGCATATGCGTGCATTGCAGGCGGGCATTGGTCTGGCGTGTGACTGAATTGGCGACCGGATTGAGCGCCATTCCATGCAAGGATACGAGTTCTGCACCGGCCGCCGGGCAGACCGAATACGGATTGCGCAGCGCCGAACCGGAAACATTGCTGACGATACCGTCACGGTATGCCACCGCTACCCTGAAATGATGAAAATCGTCCTCCAGGACACTGCGTGTTTCTCCGTGTTCCGGTGTGCCGTTGCTGACAATATCGATGCGGCGTCTGAAGAGATCCATGGGTGCGGCCTTTAAAAGAAAGAAACGAGTACTAATTACCGCCGCTACGGCAACAGCGTGCGCGGGTGTTGGTGTTGGTATTGGTGTTGGTGTTGATCCTGGCCCTGAGATTTGCCTGAAGGTTTGCACTGAGATGGGAACCAAGATGAGAACCAAAAATGAGCAAAAATTAGCAAAAATAGTAAAAGCGTCAAATTACGACAATTTAATTGTACATTATTGTACAATATTGATGAATATGTTCATAATTTAAAAATGGAGCGAGATAATGGGTATGCTGGACAACAAGATTGCCTTGATTACCGGAGCAGGTGGTGGTATCGGACGTGGAGTCGCCCGGCGCTTTGCCCGCGAAGGTGCCAGACTGGTGCTGGCAGAAATTGACCCCGTCAGCGGTGCCGCGGTCGCGCGTGAGGTTGAAGAATTGGGCGGTCAGGCGATTTTTGTCCCTACCGATGTGTGCCAGAAAGCAGATGTGCTGGCAGCGGTACAGGCTGCGGTGACGACGTATGGCGGGCTCGATATTCTGGTCAACAATGCCTTTGTACCCTCGCCGAACGTCTTGATGGAAGAAAAAACCGATGCCATGCTGGCGCAAACCCTGAACGGTACGATCTGGGCTGCATGGTGGGCCATGCAGGCAGCGCTGCCGCACATGCGCGCGCGCGGTGGCGGCAAGATCGTCAATTTTTATTCGATCGACGTCGATGTCGGCGCCTGGATGCATGCTGATTACAATACTGCCAAAGCGGGCATCCTGGGCCTGACACGCAGCGCCGCTGCAGAATGGGGTCGCTTTAACATCACGGTCAATGCGATTGCGCCCACTGCGATGGGGGCGACGTTTCAAAAGCTGTGCGATGAGCATCCCGGATTTGCGGAAAAATCGGCAGCATTACGTCCGCTGGGACGCAGTGGTGATCCCGAACGTGATATCGCGCCGGCGGTCCTGTTTCTCGCCTCCGAGCTGTCCTGCTACATGACCGGCGAAGCGATCCACGTTGACGGTGGCCTGCACATGCCTGGCTATAATTCCCGGCCTGCGCATATCCCGGTCCGTGAATATTAATATCGGTAAAAAAGCCACACCTTGTAGTTTGTTCTTTCGTTGTCTTGTCTTGTCTTGTCTTGCCTGGCAAGCAAGGCAAACGTGCCGGACCTGAAGCCGGAAATAATGCAGAAGCGAATGTAGAGAAAACGTCGATGCACCTGTAGAAAAATGCGGAAGCAAATAATGACAAAACGCAGAGGCAAGTAGAGGAGTGAGCGCAGGAGCCAATGAAGGATGAGGCAGGCCAGAAGGATGAGGCGGGCAACGAACGTGTGAAGCTGAAAACCGGACAAGGGACCAGCGCAGCTTGCGCCGATTCCTTGTCCATGCACTGTTACTACTCTCAATACTGTTAACGCTTGGCGACCTTGATATCGGTATCGTCGAGATCCCAGGTGGTGCTGGTCTTGCCTTCATCGCGTAACTGGTATTTGAGGACGCGACCCTGGGGATTTTTCGGTAGTGTGGTGCGGAACTCGATGTAGCGCGGCAGGGCATAGTAGGGTACCGCGTCGGCTGACCAATGGAATAGCTGCGCTGCCGTCAGGGTGGCTCCGGGTTTGAGGATGGCGGTGACCTTGACATCGTCCTCGCCTTTGTCGGAAGGCACGGCATGCACTGCGACTTCAGAGATATCCGGGTGCGAAGCGAAGGCGGTTTCCATCTCGAAGCTGGAAATGTTTTCACCGCGCCGGCGCAGGTAGTCTTTTTTGCGGTCGACAAAGTAGAAGAAGCCGTCATCGTCAAATTTACCGATGTCGCCCGTATGAAGCCACATATTGCGCATCACCTTGAGGGTATCTTCGGGGCGGCGCCAGTAACCTTCAAACATGATGTTGGGCCGCAGCGGACGCACGATGATTTCGCCGGCTGTGTTGGGTGGTAATTCGCGATCCTGCTCATCGACGATACGCACATCGAAATCAGGAATACGCTTGCCGGAGGAGCCTGGCGCGGCATAGTCACCACCGGGCAGGGACGTGATCACGCAGGCTTCGGTCAGGCCATATCCGTTGCCGCCAACCTGACGCGCGCCGAAGCGGGTACGCCAGGTCGCCTTGGTTTCTTCGGTGAACGGATTGCCGCGCACTGTATGGATCTGGCCGATACAGGCTTGCATCGCTTCACTGTCTCCAGCCTGGGCCAACAGGGTGCCCATACTGCCCAGGATAGAGGCAATGGTGGCGCCGGAACGTTGTACCTCAGGCCAAAAGTTGGAAACGGAAAAACGCGGTACGATGGCCACGCGCGCGCCGACCATGATGTTGGAAATAATGCCTACCGAAAGCGCATTAAGGTGAAATAGCGGCAATGGCGTGATGGTGACATCGTTCGCAGTTGCCGGTCCGGCGCGTAATTGCAGGCGGGCCAGATTGCACATGAAGTTGTAACTGAGCATGCAGCCCTTGGACGGGCCGGTGGTGCCGGAAGTGTAGATCAGGCAGGCCAGGTCGGACGGTTCAGGTGTAATTTTCAGTGCAGTGGAATCGCTGCCGCGGTGTTGCTCCAGCGTTTCGACAGGAAGCGTGCAGGATGCCGTGACGACGCCGGTGCGCTGCAGTATCAGGGTGACTTCCGGCAGGCCGTGTGCGACCTGGGCGATGCGCTCAAGATAGGCAGCCTCGCAAATAACCAGTGCGGTGCCGGCATCGCCGATCTGGTGGCGCAGAAATTCACCGCGCAGTGCGGTATTGATCGGTACGCTGACGGCGCACAGCTTGTTGATGGCCAGCCATATGATGACGGCATCGATATTGTTGTCGAGCATGGTGACGACGGTTTTGCCTCTGGTAACGCCGAGTTCCGCAAATGCATGCGCCATGCAGTTCGAGAGCCGGTCAACCTCGCCGTAGGTGTAAAGTTCGCCGCTGAAATCGAGTAAAACGCGTTCCGGATGTGCCGTAACGGCACGTTCAAGTGCGGCAATTACGGTGTCTTGCTCGCCGGTGGTCCAGGTGTCGGTAGGTCCCATTGCAGTCATAGTTGTCTCCACAAGTGATTGCCTCGGACTGAAGCAGTCGATTGATAATTATTTTAAATTGAGAATAGTATTCTAATATGAAATTAAGTGCCGTGTCAGCTAGAATAATATGCCCGACTGTGTCAATATCGCTACCGGCGGGTTTTACAATGTTTTTTTGGACAACAGTAGAATGAAAAAAGTCACTAGCAAGCAAGATATCCAGACTAAGCAAGATAAGCAGACTAAGCAAGATAAGCAGGCCAAGCCGGCTAAGCAAGGTGAGCAAGGTGAGCAGGCCAAGCAAGCGCCTGTGCGCGCTTTACAACAGAGGGCGAAGCCAGACGGAGCTGTCCCGCGTGAGCCAGGGCGCAACAAGCGCTCTGAGGAGACGATCAGGCAAATTCTGGTCGCCGCCGAGCAGGTGATCCTCGAGTCCGGGGTTGACCGGGTGGCGATCCAGGATGTCTGCGAGGTGGCAAATATCTCGCGTGGCACTTTTTATCGCTATTTCTCTTCTCAGGACGAGTTGCTGGATGCCTTTTCCAAGCATAAACGCACCCGTTTCCATCTCGCCTTGCATGCGGCAACAGCGCATTTTCTGGAACCCGATGCCCGTTTTAATGCCCTCGTCACTTATCTGGATAATTATCTCCGGCATGGCAAGGCGCGGCGTTTGCTGACAGTGGCCCCCGAATTTGCCTTTGGATTTTTCAAGCGCATTTTTCACGATTCGATTGAGCGCTTTCAGGAAGTTCTGGGCATCGTGTTTGATGCCTGGGATGCCCGTCTGGGCATCCTGATCGATCGTGAACTGGTCTGCGAAATGCTGATCCGCTATGTCCTCAGTGAATTGCTGGTGCCGCGCCAGGCTGACCGGCGTGAATTGCTTGCTGCGATTATCCGGATGTCGGTCTTGATCTCGGGCCAGGGTGGTGCGCTTCCGGCTCTGGCCAGCCATCCGCAGGCGCTGGAGAGCGGCCTCGATGCGGCGCCCGGACGCGAACCGGGGCGTACCCGCCGTTCTGAAGAAACCATTCTGCAAATTCTTGCCGCGACTGAAAATGTGATTCTTGAGGGCGGTGTCAGCCGTGTCTCTATCCAGTCCGTCTGCCAGGTTGCCGGCGTGTCGCGCGGTACCTTTTACCGCTATTTTTCCGACCAGAACGAATTACTCGATGCATTCACCCATCATAAACGTGCCGTCTTTCACCAGGCGCTGATCACGGCAACGCAGGCTTACAGTGACCCGGATCAGCGCTTTGTCGCGCTGGTGGCGCATCTTGATGACTTTCTCACGCGCAGCAAGGCGCGCCGGTTGCTGCAAGTGGCACCGGAATACGCCTTCGGTTTTTTTCAACGCGCCTTTACCGATTCGATCGAGCGCTTCCAGGATGTCCTTGCGATTGTGTTTGATGCCTGGGAGGCGCGTCTGGGCATGCAGCTCGACCGCGAGCTGGTCTGCGAAATGCTGATCCGTTATGTGCTCAGTGAATTGCTGGTGCAGGGTTCTGGCGACCGCCGCCAGTTGCCGCTACGCATTGGCAAGCTCATTGCCAGTATCAGCCATGGCCAGGCTTCTACTCCGGTCCCGTTGCCGCCAGCGCGGGTGACGGTGGTAGCTGAGATCCCCTTGCCTGTGCGTCAGCGACGGGCTGACCAGACGGTCCGGCAAATTTTGCAAGCTGCCGAAAGCGTCATTCTGGAATCGGGCCTGGAACGCATCTCGATACTTGCCGTGTGTGAAGCTGCGGGTGTCTCGCGTGGTACGTTCTATCGTTATTTTTCTTCTCAGGACGAGTTGCTTGATGCATTTTCCGAGCACCAGCGGCAACAGTTTTATCAGTCCCTGACGGCGCTCGCAGCGCAGCATGATGATCCCGCCGGCCGTTTCAATGCGGTGATGGGATATCTCGACCAGTTTCTCAAGCAAGACAAGGTGCGCCGACTGCTGACGATTGCACCTGAATATGCCTTTGGCCTGTATCAGCGCATCTTTGATGATGCCGTAGAGCGCTTCAAGCAGGTCTTGCAGATTGTTTTTGATTCACTTGATGCCCGTCTTGGTGCACCGGTCGATCGCGAACTGGTGTGTGAATTGCTGGTCCGCTATACGCTCAGTGAACTGCTGGTGCCGGGCGATCCGGGCAAGGAGCTGTTGTCCGTCAGGCTGGCAAAAATGGTCAGTTCCATGATGGCATTGAAGCTGGGATCGCCAGGATAGGCAACTGAGCGGGTGATCATTCAATCGCTCAGTCGCTCAGTTGTTCAGCTGGCCGGTCTATCAGCCTGTCTGCCTGTTAGTGACCTGGCCAGGCCGGCTACTCAGTGGCCGGCTGCTCAAGTCGTCCATGCCGAGTAGCTGGCCGATATGGCGTCCCGGCTCTGCATCGGCACCATAGGCCATGTCACCGCGTAACTGGCGCGCCATCAGTTGTTCCATCTGAAAACGGTAGCGCGTACCCGGCTTGTCGAAGCGAGAGTGCAGGTCACGCCGTCCTGTGTTCTCGAAATAACGCTGGTTTTGCGGTCGTACTACGGAATTGTCCTGCGGCTGAATGATGTAGTTAATGCGCGGCATCAGATAGCGGAACGGAACCGGTGCTGCGGTTGTATTGAAAGTGACATCGCAGCGTGAGCGGTATCGTCCTACCGGCAAGAACGGCTGCACATTCGGCACATCGTAGCCAGGCCTGAAACGCGGATAGGAAATGCAGACGTTGCTGCGCAGATGCACATGCAGCACCGCACGAAAGTCTTGAAATTTGGCGCGCACGCCACCGATCCAGCGCATGATGGGTGCCACCGATTTTTGTGTCACAGTGCGGGTGCGCGTCACGGTCTCGGAAGTCCATTCCACCGTCACTTCATCAGACTGGGAAATACCGTCGCCGATGGTATTGGCATGCAGGAAATCTGCATGTGTCAGGTCGATTAAATTTTCCACCGAGAGCGCCGAGCTGGCATCGAAGCGAACAGTGCGCTGGGTATAGCCGGGCAGGCTGCCCTCGAGTGGTACAAACGGGATGTGCGGGATCAGCAGGCTGTCGGCCTGTTCCGGATTGCCATACCAGGCCCAGATATAGCCATAAAGTTCCAGCACCGGATAAAACCCGGAGCCACCGGTGAAAGCGCTGGCAGCATGAGGCGGTACGACCGCAGGATGAAATTCGGCCGCTTTTGCCATGCCGTTTTCGCGCCACAGATAGTAGGGCTGGGCGTGAATGATGCGGCGGATCGGGCGGGCGCTGACATCGCGGCTGTGCGAGACCGGGAACCAGGTATCACGCAGGTCGTAATTGTGCGGTGTCCAGTCGCGTACCGGAGTCCTGCTGCGTGGCAGCCCCCGGTTTGCACTTGCTGGCCAGCGTCGGGCATGGCTGTATCTGTCATGAAGGTCGTCAATTTTTCACTCCTGTGTTGGGATTGGTATGAAAATGCAGCGGGTGTTCAGTGCGTAGCGCGGCGAAGTCGCGGGCGGGCGCCAGCAATAATGCAGCGACGGCAGCGCCATCGATTTGGCGGACGACCTTGAACGGTGTGCGTCCCAGAGATCGGGCCAGACGCCAGTACCATGGGGTGCTGGCCAGATGGTCATCATGCACAAGACCACGCCAGCAAACGCTGGTGGTGCCGCGCAAATTGGCCGCGGAACCGAGCACTATAGTGATGAGCGGTGTTTCGTCTCCAGTCAGCAGCGTGATTTGACTGGTTCCGCCCGCGAGCGGTACGCTGCTGCGTACGATCAGGGGATAGTCGGTGACGAAATTGGACGGCTGCCATTGCGTGGTCCAGACCGCACCCCGGTCCAGTACCATACTGCCATTTTCTATTTTGGTATCGCCCAGAAAAAAATCGGTAATGCGTACGCCATCAAATTCGAGCAGGCATTGCGGGCCATCGAGCAGGGTTGCCAGATAGTGCTCATGAAGCAGGGTGACGGTCGCCTGACCACGCCATTCGCGGCTACCGGCGTGGTAGTTGATGGCAGGCGCTGGCGCTGGACAGGCGTCACCGAGCCAGACATGGATAAAGCCACCGGCCTCGTGCACCGGATAGGAGCGCACGCTGTAGCTGGCCGGAACGGCTTCGTCCGCCCGTAAATTGGGAATTGCCGTACACGCGCCTGTTGCGCCATCAAATGTCCAGCCATGATAAGCGCATTGCAAACCGCCCGGTTTGATCAGCCCCAGCGAGAGCGGTACCCGGCGATGCGGACAGCGGTCTTCCAGCGCATGTGCCTGTCCGCGGGCATTGCGGAACAGGACCAGTCCCTCACCATCACAGACAGCTGCGTGTGGCTGCTGTGCCGAAACCGATTCTGACAGCGCAGCGATCCACCAGTTGTTATTTTTCATTATGGTTGTCTCTTGTTTTTACCCTTCCAGGCGTACCTGATTATGCGAGAAAACTGCACGTTTAAAAACACATTTCAATAATTTGTTTAATATTTGTTAAACAAATTCACACTAAGTGATTAGTTGTGAGTATAGTGTAAGCAGGCCTTCATCAGGCTATTAGTCGAACATAAAATATGAATGTGTTCATTATGTCGCTGTCATGCAGGTGCGGCGAACCACTCGGTTTTATCGGCTCTTTCCCGTCTTCATCTTGCAGAGGTTCCTGACATGCTTATCGATCTACACGCCCACGCCCCACATCCCGGTTACTACAATCAGCATCCGCATTGGGGGCCTTTTTTCGAGCAACATGCCGACGGTGATATCAAGCTGCGGGTCGGTGACTGGATACTGGGTCTGGGTTCACCCGAGCGCAAGGCGGCGGTCCGTTCCGGTACCGGTCCTAAACTGGCTGATTATCTGGCGCGCTGGGCTGATCCCAAGACACGTCTGGCTGGCATGAATGCCGCCGGCCAGAATTTGCAAGTAGTGTCAGTCCCTTCGCATTGCTACATGTACTGGACCGAAGCCGAATTTGCCGTGCCATTTGCGCGCAAGGTCAACGACGTGCTGGCTCAATATTGCTCGGCAGCGCCAGAGCGCCTGATGTTCTGGGCCCACGCGCCGCTTAATGAGCCGGAAGCGGCAGCCATTGAATTGCGCCGCGCCTGTACCGAGCTCGGGGCCAAGGGACTCGTTGCCGGTGGTGCGAATTTTGGTGGTCTGGAATTTGATTCGCCCGAACTCGATGTGGTCTGGAAAACCCTGTGCGACCTGGACCTGCCGATGTTTATCCACGGTTACAACCAGTCAGTGACCTGGGGCAAGAAAGCCAACGATGACCGCTATGAAACGACCGCCATTGTCGGCATGCAATACGATGAGTCGCGCTGTTTCTGGAACCTGATCTGCGGCGGTGTGCTGGACCGTTTCCCGAACCTGAAAATTTACATCACTCACGGCGGTGGCTATGTACCTTACCAGCTTGGCCGCCTGGCCAAGACCAATGAAAATCTGGACGTCAAATACAACAAGCGTCCATTGCTCGATTACATGAAGAATTTTTACTTCGACGTTGAATTGCATGAAGTGCCGATGCGCAAGGCCTTGATCGAGATTATCGGTGCTGACCGCATCTTGTATGGCAGTAATTTTGGTGGCAGTGACGCCGTGCGGCATGACCTGACCGATGGCTTGAATCTGTCGGCCGCCGATCTGGACAAGATCCGCTGGAAAAATGCCTGTGAATTATTGCATCTGGATCCGGCCAAAATTGGCAGTGTCGTACCGCTGGTCAAGGCAGCATGAAGCTGGCCCGTTGTACCGATGGCGGTGCGCCGTTCTGGGCGCTGGTTGACACCGGGGCGGCCAGTGTGACGCCGCTTGCGGGGGCCTTTGAAGAGTGGGCGCCGCGTGTCACGCGCGGTGAGGGTCTGGCTGCCTTGCAGTTTGCCGGCCCGGCCCGGCCGCTCGCCTCAGTGCGCCTGTTGCCGCCGATAGACAAGGGCAACCGCGTCGTGGTCGCCGGTGCCAATTACACCCGGCATCTGGTTGAATTCGGCATCAAGCCACCGGCGCAGCCATTTGCTTTTCTTAAAGCATATGGCGCGCTGATCGGTGCGACAGACCCGATCCGCTATCCACCGCTGACGCAAGAGCTTGATCATGAAGTTGAACTGGTCGCCGTGATCGGTGCACTGACGGTCGATCTGGATAATCCTCTGGCCAGCGTACTCGGCTATACCGTCGGCAATGATGTCAGTTCACGTGATTTGCAGCGCAGCGGTCCGGTCGGTATCGGGATGGACCTGTTCGCCGCCAAGAGTGGCGATGACACGACCGGTGTCGGTCCCTGGATCGTCACCTGCGATGAATTTCCTGCCGGTTCACCCCGGCTGCAACTGACCCTGAAGGTCAATGGCCAGGTGCGGCAGGACAGCAATACCAGTGAAATGACCTGGGACGTCGGTCAATTGATCCACTTTGTCGAGCAGCGTTCGCGCTTTTCCTGTGGCGACATTATGTTTACCGGCTCGCCGGCAGGGGTCGGTATGGGGTCGGGAATCTTTCTCAATCCCGGCGATGTCGTTGAAGCGGCAATCGAAGGCATCGGGACGCTGAGCAATACCGTAAGTGAAAAACGTGGTGTGACGCACGCGGGCAAGCTTTAATCAGTTCTTCAATGTGATGTTTTCATCCTAATTTATCAATCACTCCACTAGAAAGTGACATCATGAATCAACAACAAGAGAAAGTTGTCGTGGTCGGCAGCGGTTTGATGGGCACCGGCATCGCTCACGCCTTTTCCAGCTCCGGTTTTAGTACCGTACTTGTCGACGCCAGTGCGGAAGCGCTGGCACGCGCAGTGGACGCTATTGGAAAGATTTTTTCCGATGGCGTCAAGCTCGGAAAACTCGCGCCCGGGGAAGCCGCTGCTGCGGCGGCCCGTCTTACCACCAGCACTGATCTGGTGGCCGCCGCTACCGGAGCGACGCTGCTGGTAGAAACCGTGACGGAAAAGCTTGACGTCAAGAAAGCGGTCATTGCCCAGGCGGTCGCGGTACTTGCGCCTGACGCCATCATCGCTACCAACACCTCTGCCTTGAGTGTGACCGAAATCGCTGCCAGCGTCGCTGCGCCTGAGCGGGTAGTCGGCATGCACTTCTTTAACCCCGTACACAAGATGAAGCTGGTTGAACTGGTGCGGGGCCTGGCGACCAGTGACGACACTGTCGAGCGTAGCCGCGCCTATTGCAGCGCGATCAGGAAGACGGCGATAGTCGTCAATGAGTCGCCTGGCCTGACCACCAGCCGCATGTCCGCCTTGCTCGGTAATGAAGCGATGTTCATGCTGCAGGAGGGCACCGCCACGGCGGAAGATATCGACATCGCCCTGCGCATGGGCTTCAACCATCCGATGGGTCCGCTGGAACTCGGTGACCTGACCGGCTGGGATACCCGCCTGAATGTACTGCGCTACCTGCACCAGACCCTGGGTGAAAAATTTCGTCCATGCCCGCTGATTATCAAGATGGTTGCCGCCGGCAGACTGGGGCGCAAGACCGGCCATGGCGTCTATCAATATAAGGACGGGCAGTGTGTGCCCGGTTCCGGCCTGAAAGCGAGTGCGCTATGAATGACGTTGTTATCGTTGAAGCGGTCCGCACCCCGGTTGGCCGTTTCCGTGGGGCCTTGGCCGGCGTAAGGGCTGATCATCTCGGTTCGCTGGTCATCGCAGAAGTGATCCGGCGTGCCGGCATTGATGCCGCGCTGGTCGACGACGTGATCTTCGGCTGTGTGACCCAGGTCGGCGAGCAGTCAGGTAATATCGCCCGTACTGCGCTGCTCGGTGCCGGCTGGCCAGTGACGATCCCCGGCCTGACCATCGACCGAAAATGTGGCTCGGGTGAAGTGGCGGTACACATGGCGTATGGCGCCATCAGCAGCGGTTCGGCGGAGATTGTCGTCGCTGGCGGCGCCGAAAACATGTCACGCGTACCGATGGGCGGCAACCGCGATGTCCACGGTGAAGTATTTGGCTGGATGGCCAGTGAGCGTTACGAACTGGTAAGCCAGGGCGAAGCGGCCGAACGGCTGGTTGACAAGTGGCAGCTGACGCGCGAAGAGATCGACGCATTTGCGCTGGAAAGTCAGCGCCGTGCTGCCCTGGCATCTGATTCTGACTGGTTCGAGCGGGAGATTGTCGACGTCCCGGCAGGACAATTACGCGAGCGCGCACTGCAGGGCGAGGCAGTCACATTGCATGCCGATGAAACAATCCGGCGTGATACCAACCTGACCCGGCTGGCGAGCCTGAAAACCAGTTTTCGTCCAGATGGCGGACGCATCACGGCAGGTAATTCGTCACAACTTTCTGACGGAGCGGCCGCCTTGCTGGTCATGTCTGCGGCCAGGGCAAAAAGCCTGGGGCTCAAAGCGCGCATGCGGATCCGTGCCGCCACGACGGTCGGTTCCGATCCGACCTTGATGCTGACCGGTCCGATCGCAGCGACCCGCAAGGCGCTGCAGCTGGCCGGGCTGGAACTGGCCGATATTGACCTGTTTGAAGTCAATGAAGCCTTCGCTCCGGTGCCGATGGTCTGGATGCGTGAAATGGGTGTGCCGCACGAGCGCTTGAATGTCAATGGTGGCGCCATTGCGCTGGGCCATCCGCTGGGTGCCAGCGGTGCCCGCATCATGACCAGCCTGATGCATGAGATGGAGCGCCGGGGCGCACGCTTTGGTTTGCAAACCATCTGCTGTGCGGGCGGCATGGGGACAGCCACCATCATTGAGCGGCTGGACTAAAGATGCCGCGTATCAAGCCATTGGCCTTGCCGGACCTGACGCCTGCCTTGCGCGAACGCATCGAGCGCGGCAAAAGCAGTCGTATGCTCAGTTCGAGTGTGCCGGTGCAAGTCTGGGCGCACCGGCCCGGTGCTGCGCTGGCCTGGCTCGACCTGATGGAGCAGTTGCATCATCATGCTTTGCTCAGCGCTCGCCTGCGCGAACTGGTGCGGCTGCGTATCGCTGCCATCACGACCTGCAAGGCCTGCAGCCTGGCACGCAAGAGCGATGCAGTGAGCGAAGACGAGATTGCCTGCCTGGCCAGCGATAACAAGCGATTCAGTGCTGCTGAGCAGGCGGCGCTACGTTATGCCGAATTGTTCGCCGGAGAGTACATGGCGATTGATGAGCACACGTTCGCGGCGCTCGAAGCGTGCTTCAGCACGCCGGAGATCGTCGAACTTTCGCTGTTCTGTGCCCTGATGCTCGCGGGCGGACGGATGACGTATGTACAGCGCGCCTATGAGGCGGAACTTGCACCCGAACCTGCACCGGAACCTGCACCGGACCATGAATCACGGTGATAAAAAACGTCAGTAAAACCCATCCGGAACGACGATTTTTTCAGATTTTCCTGCTCCGGCACCTTACATCGGCTCTTCGTTTATAGTGGAGCGGTACTGCATCGCAGGAACCAATGACTTTAGAAAGAAGCAAGCGTATGAATATGAGCGATCACATAGGTAACATTGCACTCACCCGGCCCGATGGCAGCCAGACCAGTCTGGCGCACTACCGCGGTAAAGTGGTGCTGGTGGTTAACGTTGCGTCCAAATGCGGCCTGACGCCGCAATACGCCGGGATGGAAAAAATGTATCAGGACAGGGAGGCGGAAGGGCTGGTCATACTGGGCTTTCCAACGGGTAATTTTCGCGAGCAGGAATTTGATACTGATCAGGAAATTGCCCAGTTTTGTGCCATGAATTATGGTGTCAGCTTTCCTATCCTATCGAAAATTTCTGTTGCCGGTGACGACCAGCATGCACTTTATACCAGCCTGATCGCGGCATTGCCGCTGGCAACCGGCGCTGAAGAATTTCGTCAGAAAATGCAGCAGCACAAGGTCAGTCTGGCTCCAGCACCAGACATATTATGGAATTTTGAAAAGTTCCTGCTGAACCGCGAAGGACAAGTGGTTGCGCGTTTTGCGCCGGATGTGGAAGTCGGTGACGCCCGTATCGTGGCAGCGATCGAGGCGGCACTGGCACAGCCATCAGTCTGACAGCTTAGTCTTGACCTTGACAGGTGGGAGCCGGCTTGCCGGTATTGTCGATTGATTCGTGATGGATGAGCGGCGAGACGCCCGGTGTCGTCCGGTCGTCCCTACGCGCATTTGATACCTGTTCGGTCGGGACAGGCCAGCAACCATGCCGGCCTGCTGTGCCGCTGGCAATGTCAGAATTGGCGTTCCGGTAGCAAGACCAGCATGCCGTCCATGTGTGCCGTAACGCACACCTCGCAAGCGAGACGGCTGCTTGCCAGGCGCGGTGCAGCCGAACTGTCGAGCATGGCGTCTTCCATTTCTCCCGGTGGCGGCATCAGCGTTTGCCAAGGAGCGCCGATATAAACGTGACAGGTAGCGCACTGGCAGGCTCCGCCACAATCGCCCAGGATGCCGTTGACGCCGTTACTGACGGCACCCTGCATGACGCTGTTGCCTGCTGCGACTTCCATGGTTTGCTCGCTGCCATCAGCCTGCCGGTAGATTATTTTTACCACCTCGTGTCTCCTCTTGGTGTGAAATTTTTAAGTGAAATACCGTTTTACAGGCTGCGGCCGATGATTTCCTTCATGATTTCCGAGGTGCCGCCATAAATTCTGGCAACGCGCGCATCGACCCAGGCCCGGCTGATCTTGTATTCGCTCATATAGCCATAGCCGCCATGAAGCTGCAACAATTCGTCGAGGAGTTTGCCCTGCATTTCCGAGCCGTTGAGCTTGACCATTGCGGCCACTTCCGGTGTCAGTTCGTCGCGCATGGCCAGCGCCAGGCAATGGTCGACAAAGGCCTGCAGCATGGTCGCCTGGGCCTTGACTTCGGCCAGCTTGAAACGGGTATTCTGGAAGTCCAGCAGTGATTTTCCGAAGGCTTTGCGTTCACGTGCATACGCGATCGTTTCCTCAAGCAGGGCATGCACTGATGCGGCTGCCCGCAGGCCAATGATCAGGCGTTCCCAGGCCAGTTGATGAGAGAGGTACTGGAAGCCCTGGTTTTCTTCACCCAAACGGTTGGCCGCTGTCACGCGCACCCCGTCGAAAAATAATTCCGAGGTATCCTGACCCTTCAAGCCAATTTTTTCGAGTAACTTTCCTTTGCTAAAACCCGGCTGGTCGGTTTCAAAGCAAAACAGTGTCAACTCGCGTGCCGCCGGATCGAGCTTGGTCACCACAACGACCAGGCTGGCATTGCCGGCGTTGGTGATGAAGGTTTTTTGTCCGGAAATAAGGTAGCCCTCATCGTCCGCCCTGGCATGCGTACGGATAGCGCGCAGGTCGCTGCCGGCGCCGGGTTCGGTCATGGCAATGACGGCGATCATTTCGCCGCTGACCATTTTTGGCAGCCAGCGATTTTTTTGTTCTGCAGAACCGTAGGCAACGAGATAGTTGGCGACGATCTCGGAGTGTGTGGTGAAGCCTACTGCCGTGGCATTGGCACGCGCCAGTTCTTCAATCAGCACCGCAGAATGACCATAATCACCACCTGCACCACCGTACTCTTCGGCCACGGTCACGCACAGCAAACCGGCCGCACCAGCCTTGAGCCACAGCGCCTTTGGCACGATGCCGTCATGCTCCCATTGCGCGTGAAAAGGCACAATCTCTTTATCGATGAAGCGCCGGACCTGGTCGCGGAAGGCTTCATGGTCTTCACGAAATACGCTACGCATTACATTCCCCTGATGGTTGAAACGACAAAGACTGGCGTGCTGCCCGTCCCTGTACTGATGATCTGCCCGATGGTCTTAAGAGCGGTGTCAATAAGGATTAAAACAACGATTTAAACAACGATTAAAACAAGGACTAAAACAAGGATCTCATTGGTCGGTAAAGTCCGGTGCGCGCTTTTCCAGGAAGGCATTCACCGCTTCCTTATGGTCATCCGTGTAGTGCGCCAGCGCCTGATACGAGGCGGACATTTCCAGCAGCGAGTCGAGCCGCATGTGCTGGCCTTCGCGCAACAGGCGCTTGGTCAGGCGGAGCGCATGCGACGGATTGGCGGCGATCCGGCGCGCCAGTACCATGGCTTCCTGCTCGAGCATTTCCGGTGCGACCACGTCTGCCACCAGTCCCCATGCGAGTGCTTTGGCGGCATCAATCGTATCGCCGGTAAACGCCATCAGGCTGGCGCGTGGCATGCCGATAACGCGCGGTAGCAGCCACGCGCCACCATCCCCGGGGACAATGCCAAGGCGGACAAAACTTTCGGCAAAGAGCGCTTTTTCTGAGGCGATGCGGATATCGCACATGCACGCCAGATCCAGTCCTGCACCGATTGCCGCACCGTTAATGGCGGCAATGATCGGTACGTCGAGTTCGTACAAGGCCAGTGGAATTGACTGAATGCCGTTGCGATAGCTGTTGCGCAGTTCATAGGGCGAGCCGGCAAAGATGCCGCCCTGGTCGCGCATGTCCTTGACATTGCCACCAGCACAAAATGCGCTACCGTTACCGGTGAGTATGACGACCTTGACGGAGAGGTCGTTGCGCAGTTGCTGGCTGAGCGCGACAAATTCAGCCATTTGCGCTGGTTCCGACAAGGCATTGCGGCTGTCCGGCCGGTTCATCCTGATTGTGAGTATTGCGCCATCGCGCTCGGTGACTAAAAATGGGTTCATGACAGTTCTCCTTTGCCGTTGTTGCCGTGCTGCGACGGGTTGGCCGTCAAGCCGGGCCAGAATTGTTGCGCCCCACCGGCGCACACATCGCGTCCGATACGCTGGGCCCAGGTGGTAAAAGTGCCAAATTCGCTGCGCCATGACCACAAGCGCTGCGTTATGTGATGCAGCGCATATTCCTCGGTAATGCCGATCGCACCATGCACCGCATGGGCTGTTTCTGCCGCGATGCCGGCCGCTTCCGACGCGCACACTTTGGCAGCCATGACGGGTAATGTGGCGAGAAAATCACCTGATTCGGCAAACGCCGCTTCCGACGCGACCATGGCGCTGGCGGTATGCTCGGCCAGAACCGCGAGGCGATGCTGGATGGCTTGAAAACCGGCAATCGGGCGGCCAAACTGGGACCGTTCGGTGGCATAAGTGGAGGTCATCGCGAGTGCAGCCTGCAAGGCGCCGGCAATCTGGGCCGAGCGCAGCATGGCACCGCCCAGCAGCAGGATGTCGGCCGGTAAGCCGGCCGGTAAGGCGGCCAGCGCGACCGGTACGGCATCGGTAAAATGTAAGTTGTCACGCGGTTCGTGTGCCATATTGAGCTGCAGTTCCTGTTTCGTCGCGTCGGCCACTTTCAGCAGAACCACGCTGGGATGTTCGCCGCTGGTGAGCGCGACGACGTGACCGACATGGCGGCCCCAGGGTACCGCCTGTAGCAAGCCGCTGACTTTACCGCTTGTCAGCTGCAGGCTAGGCTCCGCAGCGAACGAGAGCGGAGTGGCGATGGCATTGAGTCCGGCCCGCGCCAGCAACCAGTTGGCCAGCAAGGCTTCAGGTAGTGGTGCCGGGACGGCGTATTTACCCGTGGCGCGCACAACAACATACAGCTCGTACCAGCTTGAGCCAGTGCCACCTGACTCTTCGTTGGCTGCGGCAACAGAAAAGCCGGATTGTTCAATGGCCGACCAGAGCGGCGCGGACCACGCGCCGTTTTGGGTGGCGTGTCTCAGTTCAGGTGTGACCAGGTCAGCAAACAGCCGCTGGATGGTCGAGTCGAAAAGGTCGCGCATGATTAACGTAGTCCCAGTCCGCGGGCGATGATGCCACGCAATATTTCGCGCGTACCGCCGCGCAATGAAAAGGAAGGTGCCGATTGCATCAGGTAGGCGAGCACCTGGGCATAAGCGGAACCGCCGGCGCCACTCGGTGCAGTCTCCAGCAGCGCATGGGCAAATTCAGGAATCTCTTGTTCCAGTGTGGTACCGAGGTCTTTGACGCAGGATGCGGCCCAGGCCGGATTGTCGCCCGCCGCCAGTTGGGCCGTTACCGCCAGCGACATGTTGCGCAGCGTCAGCAGGCGTGCGGTGATGCGGCCAATTTCTCGTGCCTGCAGGGCATCGGGCTCCGGGCCGATGGCGGCAATGAGTGCGTGCACCAGTTCGATGCTGCTCAGGAATCGCTCGGGTCCGCTGCGTTCAAACGCCAGTTCAGCGGTGACCTGATCCCAGCCCTTGCCTTCAGTGCCGACCAGAGCGTCGGCGCTGAGCGTGACATCGTCAAAGAACACTTCATTGAAATGCTCGCTGCCAACGAGGTCGCGGATTGGCCGGATGGTAATGCCGGGCAGGCGCAAGTCGACGATGAGCTGCGACATGCCTTCATGCCGGCCCGCGGCGCTGTCGCTGGTGCGTACCAGCGCGATCATGTAATGCGAGTGCCGGGCGTTGGTGGTCCACAACTTTTGTCCGTTCAGGATCCAGCCGGTATCGGTGCGGACTGCGCGCGTCTTGATCGAGGCGAGATCCGAGCCGGAACCCGGTTCGCTCATGCCGATGCAAAAAAAGCTCTCACCGCGGCAAATTGCCGGTAAATAATGCTGTTTTTGCGCTTCCGTACCAAATTTGAGTATCTGTAGCGCACTCTGGCGGTCGGCGATCCAGTGGGCTGAAACAGGAGCTCCTGCGGCCAGTAACTCCTCGACGACCACGTAGCGGGCAAATGGTCCGGCATTGCTGCCGCCATACTGCGTTGGAACGGCCATACCGATCCAGCCTTGCTGCCCGAGCCTGGCACTGAAAGCAGGGTCGAAACCCATCCATGAATGCGCGCGTAACCGGGCCGGATAGTCACTCAATGTGTCGGCCAGAAAGCGCCGCACGTCCTCGCGCAAGGCATTTGCCTCCGGCGGAAGTTTACTGTATTTAAATTGCTCTATAGGCATGATGTCTGTGCTGGAAAAGAGTCGAAAGGCGGTTGCCGCAGAGACCTTGTGGTGATTTCCACGACGCATGTACGACGAATTTACTGCGAATTTGCTGCGAATTTACTGCGAATTTTTTATGCGGCAGGCAATCAAACCGGATTGACTGCCGCTTACAGGGTGATGCTCCCGGCCTTACCATGCTTAAGGAGCACGGTAAGGCACTGCCAAGGTCAGGTGCCGGGTATTACAACGCCGAGGCCGCGTCAGCTTGCGCGAACATGCGGTTGATGTCACCGGAGGTCACCGGTTTGTTCGGGTCACGCACGGGTGCCGCTCCGCCCATGCCGAGCGCTGGCTCAATGCTGACGTGGGTGGCTTTTGCCCGCAAGGCCTTCACGGTGCAATTTTCGCGCCCCAGCAAGGAGAATGGATCGTAGGAAAACTCCCGCATCCCGTTCAAATGCGTGATCTTGTTGATTACGTCATCGCTCAGATGGGCAGATTGCTGCTGGAACGTGTCGGCCGAGTTAGGCCAGGTGCAGTCTGAATGCGGATAATCGCATTCCCACATGGCCATATCGAGATTGATTGCATCGAGATTTTTCAAGCCAAATTCGTCTTCAATAAAGCAGGTAATGATGTGCTTGTTGAAAATGTCGCTAGGCATTTTGTCGCCAAAATTTGAATTGGTCCAGGCGTGGTGATGGCGATGCGTGAAGTTGGCCCGCTCGAGCAGATACGGAATCCAGCCAATGCCACCTTCAGACAGTGCCATCCGCAACTTGGGGAACTTTTTCCACATCGGTGCCCAGATCCAGTCCGCCGCTGAATTGGCGATGGAGATTGGCATCGAGGTGATCCATGCGTCAATTGGCGAGTCGTCGGAGGCGTGCGCCGCCTTGGCACCGGTACCGATGTGGCAGCAGATGACGACATTGTAATCAGAGCAGGCTTTCCATAGCGGATCCCAGTAATCGCTGTGAATGGACGGGAAGCCATGCATCGAGGGATTGTCCGAGAACGACATGGCATGTACACCCTGAAGTGCCATGCGCTTGATTTCCGCGGCTGCCGCTTGCGGGTCCCACCACGGCGTGATCATCAGGGGGATGAAGCGACCAGGCGCAGCATTGGCCCAGTCATGCAAATGCCAGTCGTTGTAGGCCTGGATCGCCGCCATCGATACGGCGCGGTCCGGTACGGTCTGAAAACGCTGGCCGGCAAAGCCGGGGAAAGTGGGGAAGCACATTGAGCCCAGTACGCCGTTGGCATTCATGTCGTCGACACGGGCGGCGATGTCCCAGGTGCCACGGCGCATGTGTTCATACGAGAGCGGTTCCATGCCGTACTCTTCTTTCGGCCGGCCGACAACCGAATTGAGACCCATGTAGCCGGCGATGCGTTCTTCAAATTCCCACACATCGCGTCCGCCGATTTTTACCACTTTAGGTTCGCGGCCCTTGAATTTTGCCGGCATGTGACGGGAAAAGGCGTTTGGTGGTTCAATTACATGATCGTCAACGCTGACGAGAATGAGGTCATCGAGTTTCATTACATCCCCAAGAAAAGTTGCCACGCGAGGGCGTGGTCGAGAAACTTGATGGTAATGTATAAAAAATAGTTTGTACACACAAATTGAATATTTGTTTATAAAATTAAAAATATTCATTAATTATTAGACTTAATTAGATAATTTGTTTCATTGCTGAACTAGCCGGGTACTATATTTTTTGACTACTTGTGTTAAATAGCTTTTTTATCGATGTTTGAGTCAAAGCGTGCCCGCAAAACGATACGTTGGCGGCGGCGCTTGAAATAAATAAACAAAAATCTTTAATTTGTATTTATTGAGTATCCAGGACGAATCCGCGACCGGCATTTTCAGGGCTTAATGGGGCCGGGCATATTTTGTGTATTGCGGGTGCATCCGGCGCATAGGCGGGTGACATTTGAGAGGTTTCAGCAGATTTATCCGCCAGTAAATTGACTGATAAATCTGCTGAAATAGTTGCCGAAACATTGACTGAAATATTGACTGAAACCTCCCTGTGTTACAGCAAGCTTGGTTTAGAACATCATGCCGGATACTTTTTTCCCCAGTTCATTGAGTGCCCTGCCGAGAGTGGCGATACCTTCTGCGTCATACTGATTGCGGAACATCACTGCCGAAACGGTGTAGACGATGGCGCCGCTGTGGTCGCGTACTGGCGCTGCAATGGCCATGATACCGCGCGCAAAGGTGCCGTCATCAATCGCATAGCCACAGTTTCTGGCTTTATCGATTTCGTTCCGGTAAGTGTCAAAATTGGTCGGTTCGGACCAGCGGATTTTATCGAACGCTTGCCGCATGGTGTTTTTGTCCCAGTCCAGCTGGCCGGCAAAAATGCGACCGCTGGCACCCATCAGATAAGGCAGGCGCTGACCTTCTGCCATATCGATGCGTAAATCAGTCGGGCTCACTTCGGAATTGACGAGAATGATGCGTTCTGTACCAATCGGCCGCCATAGGGTAACGGTAACGGCGAAGCGCCGGGCCAGTTCGCGCATGAGTGGTTTTGCCACATCAATGCGCTGGCCCTGGGTAACGAACTGACCGACCAGTTTGGCCAGTCCGTTGCCAGCCGTATAGGTTTTCGACAAGGGATTGAAAGCGAGCACATCTTCAGCAACAAGCGTGCGCAAGATATTGAAGCAGGTGCTCTGGTTAATACCGATCTGACGCGCAATATCCACCGCGCGTTCAGGTTGATTGGTTTTGGTCAGGTGGCGCAGGATATGCAAGGCATTGATGACGGGTTTGACCATGGTAATGGATGTACCGGTTTCTGCCGTCGCTTCCACTTCCACTTCCACGTCTGCTTCTGCTTCTGCCGCCACTTTTGCCGCTATGATCTGGTTCGGTGCTGCAGAGAGTGCTCCGGGCGCGCTGGTATCGGCCTTGACGCTGCTGCGTCTGGCTGGTTTCGGTACGGGGCCTGTTTCTTTTTGTAGGTTCGCTTGTTTCATGCCGTTTGTGTCCTGCTTTTTAAGCATTGTGGCAAAACCGCGCTGGCGGCTCTGCCTGAGCCCGTTTTTTCGGCTGAATAAACGGCTGCTGCTATTCTATATTGAAATTAATATTTCAATACCGATTTTTTAAGCACATCCAGACTTCCCCTATATGTATTTTTTATTATTCTACCGGTAAGGATCTACGACGGAAAAATCAGTGCCGGAGCCAGATTTTTCTGTGGCAAATTTTTCCTGGAAAGCTGAATCTCCATAGGGATGAATTTGAGAGAAGATTGAGAGAAGATTGAGAGAAGACTGAGAGAAGCTTAAGAGAGGCGGCAGCCGGACGGATGCATTCAGAAAGGTCTGGCCAGACCGGTACGTCGTGCCGGAATGCCGGAGGTTTTTCGTGATGTGCGGTAAGCCTGCCGATTGCCGATTGCCGGATTGATTGAAAATACCGGAGACGCAGGATCTTTTACTCATGGAGTCAAAAAAATACAGGTCGCCGCCAGTGAAGACGGTGACCTGCAGAAGTAATTGACCAGACTAGAAATGGCGCCGGAATCGGACCCTTCCGGCCAGATGTTCAGGAACTGGCTGTGAATCGCCAATCGCCAATCGCCAATCGCCAATCGTTAATCGCCAATCGTTAATCGTTAATCGTCAATCGTTAATCGTTAATGGTTAATGGTTAATGGCTATTGTCCGCTTGCGGGTATCAGTTGTTGTGCTGTCATACTTATTCAAGGTGATCCAGGCTTAGTTCGCAACAGGTGGAGTCCACACCACATGCACCGCATCCGGGCCGCGTAGCTGGATGCCGCGGATGACCGGACGCGGGTAGGCCGGATCGAAACGCAAGTCCGGCATCAGGTCCAGTAGTGCATTGACCGCCACTTCGATTTCCGCCTTGGCGATGAAGAGACCGACACACATATGCGGGCCGAAACCAAAACCAAACGACATTTTGGCAGGACGGTCAATATTGAAAGTATCTCCGTCTTCAAATACGGCGTCATCCCGGTTGGCAGAGGCGACACATAAGGATAGTAGCGAGCCCTTGGCAATGGTGACACCATGAAAAACCGTATCGTGCATGGCTTCGCGTACCTTGAAGGTGGCAACGGGCTCAAAGCGCACCGATTCGTCGATGATTTTGGGTAGCAGGCTGCGGTCGGCGCGGAGCCGTGCGAGTAATTCCGGGCGTTCCAGCAGCAGCGTCATCAAGGTGGAAAAAGTGCGCGTGGTCGTTTCTGCCGCCGCGGGCAAAAGCATGCGGGTAAACATCGTGATCTGATGATCGGTCAGCGAGTTTCCCTCGAAGCTCGAGCGGATCAGGCGGCTGATCAGGTCATCGCCATCAGCGCCGGCGGCACGCCTTGCCTGCACGACGATCAGGGTGCTGTCATACAATTCCCTGGCGGCCATCATCGCCGCTTTTTTCGCTTCGGGATCGGGCGAAATACCGCCCAGTATGCGTAGTGCCGTAGAGGCGAAATGGGTCAGTGCAGCGTGATCATTAGGAAAGCCCATCAAATCATAGATGACACGGATCGGAAACATCAGTGCCATATCCGCCACCAGCTCGGCGCTGCCGCGTGCGACCAGTGGTGCGACAAATTCGCTGCGGATCACCGGTTCGATCCGGTTCAGCCGCCACGCCTTGAGGACATCGGGTGCAAAACAGGGTTGCAGCAAGCCACGCGCCTGACGATGCGGATCGCCGTCCATGGCGGTCAATGCAAAACCATCCATGAATGCGGCCATGCCGGTTTCCATCAGAAAGCCGCTGCTGAAGTTCTTGGCATCCTTGAGGACATCCATCACGTCCTTGTAGCGGAACAGGGTGTAGACCGGACGCGGTTTTTCCATGGTGGTAAAAGTGGCGGAGCCAAACTCGTTCACGATATCTCCCACCATCACCGGCATGTTCTCGCGCTTCTGGCGATAGATAGGAAAGGGATCATCCACGTTGCCACTGAAGGTCGCGCTGACCTTGGCAAAGTCGGCACCAACGGCGGAGGACGATTTTTCTTCTATTGTTGATTTTAAGGACATGCAGATCTCCTGGAGGTGGGAATCGATACGACAACTGTAGTGCAGGCGGCAGGCCGGCACCTGGATATAGTTAAACATTTTTTGTTATTATGACTCATATTTATTTCGTATGTGCGCATTTAATCAAGTGATGTTCTTGTTGTTCTGCGTGCATTCCAAGGCTACGGTATTATTTTTGAGGTAGTCTGAAGCACTGTCTGTGTATTAAATCTGTTCAAGAACATTTTTATTTTTTCTGCAATATGTTGACATATTTTTTAAAAGTGTTCAAAATTATTCAAACAAAAGTGCGCCGCCGGTGCAAAAAAAATTTGGAGACATGATGAGTTCAGGTACTACTACCCAATTTCGTGTGGTCACCGATCGCAGCCGTTGCTGTGGTTATGGCTTGTGCGCAGTAATTTGCCCGGAAGTCTATAAGCTCGATGCCGAGGGCATGGTCTATACCGACGCCGAAGTCATTCCTGCCGGACTGGAAGAAGGCGCCAGGGAGGGCGCAGCAGCGTGTCCGGCCGAGGCGATCATGATCGAGCCAGTCACTGTCTAGCACTGTCTAGCCAATTACGGCACAGCGCACGGCTGGTCTGTGGTGCCGGTTGACAGCGTTTAGTCTTGTCCGTATCTATCGGCATACTCAGGTGTAAGCCGCTAACCCGGTATCGCCAGATCCACCGATACTGTTTTCAGCATGATTTACCAGCCATCAGGAGCTATCCATTCCATGACACAATTTTCAGGCAAAG
The DNA here is from genome assembly GCA_947466695.1 of Oxalobacteraceae bacterium. Taxonomy (GTDB): domain Bacteria; phylum Pseudomonadota; class Gammaproteobacteria; order Burkholderiales; family Burkholderiaceae_D; genus Undibacterium. The sequence goes on along the minus strand of CANIFC010000007.1, from coordinate 8,400 downwards.
TTGCCCTCATTACAGGTACCGGCGGAGGGCAGGGACGGGTTGCCGCTTTGCATTTTGCGCGCGCAGGCGCGATTGTTGTTGGCTGTGACGTATTCACTGAAGGTCACGCTGAAACGCAAAGATTGCTGCGCGCAGAAGGCCTTGAGTTGTACGGAGCAGCTCCTGTTGATCTGGGTGATCCGGATCAGGCGCAGATGTGGGTTGAGAATGCCTTTTCCGAGCATGGCCGGATCGACATCCTGTACAACAATGCCTCGGCTGCCAAATTTGCGCCCGTTGCCGAGATGTCGGTTGAAGACTGGCGTTACACCATGCGTAACGAACTTGACCTGATTTTCTATACCACCAAATTTGCCTGGAACTATCTCGCCAGCAGCAAGGGGGTGGTGATCAACATTTCATCCACGGCCGCGTGGGGCGGCTCTAAGGTCGCCGGTATTTCTGCCCATTCCGCGGCCAAGGGCGGTGTCGTCTCGTTCACCCGCCAACTGGCAGTTGAAGGTGCGCCCGTCGGTATTCGCGCGGTCTCGATCAGCCCCGGTTTCGTGGCCACTCCCGGAACCAGGCCATTTCTCGATAATCCGGTCGCCCGCAAGGCCTTGCTCGATGGCGTGCTGATGGATCGTCCGGGTGAGCCCGAAGAAGTAGTGGCGATGGCCTTGTTTGTCGCTTCAAGTGCAGCCTCTTTCATGACCGGATCCGATATCGTGATCGACGGCGGTCTGCTTGCGATCTAGGTAAGCTGGCCTGAATCAATTAATTTAAGGAAATACACTATGGATATCATCGGCATCGGCTATCTTGGATTTGAAACTGCCAGGATCGAGGAGTGGCGTGATTACGGACCCCATGTCATGGGTTTTCAAATTGCCCCTTCGCCTGAATCAGAGCCGGACGCGCTGTATTTCCGTACTGACGACCGGCGTCACCGGCTGATGTTTCAGCCAGGGACGATCGATCGCCTGATGTTCATCGGCTGGGAGGCTAAGGGTAGGCTGGAATTTGTTGCAGGGGTGGAGAAATTACGCGCCCACGGGGTCGAGGTGACGGTCGGCGATCAGGCCCTGTGCGACTTGCGCGGGGTGCGCGAAGTGGTTCGTTTTCGCGATCCGGTTGGCTATCAATACGAATTGTTTTATGGCCAGAAATGGTTGCCGCGCTCGTTTGTCCCGGGCCGTCCACACGGCGGTTTTATCACCGGCAAGCGTGGGGTCGGCCATGTCGTGCTCATTACGCCCGAGTACACGGCAGAACTGGATCATTTTCTGACAAAAATCATGGGCTTTCAATGGTATGGTGCGGGCGCAGGCAAGGGACGAACCGGGTTTTTCCGCGCCAGGCTCAATACCTTTACCAGTCACGATATCGGTTATGGCCAGGGCCCCGGGCGCATGGGCATCCAGCACATGGGGATGTTCGTAGAGAGCATGCGCGATTTGGGGGAAACCTATGACATCGTTCAAAAACGCAAGATTCCCATGCAAATGACTTTGGGTCAGCATGTACAGGATCCCCACGTCTCTTTCTATCATTTTTCTCCTTCCGGCTTTGCGATTGAAACCATTCATGAACTGGCGCCCTGGCAGGAAGACGGTTATGAAATCAATCCGGAGCGGCTGAGCCTGTGGGGCCACGAACTGGTCGGTCCCATATTGGGTCCCAGCGTGCGAACACCCGCTGAATTACTCGACCCGGAATACCTGGCAGGGAAGCCATTGACCGAAGCGCCCGCCAGCAAGAGCGGAACATGAAAATCGCTCTGGTCGCTGATGCTGCCGGAGCAATTTTCTGGGCCCTGGTTGAGCCCGGGCAAGCTACGGCGCGCCGGATCCGGGCACCGTTCGCGGCCTGGGTGCAGGTTGCAGCGAAGGGAGATAAATCTGCCTTTGACCTGGCGCCGCAGGTCTTGTCATTACTTGATTTACGCCTGCAGGCGCCGGTTAATCCTGGCGCACGCATATTTGGCGTTGGCCTCAATTACTTAAGTCACCTGACGCGTCTCGGGCGCAAGGAAGCGCCGCCTCACACGATCGCCTATATCAAGCCGGACAGTGCGATCGTTCACCCGGGACAAGACATCGCCTATCCGGCAGTTACGCAGCAACTTGACTATGAAGTGGAGCTGGTGGCGGTCGTGGGTCAGCGGCTCGGTGATACTCCGGCAGCGAGCGATTGTCTGCTCGGTTACACGGTAGGCAACGATATCAGCGCGCGCGACGCCGGCAGGCAACTTGGCTCGCTGGACCTGTTCACGCAAAAGGCGCTTGACCGTACTGCCCCGCTCGGGCCGTGGATTGCGACGCTTGACGAGTCGGGCGGTGGCGGTCAGCCACAACTCACTCTTTCTTTATCAGTCAACGGCGAAATGCGTCAGTCGGATAACAGCCGCAACATGATTTTTCCGATGGATGAACTGCTCAATTTTCTCGATGCGCGCATCGAGCTACGTCCCGGTGACCTGATCTTTACCGGCTCCACTTGCGGCGTCGGTCTGGAAGATGGCCGTTTTTTGCAGCCTGGCGACGAGGTGGTTGCTGCTATTGCAGGTATTGGTGAGTTGCGTAACCGGATTGGCCCGAAACGGCGACTGACAGCGGCTCGGGCCGCCGGACGTTTGGGTATATCGACCTGATCTTCAGTGGAGGCCAGCCGGTTGCCGGCATCAATCCTGATGCCCGCACCGTTGATGTAGTGAGTCCGGTAGTGAGTCCGGTAGTTAGTCCCGTCCGCCTGAGGTCAGCCGCGACGCTGCCAGGCGCGCCTTCAGATCTTCGGTGAAGTCGCGCTTGAGTTGCGGATAATAGGCGATTTGCCCGCCCATGCCACCGGCAATATCGATCGACGCGGCACTGATGAAACTGGCGTACTCGCTCGCCAGGAACAAGACCATGCCCGCCACGTCTTCCGGTTTGCCGAAACGGCCCAGTGGTACCACCTTGAGTACCATTGCATCAAATTCCTCGCGGGTGCAACCTGCCGGCATCTCGTTGAAATGGCGGTCCCATTGTCCGGTGTCTATCCATCCCATGTTGAGAGTGTTGACCAGGATATTGTCCTTCGGCAGTGACATGCCCAGCGATTTTGACAGCGCAATGCAGGAAGCCCTGTTGATCACCGATGGAATGCCATCGGGTGTAGGAATGGCTCCGGCGAGGGCGTTGATTTCAATGATCCGGCCCCAGCGCTGCAGGCGCATATGGGGAACCACGGCCTGGATGAACCTGAAATGCCCCATCTGCAGGATGTTTGCATGTTCCAGGATTGCTTCGGGGGTCAGTGTTTCGAGGTTGCCGCCGCGCCCCTGGCCGGCATTATTGACCAGCACGTCCACTCCGCCCCATTGCGTCACGACTTCCTGGACAAAGTCCTGTACGCCCCGGGTATCGGTGACATCGACGGCGCGTGCGATGACGGCGCTGGCGCTGGTGCGTAATTGCACGGCACTTTCCTGTATTGCCGTGTCGCTGCGGGCGCAGATGGCAAGCTTTGCTCCTTCTTGCGCAAAGGCGCGTGCGATGGCCAGGCCGATGCCGCGTGATGCGCCAGTGATGATGACGCGCTTGTCAGCGAGGTTAATATGCATGAATGCTCCAGAGAAGAGGGTTGGCGGCGCAGAAGTGCGTCAGCCATCCGACTCAGAGGCGGCTGGCGCACTTCGGTTACTGGTGAAAAGTAATTATTTATTTTTATTATTGTAGACATAAATTGATTATTTGTTCAACTTATTTATTTTAAAATTGATTGGCGGATTCAATTTCGATTCAAAATTGATTCGAAATTGAATTGAAATTGATTTATTTGAATATTTATTCAGGAAGATATCATGCGTTAAACGATAATTTGCACGCTAATTTAAACGAAATTTTTTCGTAAAAAATCATAAAAATAACAATTTGATCGAAATTTTATCCAAAATTTGTCCTAAATCTGAATTTTTGACATGTAAACTGCTTGATCTAAGGTCAGTACTTATTTTGATAAAATGAACAAATAAATTTTATATGTTCATTTTTTAGGGGAGAGTGGTGCAGAGGTGGTAATCTTGCCGCGGTCTTTACCTGGCATGCCATTGAGTCATGCCAAGCGCGTGTTACCCTTCCTGCGTCAGGTGGTGTGTGGTGTGCACCAGATCGTAACGATGCTTGGTAATGCTGACGGGTTCGCGGATGTCGACGGCGAGAACGCCCTCGATGAGGGCAATGTGGTTATTGATCAGCTCAGCCGCTTCGGTCCGGCTTCTGCTCAAGTAAATGGCCGTGATATCGAAATTGCCGAGGGTGAGTCCGACAAACGAGACGGATTCGATTTGCGCAATCACGTCTGCGATCGCGCGGATTGAGGTCGGTACGGCCTTGATGCGGATCACAATGCTCACGGAAAAACCACCTGCCTCAAAATCGGTGACCAGACCCAAGCGTATTGCCTTGCCGTCGATCAGTTTCCTGATCCGTAGCCGGACGGTTCCTTCTGAAACACTCAGAACCCGTCCTACTTCGCGGTTGCTCATACGTCCGTTTTCGCGCAGCAATGCGATGATGGCGCTGTCGGTTTCGTCTATTTTCATGTCGGCTTTCATAGATTCACGAACTCACTGCGGTACTTGATGATTTCCGTGAATATCATGGTCTCGATGGCGCGCACGCCAGGGATATGGGCAATTGTATCGATCGTCAGATTTTGTAAATCAGCCAAATCAGCGGCCATTACGAGTAAGGTAATCGAGGGGTCGCCGATCAGTATGCTGACGACGGCAACCCGTTCAAGGGCGCTGATCTGACTGGCCACTTCATCTACCGGGCGTCCGCTGACACGGATATCGACGTTGGCCAGTACATGGTAACCGGCAGCACGAAAATCACACTGTCCCATGACTTTCATGACATTGTCGGTCTCCAGCGCGCGGATGCGGGCGGCGATCGTTACTTCGCTCACTGCCAGTTTGTCTGCCAGCGCCTTGTTTGTTTCCAGTGGCGTCGCGCGCAGGAAGGACAGGATATCGTGATCGAGTTCATCCAGTGGACGTTCTTTTTTGATCGGATTAATCATTGGGCTGACTCATTTTGCCGTTGGCTACTCGCGTATTTTTTATTTTCTGATCTGTTCATTTTTGCTGTGCTGGCGCTTATCGCTTTCGTTCCCGCTTTTGGTATTTTGTTCGTAATTACGTTCGTTCTTACTTTTATTCCCGCTTTCATTCCCGCTTTCATGAGTGCTTTTCTAGTGATGCCGTTCATGGCATTTGTCATGGGGGAATATCTTTTTATACATTCTCCGGCGTACATTAACACGTTTTTTCTGCTGCCGGAAAGGCGCCCGGGGTAAATCAAAATTTATATTATGCGTATTTATTAAAATTTAAATACAACATAAATGATTAATTTTTATAATAAATATATGTATTGCGTATTTATTTATAATTAAATATACGCTAAAATTAAATTAGAGAATGACTAAAAGACCAATCCAGGTAGTAATGGATCATAAAACGATGCAAATTCGACGGTCGTGCCTCTCTGAATAAAAAAGATATAAAAAATTATGGCGGCGCATGCCGTCCATCAAACTGGAGGAGACAAGATAATGACAAACATCAACGTGAAGCAAATCACTGGCATCCCGCTGCGCAGGATGTGTGCAGTGGTGCTGGCGGCCTGGGCTGGTGGTGCAGGGGCAATCGGCATTGAGACTAATAATCCTGATCTTACTGTGCGTTGGGATAACACGGTCCGTTATAACCTCGGGGTCCGTACCGACGGGCAGGATGCACGTATCCTGCGTAATCCGACGTATGACGAATCTGATGGCAAGTTTAGCCGCGGCGACGTGGTGACCAACCGTGTCGACCTGCTGAGCGAATTTGATATTAATTACCGCAAGCAATTTGGTGTACGGGTTAGTGCTGCAGCATGGTATGACAAGGCTTACGACGATACGTCGGTACGCTCTTTGGTGCCAGGTTTCTCGACCAGCTATAACAACGATCGCTACAACTCAGCCGTGTCGCGCTTCGTCAACGGGCCCTCTGGTGAGATTCTCGATGCCTTCCTCTGGAGTAACTTCAAGGTCGGGACGATGCCGGTCAATCTGAAAATCGGCCGTCAGACCAATTATTTTGGTGAGGGATTGCTGTTCCCGGCGCATGCCATTTCCTATTCACAGTCTCCGCTTGACGGGGTCAAGGCAGTCACCAGCCCGGGCATTGAAACCAAAGAGGTATTTCTGCCGGTCTCGCAGATTTTCATGAAGACACAAGTGACGCCTGGCCTGACTTTGGCGGCACAATATTTTGTTGACTGGCAAGAGTCGCGCCTGCCCTATGGCGGCACTTACTTTGCTCCGGCCGACTTCTTTTTTGAGGGTCCCGATCGTCTGGCTGCCGGACCTGGCGCCAACCTGACGCATGCCGATTCTATCAAGCCGCGCAAGCACGGTAATTTTGGCCTGAGCGCCAGGCTCAATGTGGAGTCGATCGAATCTGTTGTGGGTGCCTATTACCGGCAGTTCGACGATTACAATCCGTGGTTCGCTCCCAATCTGACAAAATTCGTGACCATTCCCAATTACGGGACGGTACCTACCGCCTATCGCCTGGTGTATCCGAACCACGTCAAGTTACTTGGCCTGAGTCTGGCCAAGGTCATCGGCCCGGTCAGTTTCGCTACCGATGTATCGTACCGGGAAGGCGGAGCGCTCAATACGGCGATGGTCAGTCCGGTCGATAACCAGGGCCCGCGTGGTAACACCTTGCACGCGGTAGCCAATGGCGTCTATCTGTTGCCTCCCACCAAGCTGTGGGATACCGGTGTGCTGGTGGCGGAAATGGCCTATAGCCGGCTGCTGAGCGTGACCAGTCACGCCGAACTGTTTAATGGCGTCGGTTATGGCAGTTGCCTGTCGCCACTGGGCGGTGCCGGCAATAAAAGCGATGGTTGCTCGACCCGTAATTATTCTGCGCTCGCCGTTATTTTTACACCGCAATATTTGCAAGTGATGCCTTCCTGGGATATGGACGTGCCCATGTCGGTCAATTACGGCCTGAGCGGTAACGCCGCTAGCTCCGGTGGTGGCAATGAAAAATCCTTGTCCTGGTCAATCGGGACCAAGCTGACGTATGCACAAAATTATGAATTTTCTCTGCAGTACGCCAATACCAGGGCGCAGCCTAAATATGATCCGACGGGCAGTACCGTCATCGGCGGCAATGGCAGCGTCGGCACCACTGACCGCGGCTGGCTGGCATTCACATTCAAGGCTGCATTTTAAGACCCATTGAGGAAACACACATGAACATCCATAAAATACTCTGGCTTGCATTCGCGGGTCTTTCCGCACCGGCATTGGCAGCGGTCTCACCCGAGGAGGCCCGGCAACTGGGCACCTCGCTCACTGAATTTGGCGCCATCAAGGCTGGCAACAAGGAGGGCACTATTCCCGCCTATACCGGTGGCCTGACGGTGGCACCGTCCGACTTTAAACCCAACAGCGGTTACTGGAGTGACCCGTACAAGGCCGACAAGGCGGTTTTACGGATCGATGGTAAAAATGCCGCGCAGTATGCCGACAAGCTCAGTGCCGGACAGATGAAACTGCTGGCGCAAAATCCGGAGTATTACCTCGACATCTATCCGACCCATCGCAGTACAGCATTGCCCGACAGCGTGCTGAAGGCGACAGTGCGTAATGCCACCGCGTGCAAGCTGGAGAAAAATAATTACGCCGTTGATACCGCCTGCCGTGGCGGCCTGCCATTTCCAATACCAAAAACTGGCTATGAAGTGATGTGGAATGTGCTGTTGCGTTATGTTGGCGACACCGGTTTTACAACGGAAAGCGGACGTTCATGGATTGTCGATGCCAACGGCCGGCCAACCCTGACATCAGAGCAGTTCACCAAAGTCGAAAAGCCTTATTACCAGACTAAAATCGCGGATCGCGACCCGCAACTGTACTGGCGCGCGTATGCCATTACCAATGCACCGGCGCGTAAGTCCGGGCAGGCTGAAATGATTGCCGATTATCTCGACACTGTCGAGAAGCCACGCCGCGCCTGGAGTTATACGCCGGGTCAGCGCCGGGTCAAGCTGGCACCGGAATTTGTCTACGATACGCCGGTTTCAGCGCTGGGTGGCGTGATTCTGTATGACGAACTATTCATGTTCTCCGGAAAAATGGACAGGTTTGATTTCAAGCTGGTGGAAAAAAAGGAAATGTACATTCCTTATAACAGCTACAAATTCAATTTCGAATGCAAGGGGGAAATGCAGTTCAAGCAAAAAAATGTTAATCCGGCGTGCGAACGCTGGGAATTGCACCGGGTCTGGGTCGTCGAGGCAACACTCAAGCCGGGTATGCGCCATGTGTATTCCAAACGTACCTATTACATTGATGAAGACAATTATG
>CANIFC010000006.1 GCA_947466695.1 Oxalobacteraceae bacterium | reverse complement strand
GGTATCAATTTTTTTGCTCGCACGTTGACGATAATTGTCGCTTGATATTTACCGGTCAGCTGATATGCGTAAGTTGTAAATAAATAGTAACCGTCATTGTGCTTGCATACGCTTAAACGTGATTTTCCCCGGATAACGTAAACAATCAGCAGGCGCTATTCATGTGAGGTGACTGAGATTAAGCTTTCGCCGTTGGCGTAAGTTAATTACAATCGTATCAGCGTCTTTCTAATAACCGGAGTAACTTCATGACCGATCTTGTGGTACGGCGCTTGCTGATAAATATGAAGCCGGCGTTTCCCGCCCGGTGGAACGGCGGAGACGCGTTTCGTTCGGCTTTTTTTAATGCCTTGTCGATGAGTTTTCCGGTCGGCGAGCAATACTTTATCGACTCGGTGCGTAACGGCTTGAAGAGCTTGCCAGAACCTGAACAAGCACGTTTTTCCGTAGAAATACAGGGCTTTATCGGCCAGGAGGCGACACATCGTCATATTCATGCTTTGTTCAACGGCCATCTTGATACACTCGGTTTTGATAATGAGATCGAGCGCCGTGCCATCCGCCGGATCAAGATCAATGCCCGTTTCGGCCTGCACGCACATGTCGCCGCCACCGCTGCGACCGAACACTTTACCGCACTGTTCGCTGACTGGATTCTGCGCCATCCTGAAGCGCTCGAAGGCGCCGAGCCCCGCCTGCAAACGCTGTGGCAATGGCATAGCGCCGAAGAAGCTGAACACCGCAATACGGCGTTTGATTTGTATCAGGCGATGGGTGGCTGGCATCGCGTCAGGATCAGGACGTTTTACTTTATTACGGTAGTTTTTTTGCTCGATCTTGCGCGCCAGACGGTGCGCAACCTGTGGCACGACCGCAGCTTGTTTGTCTGGAGCACCTGGCGCAGTGGTGCCCGGTTACTGTTCGCAAAGGACGGGCTAATTCGCGGTAACCTCGGTTTGTGGAATGACTACCGTGCACGCGAGTTTCATCCCAGCCAGCATGATGCCAGCCGGGCGCAGCATTGGCTCCATGAGAACGCCGGCAAGTTCCGTGTGATCGGGCAATAGACTGTTACGCCCGCTATTTTTACCCGAGTGCCGTTGCCAGCGACGTGCGTTCATTCACCGTTAAATCGTTTTTTTCCAACTTCTACCTGACCACCATGGATTTTCTCCTTGATTCTCTTTTTATCCTGACCTCCCTGTTTTCGCTAACTTGGGGGTTGTGGCTGGTGCGCATTAATCGCTGGCCAAAAGTGAGGGTCAATGTCATCAAAACCTGGGAAGAGGTTACCGGCAAAGAGTCCAGCTGGAGTACCGGCTGGCTGCATGCCGAACTGGAATACACCTATCGCAAGAAACACTACTCGGTGCTCTGGCGCGGCGACCTGACTAGCCATCGTTATTTGCCACGCAGCTGCAAGATGGTGATTGATCCGCGTCATGCAGACCAGCCGCAGCTTCCCGCCAGCTGGAAGTTACCCTTCGTACTCATCGCGGTCGCCTTGTTGCTGAGTCTTAATGTATTTCTTCGTGTTACCGCCGGCACTTGAGGGCGCATTGTCTTTCACCCGATTTGTAATATTGAACCGGTAAATTGAGCAGGGTGGTGATACCTAAATGATGTTGCCAACTAAAAAATTCCGCGCTTATTTGTTGCGAACCGATCCCTCACTGAAAGGTGCGTGCAAACATCATTATTTCTCAGGATTATTGGTCGGGTTGGGGCCGCATAGGGCACTAATTGTTGGCAGTTTTTTTTGAGCTTGTGTAATCGGCTCAATCAGAACGGATATGCCGGAGTTACCTGTCTGCATACGTCATGTGGCGTCATACGCTATGATCCTTGGGTGTCAAGGATCGCTCTTGACAATTGACTGGCTTCAGATCGCGCCGGTTTTCCATTCCTATTTTGGGAGATGACATGAATATGAAAGACACATATTTAAGCAGAAATTTATTGACGGTAGCGACGTATTACGTTCCTACTGACGCGCATATTGTGACCGGTTGCCTGGTTGCTGCGGGGATACCGGCGGTGGTTGCCGATGATAATCTGGTGCAGACCGATTCGCTCCTGACGCCGGCTTTGGGCGGCGTGCGTATTCTTGCTCCAGAGGCTTATCTGGAGAGGGCGAAAGAGGTGATTGATGCCTTTAACCGTGGCGACTATGCGCTTGATGAAAACGCTGATGTGGGCGCTGCTGATGCCGATGCCGGAGAGGGCAGGTAAGGCGGCGAGGATTGCCCGCCATCTCTGTTTCAGGACTTCTGCGTTGGGACCAGGGTGAAGGCCCGCTGCAAAATTTGTTGCTGTACACCGGCGTCGATATCATCTCCAAGAGTACCAAAGACTTGGCCGCCGGCGGCGTCCAGCCTGCTGCGGATAAAGGCTGCGGCAATGGCCGGCGGAGCCTGCTCCAGCATCAAGTGTGCCTGCATGGCAAGCACCAGTTTTTGTGCAAAACGGCGCGCCTGCATTTCTTGCCGGTCCGGTGCCGCTGTCAGGTCGCTACGCAAGGACTCACCAAGCTGGCGCACCGCCTGCGATGGGGAATTGTCCAGCTGTGCCAGCAATAATTGCATGCCTTGCGGATCGCGTGCGATGGCGCGCAAGACGTCCAGGCACATGACATTTCCGGAACCTTCCCAGATCGAATTGACCGGCGCCTCGCGATACATGCGCGCTATCGGGCTGCTTTCGACATAGCCATTGCCGCCCCAGACTTCCATGCATTCACCGGTAAAGGCAAGCGCGCGTTTGCAGATCCAGAATTTGGCGGCAGGTGTCAGTAGGCGTTTCCAGGCGCTCAACAGCGGATCGTCTGGGGCATCAAGTGCGCTGGCCAGCTTGAGCATGAGCAGGGTGGCCGCTTCGCTTTCGAGTGCCAGATCGGCCAGTACATTGCGCATCAGTGCTTGTTCGGCCAGCAGGCGGCCAAAGGCGCTGCGATGGCGCGCATGATGGATCGCCTGGGTCAGTGCATGGCGCATCAGCGCGGCGCTACCGATGACGCAATCGAGCCGGGTCAGGTTCGCCATCTCGATGATGGTGGGAATGCCGCGGCCTTCCTCGCCGACCATGATTCCCAGCGCATCCTGAAACTCCACCTCGCTGCTGGAATTGGACCGGTTACCCAGCTTGTCCTTGAGCCTCTGTACCAGTACCGCGTTTTTACTGCCATCAGGTTTCCAGCGTGGCACGAAGAAGCAGGACAGGCCGCTTTCGCTACGGGCCAGCACCAGATGGGCGTCGCACATCGGTGCTGAAAAAAACCATTTGTGACCGGTCAGTAAATACTCTGCACCACGCCCGCCGCCAGCGACAGGAATTGCGACGGTGCTGTTGCTGCGCACGTCCGATCCACCCTGTTTCTCGGTCATGCCCATACCGATCATGATGGAGGTTTTTTGTGCGATCGGCAGATCACGCGGATCATGATGACGGGCATACAGCTTGTCCTTGAGCTGGGCAAACAGGACCGGTTCGTTTTGCAATAGCGGAATAGCGGCAAAGGTCATGGTGGTGGGGCAGAGCGAACCCGATTCCACCTGAGACTGCAAATAGTAGCCGGCAGCGCGCGCGACATGCACGCCGGGTTGCGGTGCCATCCACGGCAAGGCTTGCAAGCCTTCCGCGCGCAGCAAGCCGAGTAACTGATGCCAGCTGGGATGAAACTCAACCTGGTCAATGCGCCGGCCAATACGGTCATGGGTCTGTAATTCGGGCAGGTGGCGGTTGGCCAGTTCCCCCAGTTGCAAGACTTCCTTGCTGCCTAAGCTGGCACCATAACGCAGCAGATCGGCCTGATGCCAGCTGGCGCCTGCGTATTCCACGCCTTGCATCAATGCGACATCACTGCTGAATAAATTGTAGTCTTGCAGGTCGGGAACCTGATTGCTGATGTCGTGGGTGTGCCATTGCATGATGCCGCTCCTGAGTGAAATTAATATGTTTTTTCACTAGGATGTTACGCCTGATATCGCTCGCTTGCACATTGAAAGCAGAGGCAAAACCAGAGGCAGCCATGCCTGCCAATGTTGGTCTGCTCCAATAAGGCGAAGCGGTATCTCAGCAGTCGGCCGGCAGCGCCTTTTTTAAATGGAAATAGTAGCCTCTTAAATCGTGCCCGTTATTTCTGCTGCCATGGGTTGCCGGTAGTCACTGTGGCGCCTATTTTTTTCAGCATATGCATCAGACCCAGGTAAGCGCGGTCAAAATAAGGCAGATCTTCGTGGAAGCCTGCGGCAATGCGCATGACGGTTTTACTCTGCGTCAGGTCGGGTGCCGGATAGGGAGATTTGAGGCTGAAGTCGAAGCGTGCGGCACGAAACGGTTGCAGCTGCCAGTCAAGCACAGGAGCGATTGCAGGAAGCAGTTGAGTCATGAAATCGGATAATGACAGTCCGGACTCGATGACCCCCAATTGTATATAAGCCTCACGCACGCTGGCATAGTCCGGTTCCCCGCCATCCTGTGGCAGCAGCGCGGTCCATGCCTGCGCCAGGCTCTGGCAAAAGGGGAGGGAGATTGTTTTGGTACAGCCAAAGTCGAGTACGCCCAGCTGACCATCGGGCATAAATAAAAAATTACCCGGATGTGGATCGGCATGCAGCCGTCCCAGAACGCGTACGCTATACCAAAGCCAGTCGTACAGCAATTGTCCGTAGTGATCGCGTTGCTGCTGGTCCGGTCCGGTCGCCAGCCATTGCTCCAGATGGATTCCCTCCAGCCTCTGCATGGTTAATATCCTGCGGCTGGAGTGGCTATCGATGCTACGCGGAATAATAATGCCGGGCAGCTTCACGTGCTGGCGAAACCAGCGTAATTGCGCCGCCTCGTGTTCATAGTCCAGCTCTTCGTTGAGCTTGTGCTCAATCTCCCGCATCACCCGGTCAACCAGTTCTTGCCGCGGCATCAGATCTGAGCCCGGCCCGAACGTTTGCACGATGCCACGCAACATGCGGATGTCGCTGCCGATGGACGAGGCGATACCCGGGTACTGCACCTTGACTGCCAGTGCCGTACCGTCAGCCAGCGTGGCGCGGTGGACCTGACCCAGACTGGCGGCGGCAAACGAGACCGGTTCAAAGCTGGCATAGAGCTGTTCGGGAGCGCGAGAAAATTCACCCATAAAGACTTTGTGTACCAGCGCGCGGTTCAGCGGAGTCACCTGATGGTAGCCTTTCGCCAGTTCGCGTCGCAATCCTTCCGGCAAGAAATCCGCTTCCATACTCAGTAATTGCGACACCTTCAGTGCCGTGCCCTTGAGTTGGTTCAGGGCCTGAAACAGGATGCGGCCAAGTTCGCCTTCGTGCCGCTCTTGTGCCGTCTGCTTGCTTTGGTCGTCACGCGTGAGTTGACGTGCCTTATGTCCCAGGTGTTTGACTCCGGCATGGGCCAGCGCCATTCCGCTGATCGCGCTACGCTTGAGTTTGCCGGTGGCAGGTGCCTTGCTCATCGCTTAGCGTCCCATGTTGCGTTTGGCCAGCGCGAATAGGGCGGCGAGACCAGCGCTGCTTTGCGCCATGCTGGAAAATTGGCTGAACTGTGTACGCATCAGAAAGCTGGCGAGGGAAGAGAGTGTATTGAGTAACCCGCTTTGCAAGGTCTTTACCAGCGCTTCCAGCGTCAGGTCAACCAGCTGCGTAGTATTGGAAAACTCTTCCGATTCGTCCTTGAGCCAGTAGACCACGACAGCGGACAGATATGTGGCAAACAGGCTGCTGAGGCGCTCTTTGTACGCGCAGGCAGCGATCTCGCCATTTTGCTCCGCCTGGGCGATAAATGCTGTCACCTGGTCTTTCAGCAGCTGAAGTGCCGGCACTTTGCCGGGACTCATTGATAGTGGCGATTTAGCCGCGACCTTGCAGAGAATCGCGACAAACTCCCGGTCGGCCAGTAGCTGCTCGAGCAGAGCGTCGATCAGTCGTTGCAAGCGCTCTTGCAAGCTGTATTCATCAAAGCCCGGTGTTTGCAGGGTCTGTGCCAGTGCAGTCTCAAGCGTCGCGTCGCAGTAGCCGAGCAGTAACTTCTTTTTTCCCGGGAAGTAAGCGTAGATTGCCGCTGCGTCGATCCCGGCCTCTTTCGCAATTTTTTTCATGCTCGTCGCGCGATAGCCACGTTCGCTTATCAGGTCAACTGCGGTCCGGATAATCAGCCGCCGTGTTTTTTCTTGCCGGGATTTTGATGGTTTTTTCATTGGCACTGACATTCTTTAACAGGAATCATTAACCACCCTAATGTAGCGCAGTACGAATTTTCCTGCTGGCTACCAGATTTTTACGGGAGGTCACAGGATAGCTGTAGCCCGTGGCGGGCATTGCGTGGCTGGGAGCGGGAATCATGTGGCAGCGGCTGATGCCGATGCTGCACTGCACTGTACTCTACGGCAAGGATATTCACGTGCGATGAGTTCAGGTGGGCATGATGTTGTGTCGTGTCGTGCCTTGCTTGATGTCGGTGTGCAGTCATTCGCTGGCTCACAGGCTGCCAGCAATCGGGCGCGTAGCCAGCCAGCCAACTCTACCTGTTCAGGTGGGCAATCGTTTCAATCGCCGGAATCTGGCGCGGTTTTCTGTCGCTGCCGGTTGCCACGTAGGTGAGAGTCGCTTCGGTCACCTTGACGGTGTCCGCCTGTAGCCGGTTACGTTCGGCATAGACTTCCACTGACACCGTAATCGAGGTATTGCCCACTTTGGTGATCTCGACGTAAAACGAGAGCAGGTCGCCGACAAACACCGGATGCTTGAATAAAAATGAATTCACCGCAATCGTCGCCACGCGGCCATTGGCACGGCGCGCGGCAGGAATGGCGCCTGCGATGTCGACCTGCGCCATGATCCAGCCGCCAAACACGTCGCCGTGGACATTGGCATCGGCAGGCAAGGGCATGACACGTAGTTGCGGCATGCCGGCTGGCAAGGTGTTTTCTGGTGTTTGGGACAATTGGGACATGATCTAACCTTTTAGACGTTACAATCGGCGCAATCATAAACTAATTTATTTACGCCGATTTGTTTCAGCTAGATTTTTTTATCAGATTCATTTGTTTAATGAACATTTAAGTTCCGTTATCACTTTTGATTGCCAAGTTCCCCATGCGTTCCCACTCCTCTTCTGCTGCCCCTACCGCAACTCCGCCGGCGCAAAACGCGCGTGGCGACTGGTCTACGGTAAAGACCCTTCTGCCCTATTTATGGGCTTACAAATGGCGCGTCCTGCTGGCGCTGTCGTTTTTGGTGGGGGCCAAGCTGGCCAATGTCGGGGTACCGCTGATCCTCAAGAAGATCATCGATAGCCTCACGCTAGTACCTTCCGACCCGATGGTCTTGCTGGTGTTGCCGCTCAGCCTGCTGGTGGCTTACGGCTTATTGCGCCTGTCGACGACCTTGTTTACCGAGTTGCGCGAGTTTGTGTTTGCGCGCGTGACGCAAAGGGCGGTGCGTAATATTGCGCTCAAGGTGTTTCGCCACCTGCATGCCTTGTCACTGCGCTTTCACCTTAACCGTCAGACTGGCGGCATGACGCGCGACATTGATCGCGGTACCCGCGGTATCTCGTCGCTGGTGTCGTATGCGCTCTTCAGTATTTTTCCGACCTTGCTGGAAATTACGCTGGTGCTGATTTATCTGGCGACCCACTACGACAAGTGGTTTAGTCTCATTACGTTGGCTGCACTGGTGACCTATATCACCTTCACCATCACTGTCACCGAATGGCGCACAAATTTTCGCCGCACCATGAATGACCTTGATTCGAAAGCCAGTACCAAGGCGATAGATTCGCTGTTGAATTACGAGACCGTCAAATATTTTGGCAATGAAGATTACGAAGCGCAGCGCTACGACACCGGCCTGCAGAGTTATGAAGTTGCTGCAGTTAAATCGCAGACCTCGCTGTCGTTGCTTAATACCGGACAGTCAATGATCATTGCCACTGCCGTGACACTCATCTTGTGGCGCGCAACCCAGGGGGTGATTGACAAGTCCATGACAATCGGTGACCTGGTGCTGGTGAACGCCTTCATGATCCAGCTCTACATTCCGCTCAATTTTCTGGGGGTGCTGTATCGCGAGATCAAGCAAAGTCTGGCCGACATGGAGCGCCTGTTTTCCCTGCTCGATCAAAACCGTGAAATTGCTGATAAGCCGGACGCCGCCGATTTACAGATTAGCCGGCATCCTGGTGGTGAAATCCGGTTTTCGCATGTGGATTTCAGCTATGAACCGAAGCGCCAGATTTTGTTTGATGTCGATTTTCGCATTGCTGCCGGTACCACGACGGCAGTGGTCGGGCATAGCGGCTCGGGAAAATCGACCTTGTCGCGTTTGCTGTTTCGCTTTTACGATGTACAGGCCGGCAGTATCACCATCGATGGCCAGAATGTGATGGACGTCGGCCAGCATTCGCTGCGCCAGGCCATCGGGATAGTGCCACAAGATACCGTACTCTTTAATGACACCATCGAGTACAACATTGCCTACGGCAAACCGGGTGCCAGCAAGGACGAGATCATCGCGGTTGCCAAGGCGGCCTACATTCACGATTTCATTGAAACGCTGCCCGATGGCTATGCCACCATGGTCGGCGAACGTGGCTTAAAACTTTCCGGCGGAGAAAAACAGCGCGTGGCGATCGCCCGCACCATCCTGAAAAATCCGGCGATCCTGATCTTTGATGAAGCGACCTCGGCGCTTGACTCGAAATCAGAGCAAATGATCCAGGCGCAACTCAAGGAAATCGCCAGAAGCAGAACCAGCCTCGTGATCGCGCACCGCCTTTCCACCATTGTTGATGCCGAACAGATTTTGGTCATGGACAAAGGGCGCATCATTGAACGGGGAACGCACGGGCAACTGCTCGCCCTCGATGGCGCCTATGCGCAGATGTGGGAACGCCAGCAACATCGAAAAGAAAGCGCGACTGACGCCGATGCTGATGGATTTGAACCACTGGACGTGACGCAATAAGCCTGCGGAAAAAAAGGACAAGGCAATCTTCCTTTTGGCCCGATACCAGCGCCTGATGCAAGCGCTTAATGCAAGCGTATTACGTAAACGTGCGACGCAAACGTACGACGCAAATACGCCTTCAATTTCTTCCAACCGACTACTTACACCAAGGCCCTGATATGGAAACCAAATGGCTGGAAGACTTTGTCTCACTGGCGGAAACCAATAGTTTCAGCCGCTCTGCCGAATTACGTCATGTCACACAACCGGCTTTTTCGCGTCGCATACAGTCGCTTGAAGCCTGGCTAGGCACTGACCTGATTGACCGGACCTCGTATCCGACACGCCTTACCCATGCCGGTGAAGTCTTTTTCGAACAGGCCATCGTCATGCTCGGGCAAATCAATAATGCCCGGGCGCTGCTGCGCGGCAAGCGCAGTTCTACCCAGGCGACTATTGATTTTGCGGTGCCGCACACGCTGTCACTCACCTACATGCCGAAATGGCTGACCGGACTTGATGCAAATTTTGGTGAAATTCATGCCCGTTTGCTGGCGCTCAATGTGCATGATGCGGTCATGACGCTGGTCGAGGGCGGTTGTGACCTGCTGCTTTGCTACCATCACCCGCATCAGCCCTTGTTGCTTGATCCAGCCCAGTACGACATGATCACGATGGGCTCGGAAGTGCTGCGGGCCTACGCACGTTGCAACAAGGCCGGCGTGCCCGAGTTTGTCCTGCCCGGCACAGCCGCTGCGCCGCTGCCGTTTCTGTCTTACGCCAATAATGCCTACCTCGGACGGATGGTGGACCTGATTTTAAATGATGCGCGTACTCCGCTGCATTTAGAAAAGTGCTACGAAACCGATATGGCCGAAGGCTTGAAAATGATGGCACTGGAAGGGCGTGGAGTCGCTTTTTTACCGGAATCAGCTGTCACCCGGGAGATCAGGCAAAAACAACTGGCCCGGGCTGACGATGGGCTGGCCCAATGGGAAGTGAGCATGGAGATCCGGCTGTATCGTGAGCGTCCATCGGCACAGAGACCGGGCAAGCTGCTGGTCTCACGGCTATGGGAGCATCTGAACCAGGCCAGTCTGCGCGGGCGCAAGACCGTTAGCGGGGCGGCAAAACTGGCTGTCCCGGGGAAAACCAATCCCTGACTTTGACCTTCGGCAAGTGCGACATGGATGCCTTGTCATGAAGCCGGACAGCTGCGGGTAAGCGGCCAGTCTGTTGACGTTTGGCAAATCAGGTGTAAGCTTGGTACATGTATGTTTTTTTTGCATAGATGCATGCAAACAAAGCATTTGCGACGAGTAATCCAGTTGTCCTACCATGCGGTACTTTATCATGATGTGCGCATGGGCTCGATTGGCCAAAAATTGCCTGCCTCAGTCACTTTGGAGATGGTGGGTGGCAATGCGAAGCGGAAAGTGGCGCCTTGTAAAACGCGTTATTGTTAGCGGCGCTGAAGGGGAGATTATCTTGCTATTGATGACTCTTTAATGACTTCCTGTGCTTGGCGTCGAGCTTGCCAATCAGTGTGTCAGCCAATCAGGAAAAATGTCAGCCATTTTGATATAACTGGTTTATTTGAAAAGAACTTGTTGTGACCGGGTCGAATTTCTTATCCGTTAGACTGCCTAATTATTTTCTATAACTTGATACCCTCAAACTAGAAGGAAAATGCATGACCACTTCCCACCTGAGCGAGCTGCTCGCTTACGCGCAAGACCATACAGGTCCCGCGGCCCAGCTGCAAAGCGGCTTCGTCGCCGCCTATTTTGAAAACAGCGATCCCGATGAAATTGTCGCGCGCGGTTCCGCGACATTGTTCGCATTGGCCAATGCCCACTGGCGATTGCTCGATGCCGCCCGGGTTGTGCAAGGTCCCAAGGTCCGCGTATTTAACCCGACGCTGGCTGAAGACGGTTTCGTGAGCGAGCACACCATCGTTCAGATCGTCAACGATGACATGCCTTTCCTGGTCGATTCAGTGACGATGGCGATCAATCGCAGCGGCCGTACCGCGCACTGGATTGTGCATCCGCTGGTCGTTGTGGCGCGTGACGCCCAAGGCCGGATTGCCGCCGTCAGCTCCGTGTCGGCCGCCAAATCACCGGGACTGGACGGACATGTCGAGTCGCTTATCCTGGTTGAATGCGACCGTATCGTGAGCGTGGCTGAGCAACAGGCGCTGGTGCAGGACCTGAGCCGTGTTCTGGCCGATGTGCGCAGCGCCGTCAGTGACTGGCCCGCCATGCTCGAACGGGTACACGCGGTGAGCACCGCCTCGGAACAGCAGCCGCTTGCCTCTACCGATTGTGCCGAGGGAATCGCTTTCCTGCACTGGCTGGAACAGCGCCATTTTACTTTTCTCGGTGCACGCGACTATGATCTCAAGCGCGACGGTGACAATGTCAGCCTGGTGGCCTTACCCGGTTCCGGGCTCGGTATCTTGCGCGGTGCAGTACAAACGGGCGAAATGCGGCTGCCACCTGAGGCGCTCACCTTGCTTGAGTCGAGTCAATTGGTGCTCGTCAGCAAGGCCATGACACGCGCTACGGTGCACCGTCCGGCCTGGCTTGACTACATTGCCGTAAAACGCTTTGACGCCGCTGGCAATGTGATCGGCGAATCGCGTTTCCTCGGTTTATATACCTCCAGTGCCTACGCCGCGAACGTGGAAGATATTCCGCAAGTGCGCCAGCGCGCCGCCGATGTCATGCGCAACGCCGGTGTCGTGCCTGACAGTCATGCAGCGAAATCGCTGCAATCGATTCTTGACGACTACCCGCGCGACGAGCTGTTTCAGATCGATACGGCGACCCTGACCGAACACGCCATCGGTATCTTGCGCCTGCAGGAACGCCAGCGTACCCGCCTGTTCTTGCGGCGTGACCCGTTTGGCCGTTTCACCTCGGCGCAGGTATTCGTGCCGCGTGACCGCTACAACACCGAGCTGCGTATCAAGATCAGTAATGAACTCATGAGTGCGCTGGATGGGCAATCCATCGAATTTACCCCGACCCTCACGGATAGTCCGCTGGCACGTATCCATTACCTGGTGCGCGCCAAGGAACGTGCGCCGCTCAACGTCAATGTGCTGGCGCTTGAAGCGCGGATCGCCAAACTGGCGCAACGCTGGGAAGATGACTGCACCAGCGAATTGCTGCGCGCCCATGGCGAAGGCCTCGGGCTGGCAATGGCGCACCGTTTTTCCAGCGCGTTCTCGACCGGCTACCGCGAAGACTTTTCAGCTCTGGTAGCGGCAGAAGACGCCAGCATCCTCGCGGGCCTCTCGGAGAGTTCGCCCTTGCTGGTGAAGTTGTACCGGCCACTGGATGCTGCCGCAGGGACACTGCGCTTTAAAATTTACAATACCTCCAAGGTGGCACTATCCGATTCCCTGCCTGTCCTCGAATGCATGGGTGCCCGCGTCCTGGACGAGCAGCCTTACCGGGTTGGCAGCGGCAGCGGCGCGTTGTGGATTCATGACATGGGCCTGCAACTGCCGGTAACTACCGACCTTTCAACTGTCAAGCTACGTTTTGAAACCTTGTTTTCACTTGCCTGGCGGGCGGAAGTGGAGAGCGATCACTTGAATCGCCTGGCCTTGAGTACCACGCTGGACGCCCGCAACATTGCCGTATTGCGTGCTTATACCCGGTATTTCAAGCAGCTTGGTTTTGCCTACAGCCAAAGCTACATTGAGGATGCACTCAATAAAAATGCCGGTATAGCGCAGGCGCTGGTCGCCTTGTTCGATGCCCGTTTGAATCCGTTTTCTGGCGTTGATGCCGGGCAGGGTAATGACGTAGAGCGGGATGCAGCGCAGCAGCACATTGAGCTGCAGATCGAGGCGCTGCTGGGCGATGTCGCCAGCCTCGATGAAGACCGTATCTTGCGCCAGTTTTTTGCCACGATACAAGCGACCTTGCGTACCAACGTCTGGCAGTGTGATGTAACGGGGAGCGACAAGCCCTACATGAGCTTCAAGCTCAATCCTCGCGTGGTGCCGGGTGTGCCGGAACCCAAACCGCTGTTTGAAATCTGGGTTTATTCGCCCCGTGTTGAAGGCGTTCATTTGCGCGGTGGCAAGGTCGCCCGTGGTGGTTTACGCTGGTCGGACCGGCGTGAAGACTTCCGTACCGAAGTGCTGGGTCTGGTCAAGGCCCAGCAGGTGAAAAATACCGTGATCGTACCGGTCGGTTCCAAAGGCGGCTTCGTGCTGAAAAATGCGCCGCCGGCCACTGAACGCGAAGCCTATCTCGCTGAGGGTATTGCCTGCTACAAGTTGTTCCTCTCGGGTTTGCTGGACCTGACTGATAATATCGTCAAGGGCGATGTGGTGCCGCCGGTTAATGTAGTGCGGCATGATCCTGATGATCCTTATCTGGTGGTTGCCGCGGACAAGGGTACTGCTTCGTTTTCCGATATTGCCAACGGCGTTTCGGCTCATTACGGCTTCTGGCTGGGCGACGCTTTCGCTTCAGGCGGCTCCGTCGGTTATGATCACAAAAAAATGGGCATCACTGCGCGCGGGGCCTGGGAATCGGTCAAGCGACATTTCCGCTCATTGTCCATCAACACCCAGACCACACCATTTACGGTGGCCGGTATTGGTGACATGTCCGGTGACGTGTTTGGCAATGGCATGCTGCTTTCAGAGCAAATCAAGCTCGTGGTCGCGTTTGACCATCGCCATATTTTCATCGATCCTGCGCCGGATACGGCCGTTTCCTTTGCAGAACGCCAGCGTCTCTTTACCCTGCCGCGTTCAAGCTGGGATGATTACGATAAAAGCCTGATTTCAGCTGGTGGTGGTGTGTATTCGCGTGGTGCCAAGTCGATTTCGCTGAGCCCGCAGGCGCGTGCGGTGCTGGGTATTACGCTAAGTGACCTCAGCCCGGTTGATTTGTTACGCGTCATCCTGCAAGCGCCGGTTGACCTGCTTTATAACGGTGGTATCGGTACTTACGTGAAAGCCAGTTTTGAGAGCCATGCCCAGGTGGGGGACAAATCAAGTGATGCCTTCCGCGTCAACGGCAATGAACTGCGCTGCAAGGTGCTCGGTGAAGGTGGAAATCTGGGATGTACCCAGAACGGCCGGATTGAGTTTGCCCAACATGGTGGGCGCATCTACACGGATGCGATCGATAATTCGGCCGGGGTGGACTGCTCGGATCATGAAGTGAACATCAAGATTTTACTCGGCAGTATCGTTGAGGCGGGTGACCTGACGCTCAAGCAGCGCAATGACCTGCTCGCCTCCATGACCGATGAAGTGGGCTTGCTGGTGCTGACAGACAATTACTATCAGACGCAGGTACTCGACATCGCCACTCACCGGCCGATGTACTTACTCGATGGTCAGCAACGCCTGATGCAAAATCTGGAAAGTAACGGTCGTCTTAACCGTGCCATTGAATTTTTGCCGTCCGACGAAGAAATTGCCCAGCGTCGCGCGCGCAAGCAAGGTCTTGCTGCACCAGAAAATGCCGTGCTGCTGGCGTACGCCAAAATGTCGGTGTTTGACGATCTGCTGGCGAGTAATTTTCCGGATGATCCTTACTTCAGCCGGGCGCTCAAGGCGTATTTCCCGCAGGTATTGACGCAAAAATTTGCGCCGGCGATTGCCGCCCATCCACTCAGGCGCGAAATTGTCGCTACCTTCATTACCAATACGGTGCTAAACCGCACGGGTGCGACCTTTGTCAATTTCATCGCTTCCGAGTCGGGAGCCACGGCTGCGGACGTGATCCGTGCCTTTACCCTGGCGCGTGAAATTTTTGATCTGGAACCTTTATGGGATCAAATTGATGCACTCGACTACCGGGTTGACGCTCAACTGCAACTCGATCTGTTGAGCCGCCTCATTGCGACGGCGCAGCGTGCCTCGCGCTGGATGTTGCGGGTGCGCGCCCAAAGCACTGATCTGCCAACCTTGATTCAGCGCTACCAGCCTGCGGCACGTGAAATGCGTGCCAACCTGGCTGACTGGTTGCCACCGGCTGCGTATGAAAGCTGGCAGCTGGCAGCGCAAGCCTTTGCCACTGCGGGTGTGGAAATCGAGTTGGCGCAAAATCTGGCTGCGCTCGATTTCATTTTCCCGGCGCTCGATCTGGTCGACCTGGCCGATCTGGCCTCAAGTGCCGATGCCGGGCTTGAACAGGCGGCGCGGGCCTATTTTGGTATCGACGTGGCTCTTGGCCTGACCGCC
Source organism: Oxalobacteraceae bacterium (assembly GCA_947466695.1). Classification (GTDB taxonomy): domain Bacteria; phylum Pseudomonadota; class Gammaproteobacteria; order Burkholderiales; family Burkholderiaceae_D; genus Undibacterium. Next base: position 22,590 of record CANIFC010000006.1, on the reverse strand, counting down.
TGGCGCGCCCAGATCAACCGTTTGCCGACCGACACGTTATGGCAGACGCAGGCCCGTGGCAGTGCCCGCGACGACGTGTATTCCATCGCCAGCCAGATCACGCAGGGACTCCTGGCGCGGCAGGAAGAGATCAGCTTCTGGCGCGAGCAAAATGACCCGGCCATTACCCGCTTATGCCAGCTGCTCAGTACGATCAGTACCCAGCCGGCTGACCTGGCACCGGTTTCGGTGGCGTTGCGTGAATTAAGGCATCTCGCATAAGGGCTGAAATGAGCGAGCCTTGCCCTTGGTATCGGTAGTTGGCTGATCCAAGGGTAAATTTGAATGATGTTAAGTTTTTTTATTTTTTTTACAATGTTAAATAACACACGTAATCTTGGGTAGAATAAACGATAAAACATTTAACCTCTCTGAAGGCCATTTTTGAAAATCTTACGTTCACTGCTCAACGCAGGCTTTACTTGCCTGCTGCTGGTAGCGGGTTCTGCCGCCACCTCAGCCACCTCAGCCACAGCCACTTTGTCTGCAGATACCTTTAGCCGCATCAGGGAGACACAATCCATCACGATTGCGCACCGTGAAGCGTCGGTGCCTTTTTCCTACCTGTCGGCCAATAAGCAGGCCATCGGCTATTCGGTCGATATCTGTCAGAAATTGGCAGAGGCAATCAAGCGTGAGCTTAAGCTGCCACAGTTGAAGGTTAACTATCTGCTGGTGACGCCAAGCAGCCGCGTTGCTGCGGTTAAAGAAGGCAAGGCCGATCTTGAATGTGGTTCCACTACCAATAACGCGGCAAGGCGGGAACAGGTCGCGTTCACCATTCCCTATTTTTTCGCTTCAACGCGCATGGTGGTGCTGGCTGATTCAGGCATCAATAACTGGCAAGACCTGAAGAAAAAAACTGTGGTAACCACCAAGGGCACAACCTCGGTCAGATTATTGGCTGATCGTAGCAAGTCCAGCGGACTGGAGCTTAAATTGATCGAGGGAAATGATCACCACCTGTCGTTTGCAATGGTGAATAACGCAACAGCGGATGCATTCCCGATGGATGATGTGCTGTTATTCGGCTTGCGCGCGACCAGCGGTGATCCGTCCAGATTTACTATTGTTGGCGATGCACTCTCAACGGAGCCCTATGCCATTTTCATGCGCAAGGGAGATCCCAATTTCAAGCGTTTTATTGATCTTGAAATTGCGCGCATGATGAACGATGGTGAAATAACCAGGTTATACGATAAATGGTTCCGGAGTGCGATTCCACCGGATGGGATTAATCTCAATATGGCGATGGGTTTATTGTTACGCGACAACATACGTTTTCCATCGGATAAAGTTGCCGATTAATTTATAAAGCAGGGCTAAGCAGGAATATTTACGTTTTTTTAATGAATTTACGTAGTAATACCTATTGATGCGTTAAAAAAAACATTGTGACGGGCAAAGCTTTTGTTAGACTAAGCAACTCAAGTTTTTTTCAATTTTTTTAGAAACATGTTTTCAGGAGACCGTATGAAATTGTCGAAATTATTAGTCGTTTTGCTTGGTGCCGGTGTGATCGCCGGTGCAGCACAGGCTCAGGAAACCGGTACCTTGAAAAAAATTAAGGAAACTGGCACGATTACCCTGGGTGTACGTGACTCCTCTATCCCTTTTTCTTATCTTGATGATAAGCAATCCTACCAGGGTTACTCCATTGACCTGTGCCTGAAAGTGGTTACCGCTGTTCAAAAACAGCTGGGACTGACCAGTCTCAATGTCAAGCTTAACCCGGTAACTTCCGCTACCCGTATTCCCCTGATGGCGAACGGCACCATTGACATGGAATGCGGTTCGACAACCAACAACATGGAACGTCAGAAGCAAGTCGCTTTCGCACCGACCACGTTTGTCACTGCCAACCGTATCCTGGCAAAAAAATCTGCCAATATCAAAACGCTGGCTGATTTAAAAGGTAAGTCAGTGGTTTCCACTTCGGGTACAGCGAACCTGAAACAACTGACACAATTAAATGCAGAGCAAAACCTGGGCATCAACATCATGCCTGCCAAGGATCATGCAGAAGCCTTCCTGATGGTGGAAACCGGTCGTTCAGTCGCGTTTGTGATGGATGACATCCTGCTGGCCTCTTTGGCCGCCAACTCCAAGGCACCTGCTGATTATGAAATCAGTAAAGAAGCCTTGTCTGTTGAGCCATATGGCATCATGTTGCGCAAGGATGACGCGCCATTCAAGAAAGTGGTTGATGCAGCGATCAGCAACGTTCTGACTTCAGGCGACATCAACCGCATTTACCACAAGTGGTTCCTGCAGCCGATCCCTCCTAAAGGTATTTCCCTGAACTGGCCGATGTCCGAGCAGTTCAAGGTCGCCATCGCCAAGCCAACCGATTCCGGTGAGCCTTCTGCGTATGCGACCGTGCCTGAGGCACAAAAAGCGGTATTAAAAGGCAAAAAATAATCGTCAGACGCAAGAGCTGGCAGTAGCAATATAAAAAGCGGGGGGGAAACCTCCCGTTTTGTTTTTTATGGTTTTAAGTTACCTTGATGCAATAAGAAGGAAATATAACAATGAATTATCACTGGAACTGGAATATTTTCTGGGATGCTGCGCCTGATGGTGGCGGCAACTACCTCGAGTCCCTGATCTCTGGCATGGTGTGGACGCTGGCAACTGCCGGTCTTGCATGGATCATCGCGCTGGTGCTTGGTGCGATCATCGGCACGATCCGTACCGCTCCGAACAAATGGGCGGCACGTCTGGCCAATGGCTATGTGGAGTTATTCAGAAATATCCCCCTGCTGGTACAAATGTTTCTCTGGTATTTTGTGATGCCCGAACTACTCCCTGTTGAAATGGGAAACTGGTTGAAATCTCTGCCTAATGCGCCTTTCGTCACCGCAGTGCTGAGCCTGGGATTTTTTACTTCGGCGCGCGTTGCAGTACAGGTTTCCGCTGGTATCAACTCTCTGCCTAGCGGCCAAAAAATGGCCGGTACGGCGCTTGGCTTAACCTTGCCACAGACCTATCGCTACGTTTTGCTGCCAATGGCCTTTCGCATTATCATCCCGTCGATGACCAATGAAGTGGCAGCCATCATCAAGAATAGTTCAGTCGCCCTGACGATCGGCCTGATGGAACTTACCGCCAGCGCCCGCTCCATGCAGGAGTTTTCCTTTCAGGTCTTTGAGGCATTTACCGTTGCGACACTCATTTACCTGGGTATTTCCGTGGTTGCCATCATGATGTCGCATTTCCTGGAAAAAGCCACTGCCGTGCCGGGTTACATTTCTACCGGCTCTACCACTTCAGGAGGACACTAAGCATGTTCGCTAATTTCGATTTTGATGTGATCCAGCGCTCCTGGGTCTACCTGTTTACTACCGGTATGGTGTTCACCCTCAAGCTGACCGTCATGGCGATGGTGGGCGGCACCATATTGGGGACCATGCTTGCCATGATGCGCCTGTCGAGCAACAAGGCAATCGCGCTGACAGCGACGACGTACGTCAATATCATGCGCTCCATTCCACTGGTGATGGTGATCTTCTGGTTTTACTTTCTGGTGCCGTATATCGGCGCATGGATTATCGGTTCCGATACCCCGGTTCAGGTCGGCGCATTTTCATCCTGCCTCATTACCTTCGTGATGTTTGAAGCGGCGTACTACTGCGAGATCATGCGTTCCGGCATTCAGTCGATACCACGGGGCCAGATTTCGGCCGGTTATGCGATGGGCATGAGCTATTGGCAAACCATGGCGCATATTGTCTTGCCGCAGGCATTTCGCAACATGATCCCGATCCTGCTGACACAGACCATCGTGCTGTTTCAGGACGTTTCGCTGGTCTATGTCTTGTCGATTACCGATTTCGTCGGCGCTGCGTCAAAAATTGCCCAACGTGACGGACGCCTGGTGGAGATGTATTCCTTTGTTGCGGTGGTCTACTTCATCATGTGCTTTGGCTTATCGAGCCTGGTGGCAAAATTACAGAAAAAAGTAGCGATCATTCGTTAAGCTCGTGCGGCTAACTTACTCACTATGCGTTCACTTCGTACATCGAAGCCTACAGAATCTCAGGAAAAAAAATGATCAAACTTAACAATGTCAGCAAATGGTACGGCCAGTTTCAAGTCCTGACCGATTGCAGCACCCACGTCAGCAAGGGTGAGGTGGTGGTAGTCTGCGGTCCGTCCGGTTCGGGTAAATCGACGCTGATTAAAACGGTTAATGGACTCGAGCCTTTTCAAAAAGGTGAAATTATCGTGGACAGTGTGTCAGTCGGCGATCCTAAAACTAATCTGTCCAAGTTACGTGCCCGCATAGGTATGGTGTTTCAAAATTTCGAATTGTTTCCACATCTGTCGATCCAGCAAAACCTGACGATTGCCCAGGTCAAGGTACTGGGCCGCTCGGCAGATGAAGCGGCTGAACGTGGTTTGAAATACCTCGACCGCGTCGGTCTGCTCGAGCACAAGAACAAGTTTCCCGGTCAGCTCTCAGGTGGTCAGCAACAACGCGTGGCGATTGCCCGCGCCTTGTCGATGGACCCGATTGCCATGCTGTTTGATGAACCCACTTCAGCGCTCGATCCTGAAATGATTAACGAGGTCCTGGACGTGATGGTGGGTCTGGCACAAGAAGGCATGACCATGATGGTAGTCACGCACGAGATGGGTTTTGCTAAAAAAGTCGCGAACCGTATCGTTTTCATGGACAAGGGACTGATTGTCGAAGACTGCAGCAAGGATGAGTTTTTTACCGATGCCAGCTCGGAACGCGCGCGTGAATTTTTGGCCAAGATCATTCACTAGAGCAAAAATGTTGATGCCAGACACGTCCGCTCAATACGGAGTGCCTGGCATTTTTTATTTCCCACACCACTAACAACCGGGACTCGCTATGAACTGGCTTTCTGATTTTAAAATTGGCACTCGCCTTGCATTGGGTTTCGCGCTGGTACTGCTGTTCGCCACGGCGTTGTTGGTCATGGGGCTGTTCGGGATGAATCAGTTACAAAACTCGGCGGATTACATCGTGAATAACAAGGTGGCCAGTCTGGACGCAGCAACCGAAATGAATGCACAAGGCAGGGCGCTGGCGCTGATCTTGCGCAAAATGACGGCGCCGACTGATGCGGCCGAGGCGGAGCGTGAAATAAAGACGCTGACACAAACGCTGCACGCATACGATAAGTCGGAGCGTCTGATCAGGGCACTAGTCGCTGGCGGACCGGGGCTCGATACGCTCAATAATGCCACCCGGCAGCAGCAGGCACTTGCTGTCGTCATCGCCAAGATCAAGGATTTTGTGGTCGCAGGAAATTATTTTGATGCGGCCTCGTTTTTGCAATCAGACTTTAATCTGCCACATGAAAAATGGATGACGTCATTAGCCGAATTGGCACAGCAGCAGCATGAGGCAGTGACGTTGTCGTACGACGAGTCACAGAAAAAGCATACTAATACGATGGCGGTCATGCTGGCCATCGGCCTGTCAATCTTGGCCTTGGGCACATTGGCCGCCTTGTTCATTACGCGCTCCATTTCCGGTCCTATTCATCATGCCAGCATCGCGGCAGACCGCATTGCCAATGGCGACCTGACGTTTGAGATGGATGTTAATACAGTGGCCGCACGCGATGAAATTGGTGCCTTGCTGCAGTCGCTAAAACGTATGCAAGACAATTTACTTGACACCGTGACCAAAATAAAACGGGGAACCACGACCATTACGCTGGCTTCGCGTGAGATGGCTGCGGGTAATCTGGATCTGTCTAACCGGACTGAATCACAAGCGAGCTCACTGCAGCAGACTGCCGCTTCCATGCAAGAGCTCACTGCCACGGTGAGGCGTAATGCTGAAAATGCCGGGCAGGCAAACCAGCTGGTGGTGTCGACTACCGGAGTGGCCGTGAAAGGTGGCGCCGTGGTCGGGCAAGTCGTTGCTACGATGGGAGAAATCAGGGATAGTTCACGCAAAATCAATGACATCATTGGCGTGATTGATGGCATTGCCTTCCAAACCAATATTCTTGCGCTCAATGCGGCCGTCGAGGCGGCCAGGGCGGGCGAGCAGGGCCGTGGTTTTGCCGTCGTTGCCTCCGAGGTGCGTAACCTTGCCCAGCGTAGCGCCAGTGCCGCCAAGGAAATAAAAACGTTGATCGGGGACTCTGTCGACAAGGTAGAGCAAGGCAGTCACCTGGTTGATCAAGCGGGTAAGACGATGGGAGAAATAGTGACCAGCGTGCAGCAAGTTGCTGAAATCATGATTGCCATTACGGCGGCAAGCCAGGAACAGAGCAGTGGTATCTCTCGGGTGAATGCAGCTATTTCCCAGATGGACGAGATGACGCAGAAAAATGCGGCTCTGGTTGAGCAGGCGGCAGCGGCAGCGGAAAGCATGGAAGAGCAAGCCATGGCACTGGCTGACACGGTGAGTGTTTTTACGCTAATGACAGATACTGTGCGCCCGGATAACACAGCGGCTATCTCGCAGAGGGTCGGTAATGTCAGTAATGCGGCAGCACAAGGCCATCGACCAGGTGTAAAACCAGCAACGCGAAGAATCAGCTGAGCTGAAACGTTCTTGCGGTGAGCCGGTTCTTGATGCACATGAGGTTACCGAACGGAAAAAAACGCCGATGGTATCGCTCTACTGATTTTTAGCATTATTTAATGATGGAGCGCTTACCGATACCATCCAAACTTCCGGTTGATTTTCATCGATTTCCTGATGATCAGTGAAAATATGGCGGGTTGGCAGCGATCTGCCTTTCTGTACCTTCAACGAAGAAGGTAAAATACGGCCATCCTGTTACCGCGAGCTGTCATGACCACTTCTGCCTCATCCCTGATTCAACAAATCAGCATCACCCGCCCGGACGACTGGCATCTGCACCTGCGTGATGGTGCGGCTCTCGCCAGTGTATTGCCCCACACGGCAGCGCAGTTTGCCCGCGCCATTGTGATGCCCAATCTCAAGCCGCCAGTCACGACAACCGCCCAGGCGCGCGCTTACCGCGAGCGTATCCTGGCAGCGCTGCCGCCGGGCATGCACTTTGAACCCTTGATGACCTTGTACCTGACCGATAACACGCCGCCAGACGAGATCCGGCGCGCCAGGGACAGCGGTTTTGTACACGCTGTCAAATTGTACCCGGCCGGGGCGACGACCAATTCCGATGCCGGCGTCACTGATCTGAAACACTGCTACAAGACACTGGAAATGATGCAGCAAGTCGGCCTGCCGTTTCTGGTGCATGGTGAAGTGACCGATCCGGACATTGATCTGTTCGACCGTGAGGCGGTTTTTATCGAGCGTGTACTGCAACCCTTGCGCCACGATATGCCTGAGCTCAAGGTCGTGTTCGAACACATCACCACCAGCGAAGCGGCAGCCTATGTGGCGCAGGCGCCCGGCCCGATTGCCGCGACCATCACCGCCCACCATTTGCTGTATAACCGCAACGAGATTTTTAAAGGCGGGATTCGTCCGCACTACTATTGCCTGCCCGTATTGAAACGGGAGTCACACCGGCTGGCGTTGCTGCAGGCCGCCACGTCCGGTAGTGCGCGGTTTTTTCTCGGTACCGATTCTGCACCGCATGCCAAGGGCGTCAAGGAAAATGCCTGTGGCTGTGCCGGCTGCTATACCGCACTGCACGCGATGGAATTGTATACGCAGGCCTTTGATCAGGCTGGCGCCCTGGATCAGCTTGAAGCTTTTGCCAGCTTCAATGGCCCGGCTTTTTACAATCTGCCACGGAATACCGGCACGATTACCCTGCAACGTGAGGAGTGGACGTTACCTGATGAATTGCCTTTCCTCGATTCCAGCCTGGTCCCGTTAAACAGTGGCGAAACCATCAGCTGGAAAATGCTGGCGCAATAACGTCTATGCCAACGCAATTTTTCGATGGTATCGACTGGTCGCAAGCCTGGTTTGCCGCTGTCCGGCCAGAGGCTGGCAAGCTCATTGCGGCGCCTGACTGGCGCGCGCACCTCAATGCCCGTGCCGTACAAACCGCGATGTGCAATCACCGTGAACTGGCGCTGCAGTTTATCCCGCAGGCACAATTGCCGGAGGGCGCGGCCTACGAAGCGCATATTAGTGCGACTGGCAAAGTGCCGACCCGTGAAAACCTGCATGATTTCTTCAATGCTCTGGTATGGCTGACGTTTCCGCGTATAAAACGCCAGCTCAATGCGATGCAGTCAGCCCAGATCGCCACTCTGGGCATAGGGAAATCGCGTGGGCCGGCACGCGATGCCGCGACGATTTTTGATGAAAATGCCGCGATTTTAGTCCTTGAAGAGAGCGCTGCCGGACATGGCCTGCTGGAAGATTTGCGCCAGCACCAGTGGCAAGCGGCTTTCGTCGACCAGGCGGAATTGTTCGGAACACAGGCAGAGGTCTGGAGCTTCGGTCACGCCTTGATGGAAAAGCTGGTCAGACCTTACAAGGCCATCACCGCACACGCCTGGGTGGTGTGGGCTGATGCCAGCTTCTTTCAGATGGAGCGGGATGCGCGCAGAATCTGGCTCGATCAGCAGGTTGCCACTCAACTGCTGACGCATAATCTCACCACTGCCGACTACACGCCGCTGCCCGTGCTGGGGATACCCGGCTGGTGGCCGCAACAAGACGCGCAGTTCTATGGCGATACCAGCGTCTTCCGGGCCAGGCGCTGCAAATAAAAAAACGGACAGCAGGTTGTCCGTTTTTTCTACACAACAGTTACACAACTGTTGCATCATCGTTGCTGGCGTTAATTACGCGCTCGCGGCTGCCTGCATCATTTGAAAGAGCTGATCCTTGAGCGAGATACGCACTTTTTTCAAACTTTCGAGGGCGGCGTCACCGAGCAGGTCGATACCGTTTTCAGCGCGGTTGATGGCCTTGTCGGTGTCATCGTACTCATCGAACAGCTTGGAAAAATGCGCGTCATTGAGCTTTAAGGCGTGAATTGTTTCTTTAAATTCTGGAAATTCTACGGATAATGGATGAGATTCAACTTGCATGTGGACTCCTGATTGATAAGAAAAATAACTTCATACCCCATCCTACCCGCATGCGAACCGACGGTGATGACCTGAATCAAGTCAATGTCAGATAGCAGCCGAAAAATAACAGGATCAGCTGTTCTATTGCTCGCGTATCCATGTCTGTGAGCGGCCAAACATCGGTACGCCGACATAACCGCGCACAGTAAGTGTTTTGTTATTGTCGCTCAGCTTGAGTTTGCTGCTGTAGGTTTTACCGTTCTCGGGATCAAGAATTTTTCCGCCGCTGTATTCGTCACCGGTTTTTTTTAAGCCCGACAAGATAGTCATGCCAAGAACGGGCTGATCTTTATTGGTGCCTTCGCATTTGTCGCATTTTGGATTCTGCTCAGTGTCTGGCGCGGGAAACAGTTTCTCAATTTTCCCCTGCAACTCGCCTGCTGTTTCGGTAATGCGGATGAGTGACCTGGCTTTGCCGGTTTTATCATCCAGACTTTTCCACAGGCCTGCCGGACTTTCCTGGGCGCTCGCGACGCATGCGAAAGAAAGATTAACGAGTGTTGCCAGGACAATGAGCGCGACGCGACTTGTGGCCGGCGCTCTGGTGGGAATATCAGTCAATTTTTTCATCGTGTCTCGATTATTTAAGTTTTTAAATTGCCAATTAATTGTACTGGTAGCGATTACCGGGATATACACAATTTTTAGAGTCTTCACTTTAAACCGGGTGAACCGAGGCGGCTATAAAAAAATCCTGCTTCAAAAAATTATTTTTGAAAACAGGATTTTCTATTGAGCACATCAAGTGTGCGAGCCTCGTTCTGGCGGCTAACCGGAGCGAACTAGTTTGCTCCCGTTGTTCGTGGCAACGCTAGGCGACTGGTAATTTACCAAACTGCTCGCGCAACTTTTCCAGCGTGGCGGAGAAATTGGCCATTCTTTCCTGCTCTTGCGCCACCACTTGCGCTGGCGCACGCGCGACAAAGCTTTCATTGCCTAGTTTGGCCTGCGCCTTGGCGATTTCCGCTTCCAGTCGCGCCATTTCTTTTGACAGGCGTTCGCGCTCGGCTGCAACATCAATTTCTACTTGCAGCATCAGCTTGGTCTCCCCAACGATTGAGACCGGTGCCGGGGAATCGGGTAAATTATCGATTACCTGCACTTCCGAGAGCTTGGCCAGTGCCTGTAAATATGGCGCAAAAGAATGCATGCGCAGCTTGTCAGCAGCATTGGCCGCTTGCAGCAACAGTGGTACGCGCACTGCGGGTGATAATTGCATTTCACCACGCAGGTTGCGACAGGCATCCGTCATCGCCTTGAGGCCGGTCATCCATTCTTCTGCAGCCAGGTCAAGATTGTCCGGATTACATATCGGATAGGCTTGCAGCATGATGGAGTCGCCCGCAGGCTGGAGTGTTTTTCCGGCCAGCGGTGCGACGGTTTGCCACAAGGCTTCCGTGATAAACGGGATCACCGGATGGGCCAGTCGCAAAATAGCCTCAAGTACGCGCAGCAAAGTGCGGCGGGTGGCGCGTTGCTGCGCTTCGCTGCCGTGTTGTACCTGTACCTTGGCCACTTCCAGATACCAGTCGCAATATTCATCCCAGACAAATTTATAGATGCCTGAGGCAATATTGTCGAAGCGGTAGTCGCTGAAGCCTTTTTCCAGTTCCAGTTCGGTACGCTGCAACGTCGAGATGATCCATTTATCCGCCTGAGAATAATCGAGCTCGGCATCGGTCACGCCAGCGGCAAAACCGCAATCCTTGTCTTGCGTATTCATCAGCACAAAGCGGGTTGCATTCCATAATTTATTACAGAAATTACGATAGCCTTCACAGCGTCCCATATCAAAATTGATGTTGCGTCCCAGTGAGGCATAGCTCGCCATGGTAAAACGCAGTGCATCGGTACCATAGGCGGGGATGCCGTCGGCAAATTCCTTGCGGGTCGCTTTTTCGATACTGGACGCCTGCTTGGGATTCATCAGGCCCAGGGTGCGCTTGGCGGCCAGATCATCGGCACTGATGCCGTCAATGATATCAATCGGGTCGAGCGTATTGCCTTTGGACTTGGACATCTTCTGTCCGCTTGAATCACGCACCAGGCCGTGCACGTAGACGGTATGAAACGGCACTTTGCCGGTAAAGTGCGCCGTCATCATGACCATGCGCGCGACCCAGAAAAAGATAATGTCAAAAGCGGTCACCAGCACCGAGGAGGGCATGAACAGCTTCATATCCAGCGTCTGTTCCGGCCAGCCCATGGTGGAAAACGGTACCAGCGCAGAGGAGAACCAGGTATCGAGCACATCTTCGTCACGTTTCAAAGCGCCTGTGTAGCCTGCTGCAGCCGCTTTTGCAGTAACTTCGGCTTCATCGCGGCCGACATAGATTTCGCCATTGTCGCCATACCATGCCGGAATCTGGTGACCCCACCACAATTGACGCGAGATGCACCAGTCCTGGATATTGCTGAGCCACTGGTTATAGGTCGTGCTCCAGTTTTCCGGAACAAACCTGACTTCGCCGCTGGCCACTTTTTCCAGTGCCACTTCAGCGATCGATTTGCCGGGGAAGAACGTGCCTTCCGGCGCCGGTTTGCTCATCGCCATAAACCATTGGTCGGTCAGCATCGGTTCGATCACGACGTTGGTGCGGTCGCCGCGCGGTACCATCAATTTATGCGGCTTGACCGAATCGAGTAATCCCAGTGCGTCCAGGTCGGCCACGATTTGCTTGCGGGCGATGAAGCGGTCGAGACCCTGATAGGCAGCCGGAGCATTTTCGTTGATCTTGGCATCGAGCGTGAGAACGCTGATCAAGGCCAGTGCGTGGCGCTGGCCAACAGCGTAATCGTTAAAGTCATGCGCCGGCGTAATCTTGACGCAACCGGTACCAAAATCTTTATCGACATAGTCATCGGCGATAACGGGAATGATCCTCTCTGTCAGTGGCAGTTTCAAGGTTTTTCCAACCAGATGGGCATAGCGCTCATCGGTCGGATCCACCGCGACGGCCACGTCACCGAGCAGGGTTTCGGGACGGGTGGTGGCCACCGTCAGATGGCCGCTGCCATCGGTGAACGGGTAACGGATATGCCACATCGAACCGTCTTCTTCTACCGAGACCACTTCGAGGTCAGATACGGCCGTGCCCAGTACCGGGTCCCAGTTGACCAGCCGCTTGCCGCGATAGATCAGGCCTTGCTCGACGAGGCGCACAAAGACTTCGGTAACTGTTTTGGAACGGGGTGCATCCATGGTGAAATATTCGCGCTGCCAGTCGGCGGACGCGCCCATGCGGCGCATCTGGCCGGTGATGCTGGAGCCCGATTTCTCTTTCCATTCCCAGACTTTTTCGACAAATTTTTCACGGCCTAAATCATGGCGCGAAATTTTTTGCGCATCGAGCTGGCGTTCGACCACGATTTGGGTGGCGATGCCGGCGTGGTCTGTACCCGGAATCCAGGCAGTGTTATGGCCGCGCATACGGTAGTAGCGCGTCAGGCCGTCCATGATGGTCTGATTGAAGGCATGTCCCATATGCAGGGTGCCGGTGACATTAGGCGGTGGCAGCTGAATGCTGAACGATGGTTTTGCCTCGTCCATGCTGGCGGCGAAGTAGCCACGCTGCTCCCATTCATTGCGCCAGAATGCTTCGATGTCGGCGGGCTCAAAAGACTTGGCTAATTCCATGATTTTTTTGTTAATTGTCGGCTAAAACATTGATTATAAAGGACACTTGCCTCCGGACACGCACAATAAACCGGTCGCCGGATAAAAATAGTGCCAGCGCCAGCGATTCTGGCCGTGACGCGGGTAATTGTTGGTGCGCGATTAATGCTGAAAACAGGGTAAAAATTCTTGCCAGAAATAAGAAAGCGCCGGAAGATCCCGGGCCCCGGGCCCTGCCATATTGATGCGAGGCAGTCGCTGTACCTGCATAGCGCGATGGGGTGCGTCGCCCGCTGAAGGCCCTATTGCGGTAACCAGCTGCAAGGAATATAGCGCAAAAAGTGGCCCTTTTTTTTATCGATACGCCCGCCGCAAGCACAGAGAGGCGCAACATGAGGACAGACATGGTGTAAACTTAGACAATGCTAATTTATTTCTCACTTCTTGCGGCGGCATTATATGTGCTCTGCGCGTTTATCCCCGGCCAGCGCCGCCTGTCAGGATCGGGCCTGAGCGCTGTCGCCTGGCTGGTCCATGGCGCCTCGCTATGGTTCGCAGTCTCCCACTTCGATGGTTTACGGGTCGGCTTTGCGGTCATGCTCTCGGCGGCACTATGGATTTCGGTCTTGGTCTATTGGCTGGAGAGCCGAAATTTTTCGCTCGATGGCTTAAAAGTATTGCTGTTGCCTAATGCGGCCGTGATGGCGCTACTACCGATTTTTTTTCCCGGCTTGCCTATCACGCTGATCGGCAAGACCGTCATGTTTCCCTGGCATATCGTGGTTGCGCTGCTGGCTTACAGTACGCTCACGATCGCCGCATTTCATGCGCTGGTCATGGTATTGCAGGACATGCACCTGCACAAAATACGCAACAACCAGAATCAACATTGGTTGAACACGGCCATTGAGCGCTTGCCGGCATTAATGACCATGGAGAAAATACTGTTTCGTCTTGTCTCGCTAGGTTTTGTCCTGCTCAGCCTGACCGTCCTGTCGGGGGTCATTTTTTCCGAGCAGGTGTTGGGTGTCGCCTTCAAATGGGATCACAAGACCTTGCTGTCCTTGCTGTCGTGGGCACTGTTTGGGATTTTGCTGGCGGGCCGGCAATGGCGAGGCTGGCGCGGTAAAACAGTCCTGAGTTTTACGCTCGGCGGCTTTATTGCCTTGCTGATGGCTTATGTCGGCAGTCGTTTTGTACTTGAAGTTTTACTCCACAGGAGCCTGGCATGAAGTTGCTGATGTGGTTGGTACTGGTCGTACTGGTTGTATTTGCAGTACGTAAAAAAGGTCAGAAAATCTCTTTTCCAACAGCGCAGGGTGGAGCCGAACCCGCACCGCCGCGGCCTGATCCGGTCCAGATTGAGGCGGAAGCCATGGTCTGCTGCGATATTTGCCAGATGTATATCCCGTCCTCGGAAGCGATCCGCAAGGGGCAAAAAACGTATTGCTGTATCGCCCACGCAGAGCAGGCAGTTCAGGCAGACTAAGCGCCGATGTCCGTCATTTCCTCTTCTTACATTTCGGTTAGCCCCACACTGTGGCGTTCACTGCAAACACTCAATGTCTCAAGAGTGATTGTTGCAGGCTGTTTTCTGGTGTATCTGAGTGTCAAGACTGGTAAGGAATTCTGGTTCCTAGAAAATTTCTGGTTTCGTCTGGCGGTAATCAGCTACCTGGTCGTCGCCGCCGGCTTCGTGCTCTTGAAAGCGAATTACCAAAAACGCTTCCTGCTGCAATTGAGTTCCCAGATTGCGCTCGACATTACGATGATTTCCGTGATGTTTGTCGGTTTTGGTGGCAGCAAGAGTGGCCTGACCATCTTGTACCTGTTCCCGCTGGCTGGTGTGGGAATCCTGGCCCCCTTGATGCTGGCGCTATTTTTTACCGCTGTGATCACGCTGTTCCTGTTGCTCGAAGGTGCCTATCAAACTCTGGTGCTAGGCGATAATCTGTCAATTTCCCAGGCTGGTTTCTACGGTGTCGCCTACTTTTCCGTGGTGGTCGTCATCAATCGCCTGGCTGCCAACCTGATCCGTCAGGAAGAGCTGGCGGCCAAACGCGGCAATGAATTAGCTGTGCAGCAATCGATCAACCGGGTTGTTATTGCCGATATGGGCGATGGTATTTTAGTTATCGATCAAGATGAATATTTACTGGAAATTAATCCTGCGGCTGAACGCATGCTCGGTTTCGGGCTGACCGATGACATGCGCGAGTCGAAAACCCGGCTCGATAGCGTCGTTGCCTTGCGCCCGGTCGCTGACGCCTTAATTGCCAGACGTGAACAGACGGCAAATTTCAATACCTCGATGTGGCTGATGCACGAAGATGCCTCGTTCGTGTCAATCCGCCATATGGAAGAGAGTGCGAATGATTCTGTATTCAGGGATACGTCGTTCAGATCCGAACGACCCGATTTCATCACCTACCTGAAATTGCGTTTCGTGATGGTCGACAATGTGGAGCTGCTTAATGTACCGCATACCGGACAACAAAACGGACAACAAAACGGACAAAAAAACGTGCAGCCAAATTTGTACCATAAGGGACAGCATGACAATACGGCGTACACCATCATCTTCATGCAAAATGTGTCTGACATCGAAAATCAGGCGCAGCAGTTAAAGCTCGCGTCCATGGGACGTCTTACTGCCAGCATCGCGCACGAGGTAAGAAATCCCCTGTCGTCGATTTCTTACGCGGCGTCATTAATGAATGAGGACATTCATAACGACAAGCAAACCAGCCGCCTGTTGAAGATCATCGACGATAATGTCATGCGGCTTAATCAACTGATCGAAGATATCCTGAAATTGTCGCGCAAGGCGCAGTCAGACATCGCGCCATTCCCGATCATGGCTGAAGTGCGTGAGATTACCCGGGATTTTATTGAGACCCGCTCGTTAGCGCCGGGCTTGATTGAGATTGATGCCTCGATTGAATTCAAGGTTGTCTTTGATCTCATGCATTTGCGTGAGGTGGTGGTCAACTTACTCACGAATGCAGTCCGCTACGCCAGCGGAGCACCCGCCAGTATCCGGCTGTATGCCCGGCTAGGGCTGGGTAATCGACCAGAGTTACATATTCAGGATGATGGCCCGGGTATTTCTCCGGCAGTGCGTGCGCATTTGTTTGAACCTTTTTATACCACTTCCAGCAAGGGGACTGGTTTGGGTTTGTATATGGCGCGTGAACTTTGCCTCAATAATCACGCCCTGTTAGACTATGAATACAAAAATGATGAAACATACAGAGCCGGATCAGAACCTGCCGGGCGCTTCGTAATTAATTTTTCTTTACCAAATCAGCCATGAGTTATAGCGAATCTCCCGGTAGCTTGCGTATTCTGGTCGTCGACGACGAGGCCCATCTGCGTGAACTACTGGAAATTACACTGGTGAAAATGGGCCTGGATGTGGATAGTGCCGGCTCTCTGGCAGCGGCCCGGGCGTATTTGAATAAGACCAGCTATGCGCTTGTCCTCACTGACATGCGCCTGCCTGATGGCTCCGGTATGGAGCTGGTGCACGAAGTGAGCAGTTTGCACAAAAATACCCCGATTGCTGTCATTACCGCTTTTGGCAGCGCGGACAATGCGGTCGTCGCACTCAAGGCCGGAGCTTTTGATTACGTCTCCAAGCCTGTGGCGCTGGATCAGTTGCGTAAGCTGGTCCGGTCAGCCATCGAGATGGCGCAGTTGCCAGCGACAAAACCGGTTGATACCGCGCCTGCCGGGCCGTCGAGCCCATCTTGCCTGATTGGGAAATCAGCGGCGATGCAGCATGTGCGCTCACAAATAGAGCGTCTGGCACGCAGTATGGCGCCAGTCATCATTACCGGAGAGTCTGGTAGCGGCAAAGAACTGGCCGCCCGTGAAATTCATGGTAATAGCGCCAGATTCGGCCAAGCTTTTATTGCCGTCAATTGCGGCGCGATTCCGGAAACGCTGATGGAAGCGGAATTTTTCGGTTATCGCAAGGGGGCTTTTACCGGTGCCACTGACGACCGGGACGGTTTTTTTCAGGCTGCCAGCGGCGGGACGCTGATGCTCGATGAGGTCGCCGATCTACCCCTCGCGATGCAGGTGAAGTTGTTACGCGCCATACAGGAGCGGCGGGTACGCAAGCTCGGTGCCACGACCGAAGAGCCAGTCGATGTCAGAATCATCAGTGCAACCCATCAAAATCTGGCCGATTGCGTGGCGTCGGGCAAGTTCCGCCAGGATTTGTATTACCGCCTGAACGTGATTGAGTTGCATCTGCCGCCTTTGCGCGACCGGCTGGAAGATATTGCCGAGCTCTCGTCACAGATCTTGTACCGGTTGGCAAGTGGCGGACAAGTCGTCAAGCTCAACGATGCCGCGCTGCAGGCGCTGGGTAATTACATGTTTCCCGGTAATGTGCGCGAGCTGGAAAATATTCTTGAGCGTGCGACGGCCTTTGCCAACGACGCCTGCATAGAAGTGTCTGATCTGGCTTTGCGTGGCAACCGTCTTGCTGACTTGCCGGCAGAGCGAGAGCCGGAACTGCCAGCAGAGGTAGTCCAGGTGGCGCCGCTGGATACTGTGTCGCAAGATGCGGCGTGTTCCCCTGTCCAGGAGCTACCGAGTATTTTCGATGCGCCCGAATTACCCTGCAGCTTGCCCGATTATCTGGAAAAGATTGAACGGGAGGTGATCCGGCGCGCGCTCGAACAAACGTACAATAACCGTACGCAGGCGGCAGAACTACTCGGCGTAAGCTTTCGTCAATTGCGCTACCAGATCCAAAAGCTGAAAATCCATGATCCGGATTAACATCCCAGACTTTCCGGAAGTCCCGGATATACCTGCACCGTCGCTGTGGACTATCGGGCCAGACGGCTGGTGTAGCAAAGCCCGGTCCGTGCCTTCGCCCAACTATAACGGGCGTCCCGATCCGGCGGATATATCGCTGCTGGTGATTCACAATATCAGTCTGCCACAAGGCCAGTTTGCCAATGGGAACATCGAAAATTTATTTCTCAACCGCCTCGATTGCGACTGCCACGCCAGTTTTGATTCCTTGCGTGACCTCATGGTTTCTTCCCATTTTTTGATCGCACGTGACGGCCAGCTGACCCAGTTCGTATCGACCCTGGAGCGGGCCTGGCATGCGGGCATTTCCAGCTTTGATGGACGTAGCGGCTGTAATGATTTTTCTATCGGGATAGAACTCGAAGGTTGTGATGATCAGCCCTTTGTAGCGGCCCAGTACCAGACGCTGGGAATGCTGACGCAGTCCTTGCTGGTGCGCTTTCCTCTCCGGCACATTGTGGGTCACAATGAAATCGCGCCTGGCAGAAAGACCGATCCCGGACCTTTTTTTGACTGGCTGCATTTTACGCAATCTATTTCCGGATTCACCTGAAACGGGATTGACCCGATGTCGTCAGGGTCGCCACCACTACTGAGCTCGGTTGGAAATTGGTGGCCTTAAAATAGTTTTGGCTTGGCTTTTCATGCGCCGGAGCCTTGAATTTTCCCTTATTCCATCCCTTCATCCCCACCTCTCAATCTTCATAGTCCTGGCATTCCAGGGACGACAATGTCGTGTAACGCTGAACAGCGGGGCACAGATTTCAGTGCGTTTAAGATTTTCCCCCTGATTATTTTTCGTTCTTTTTTTTATCGGTGCACTTGCTTTCCCACTCCTTTTTATACTGCCTGTACTTTTTTTTAGTATAAAAGCGTCTATTTTTTTCACTAAAAAAACAGGTATCAATCCGATATGTTAGTGGTCACTTTCAGCGGAAGTGGCGATGTTGATAGTCTTGTAAATATTCCTAAAAAACAATGCGTGTGTTCATAATTTAAATATTGTTAAATAAATTATTTTTAGTAAAAAATCAGTTGCATGTATCGGGCCATGCCACTAGAATTAGCGTAAATAAAAATTTACGCACTACATATAGTGGTTTAAATTTTTATTTTTCTAGTGATTCCTGTCCTTCCTCTTTCCTTTATTGTTGAAAACGAAGCTGGAAATCGTAAGGAAAATAGTAAAAAAGCGTGATGGAATACCTATTGGCCATGACGCAAGCTTTCCAAAAAATTGAGAATAGTGGCGATTTTTCTCTCGCCCTAGCACCAACTGATTAACGCTGAACCCGGAGTCCAAATGCACTCTTCACATATATCATCCCCCTCTGCCAAAACGGAAATCAATCTGACCCAGCCTGACTCCGGCAGCCTCGACGCTGTCGCGTCCGCAGCCAATTTCAGTCAGTACCGTATCATTCGCCGTAATGGCGCTGTAGTGGGTTTTGAACCTTCGAAAATTTTAATTGCCGTGACCAAGGCGTTTCTCGCCGTCAACGGCGGGCAGGGTGCCGCTTCCGCACGAATTCGCGAACTGGTCAGCCAGCTGACTGCAACGGCGGTCGCCGCCCTGGTCCGCCGCCAGCCAACCGGCGGCACGTTTCACATTGAAGATATTCAGGATCAAGTTGAGCTGGCGCTGATGCGCTCAGGCGAACATGACGTTGCCCGTGCGTATGTGCTGTACCGTGCCAAGCGCATGGACGAACGCCGGGCGCAGCTGGAAACACAGCGCTCGAGTGATGCGGCATTGCCGCAAATCCGGGTGAACGTCGATGGACAGTCCCAGATACTCGATGTCGCTCAGGTACGTGCTCTCATCACCGCAGCGTGTGTCGGGCTCGATAAACTGGCGGATCCCGAAGCGATCCTGGCAGAAACCCTAAAAAATCTGTATGACGGTGTGCCGGTTGAAGAGCTGCATAAGTCAGCCATTCTCGCTGCCCGCGCCCTGATGGAAAAAGAGCCGGCCTACAGCCAGGTCACTGCACGCTTATTGCTCCATACCATCCGTAAGGAAGTGTTTGGCCAGGAAGTGACGCAACAGGCCGCCGCGGCACATTATCTGGTCTATTTTCCGCAATTCATTCAAAAAGGGATCGATGCCGAGTTACTCGATGTCCGGCTGGCTCAATTTGACCTGGAACGCCTGGCCAATGCACTCGTTTCCGAGCGCGATCTGCAATTTTCCTACATCGGCCTGCAAACCCTGTATGACCGCTACTTTCTGCACATACGCGGCACCCGGATTGAAATGCCGCAGGCCTTCTACATGCGCGTTGCCATGGGACTGGCCCTGAACGAGGCGGACCGTGAAGCGCGCGCCATCGAATTTTACAACTTGCTGTCGTCGTTTGATTTCATGAGCTCAACACCGACCTTGTTTAACAGTGGCACCCTGCGTTCGCAGCTTTCCTCGTGCTACCTGACGACGGTAGCAGACGATCTCGGTGGCATCTATGACGCCATCAAGGAAAACGCCTTGCTGGCAAAATATGCCGGTGGTCTGGGTAATGACTGGACTCCGGTCCGTTCGCTCGGTGCGCACATCAAGGGCACCAATGGCAAGTCGCAAGGTGTTGTCCCTTTTCTCAAGGTAGTCAATGACACTGCCGTGGCTGTCAATCAAGGTGGGAAACGCAAGGGTGCCGTGTGCGCCTATCTTGAAACCTGGCATATGGATATTGAAGAGTTTCTTGACCTGCGTAAAAATACCGGTGACGATCGTCGCCGCACGCATGACATGAACACTGCCAACTGGATTCCAGACCTGTTCATGAAGCGTGTCATGGAAAAAGGCGACTGGACCCTGTTTTCGCCTTCCGATGTGCCCGATCTGCACGATAAATATGGCAGGGCATTTGAACTCGCTTACACCGGCTATGAAGCGAAAGTGGCCAGTGGCGAACTCGGCTTGTCGAAAAAAATCCCGGCAATCGACCTGTGGCGCAAGATGCTGTCGATGCTGTTCGAAACCGGCCATCCATGGATCACTTTCAAGGATCCGTGCAATATCCGCTCACCTCAGCAGCATGTCGGGGTCGTGCACAGCTCCAACTTGTGTACTGAAATCACCCTGAACACCAACGAGAGTGAGATCGCGGTATGTAATCTGGGTTCGGTCAACATGCCGGCGCACATGATTGAGCAAGACGGACAGTTGCGGCTCGATCACGTCAAGCTGAAAAAAACCATCAGTACGGCAATGCGCATGCTCGATAACGTCATCGACATCAATTATTATGCGGTCGATAAAGCACGTGACTCCAACATGCGGCATCGTCCGGTTGGTCTTGGCATCATGGGTTTTCAGGATTGCCTGCACATGATGCGTATCCCTTACGCTTCGATGAACGCAGTACAGTTTGCCGACACCTCGATGGAAGCGGTGTGCCACTACGCTTATCTGGCCTCAAGTGAACTGGCTGAAGAGCGCGGTACTTACAGCTCGTATCGTGGCTCGCTGTGGGATCGCGGTATCTTGCCACAAGATTCAGTGAGGCTGCTGGCCGAAGAGCGCGGTGCTTACCTGGAAGTGGATCAGTCTTCCGCAATGGACTGGACCCTGGTGCGCGAGCGTATTGCCCGCTATGGCATGCGTAACTCAAACTGCGTGGCGATTGCGCCCACCGCGACCATTTCCAATATTATCGGGGTCTCAGCCTGTATCGAGCCCACTTACCAGAACCTGTATGTGAAGTCGAATCTGTCCGGCGAATTTACCGAGATTAATGAGCACTTGGTCCGTGATTTGAAAAATCTGGGCTTGTGGGATGAAGTGATGATTTCCGA
The DNA here is from genome assembly GCA_947466695.1 of Oxalobacteraceae bacterium. Classification (GTDB taxonomy): domain Bacteria; phylum Pseudomonadota; class Gammaproteobacteria; order Burkholderiales; family Burkholderiaceae_D; genus Undibacterium. The sequence goes on along the minus strand of CANIFC010000006.1, from coordinate 1,277 downwards.
CTTGAAATACTTTGACGGAAGCCTGGCAAAAATCGACCGTATTCCGCAAGAGCTGCGTGAACTGTACGCAACCGCTTTTGAAGTGAGTCCGTCCTGGCTGGTTGAAGCGGCATCGCGACGTCAGAAGTGGATAGACCAGGGGCAGTCGCTCAATATTTACATGGCAGGTGCATCCGGCAAGAAACTCGACGAGACCTATAAGCTGGCCTGGTTACGCGGCTTGAAAACGACCTACTACCTGCGCACCATGGGCGCTACCCACACTGAAAAATCCACCAGCAAGACCGGTGCCTTGAATGCGGTTGGCGTTGATGGCGGGCACGGTGGCATGTCAGCTGGTGCAGCAGCGGAAGCGGATGGTCCGGCGTGCGTACTGCGTCCCGGTGACCAGGGTTTTGAAGAATGTGAAGCCTGTCAGTAGGGGGATATTAACCCTGCACCAGGCGAAATTTTCATCACGCTGCGGGCCCCCGCCTGCGGCAAGTTACAGTACCTGGCAGGTGCTGTCCAGAGCCGCGCCTGCCAGATGCACATAAAAAAATAAGTTAAACATTGAGGTAGTAAATATGCTTTCTTGGGATGATGAAGCTGTAACCGCAGCACCAATGACGCCGGCAGCAACCCGCTTGCGGCCCGTGCAGCCAGAGCCGGGTGTCGTCTTGCAGGCGCCAACAGTCAAATCTGAAGCGCCATCGGCAGAAGTGCTGGCGCGCCGGGTAAATGCCTCTGATAAACGGATTATCAATGGCCAGACAGATGTCAATCAGCTGGTGCCGTTCAAATACAAGTGGGCCTGGGATAAGTATCTGGCCGGTTGTGCAAACCACTGGATGCCACAAGAAATCAATATGCAGCGTGATATTGAACTTTGGAAAGATCCGAACGGACTGACCGATGACGAGCGCCGGCTGGTAACGCGTAACCTGGGCTTTTTTGTGACCGCTGATTCTCTGGCGGCGAACAATATTGTACTCGGTACCTATCGCCACATTACTGCGCCGGAATGTCGTCAGTATCTATTGCGTCAGGCCTTTGAAGAGGCGATCCACACGCATGCCTATCAATACATCGTCGAGTCGCTGGGACTCGACGAGAGCGAGGTCTTTAATGCCTACAATGAAGTTGAATCGATTCGCGATAAAGATCAGTTCCTGATTCCGTTTATTGATGTGCTGACCAATCCTGAATTCAAGACCGGTACCACGGAAGCGGACCAGACCTTATTGCGCTCGCTGATCGTGTTTGCCTGCCTGATGGAAGGACTGTTTTTTTACGTT